>CAZSLZ010000135.1:0-8430 GCA_964607865.1 uncultured bacterium
AACACAAATTTCACCGGGAACTCCAATGGGATTCAACTGGAGGTTTCTGTTCATTATGTAAGTTCTCAGGGTAGGTATGGGAACCCCGATGTTGCTTATTTTTCTTTCAATGTCAGCGGTAGTGATCTCCTTGAAGGTAACATGAACCGTGGTTTCAGTTATGCCATACATGTTTATCAGTTTGGTTTCAGGATATTTTTCGTGCCATTTTTTCAACATGGCGGGCTTTAACTCTTCACCGCCAAAAGTAACATACCGAATTGCCAGATCGTGGTCATCGGCCTTCAAATCTTCTTCTATCAGATTATAAAAAGCTCCGGGGGTCTGGCTCAACACGGTAACCTTATATTTCTTCAGTACTTTAAGAAAGTCGGAGGGGTTAACTGCCAGTTCCCTGGGAATCATGACGATTTTACCGCCGTAAAGCAGCGCGCCGTACATTTCCCACACCGAGAAATCAAAACAGAAGGAATGGAACATTGAAAACACATCGTTTTCATTGAAATCATAGGGCATTTTGCTGTTATGAAAAAGTCGCACCACATTTTTGTGTTGAAGCATAACCCCCTTGGGTTTTCCTGTGGATCCTGAGGTATAAATGATATAAATCATATCTTTGGGGTCATTTACATTTTTCAGGTTTGAATTATCGCCGGTATAGATTTTTTCATCGGTGAAATCGATGAGTTCGCCTTTATAATCTTTGGCAATATGGAAAAGATCCGGGGTTGTAAGAAGCAGGGGGGCTTCACTGTTTTCCAGCATATAATTGGTCCGGTCCTGTGGAAAACTTGGTTTGATAGGCAGATAACACCCGCCGGCTTTCATTATGGCGATAATACCCACAATCATATCCAGAGATTTTTCCACCATCAGGCCTACGAAAGTATCTGGCTTTACCCCCTTCTTTCTTAAAAACCGCGCCAGCTGGTTGGCTCTTTCATTAAGCTCCTTATAGGTCATTTCCTTGCCGTGGAATATAACTGCAATATTGGAAGGATATTTTTCCGCCATTTCCTCAAAAATCTGATGAACGGTTTTATCCCTGGGCCAGTCGGCATCAGTCCGGTTAAAATCGTTCAGAAGCTGGTCTTCTTCCTCGGATGACAAAATATTAACAGAACTGATTTTCTTATCAAGTTCGCCTGCCACATCTTTCAACAGGTTCTCAAAATGCCGGGCCATATTTTCTATGGTGGATTTCTTGAATAATCTGGTTCTGAATTCCCAGTTGGTTATAAAACGATTTTCATCTTCAACAATTTCCAGCATCAGATCTACATGAGCGGTATCATGGCCGAATTCTCTGGGTTTGATCTCAATTTCGCCGGTTTTCATATGGGGGAAACCCATGGTCTGCATAACAAATGCTACATCAAAGAGAGGATTTCTACTGGAATCCCGCTTGATATTCAGTTTCTGTATCAGAGTATCAAAGGGGTAATCCTGATTTTCGAAAGTCTCCAGTACATTTTTCTTTGTTAAGTTCAGAAATTCGGCAAAGGTTCTGGAATCGGTGGGAAAACTTCGCATAGGAAGAGTGTTTACAAACATTCCTATCAAGTTTTGTAGTTCTGCCTTGTTTCGCCCTGCATTGCCGATTCCCACCACTATTTCTTCCTGGGAGGAATATTTAGCCAGCAGAATATTATATGCCGAGAACATAACCATAAAAGGTGTAGTGCCGGTTTTTCTGGCGATCTGTTTAACAGTATCGGTTAATTCTTCAGTTAATTTGTAATTGATCCGATCTCCCTGATGTTCCATCTCAGTGGGGCGGGGGTAATCCGTGGGCAGGTCCAGAATTGGGACATCGCCGGAAAATTTTTCCAGCCAGAATTTTTCCTGTTCCTCTATGGTGACAGAATTCAACAGTTTATTCTGCCATACAGCGAAATCCTTATATTGAACCGCCAGTTCGGGCAGGTCATTACCCTCGTATAATTCCGCCAATTCTTTTACATACACCACCATTGAACTTCCGTCAAAAATTGTATGATGAATATCCATTACAAACACGTGTTTCTGATACCCGGTTTTTAACAGTTCAATTCTGAAAAGAGGTTTTTCCTTCATATCAAAGGGGCGGACGAAATCCAGAATAACATCGTCAATATGCTCCTCGTCAATTTCACGGTAATTTTTCCTGTATTTCACTTTTTTAAAAACTCTTTGAACCGGCTCGCCATTTACGACTTCAAAACCGGTTCTTAATATTTCGTGGCGTTGAACCAGTTTATCGAAGGCGTCGATAAACCTTTTCTTATCAAGCTCGCCGTCAATTTCCAGAATTAAGGGAACATTATAGGTAGTGCCCACACCTGACATCTGTTCAATAATGAATAAACGTTTCTGGGCAGGGGTCAGCGGGTAATATTCTTTCTGAGGCGCTTTTTCTATACTGGTTATATCTACCTTGCGGGCTGATTTTATAACTTTAGCCAGTTCTTTTATTGTGGTATTTTTGAAGATCTGGTTGAAAGTTACTTCTACCCCAAAAATTTTCTCTATTTTTGCCTGCAAATTGACAGCCTTTAATGAATGGCCGCCTATGGCGAAAAAGTCGTCTTCAGTACTCACCTGGGACAATTGAAGTATATCTTTCCAGATACTTACAAGTTTGCTCTCGGTGGAGTTTACCGGCTCCACAATTTCCCGTTCCAATTCAGGCTCGGGCAAAGCCTTCCGGTCAACTTTTCCATTAGGTGTGAGAGGCATTGTGTCAAGCTGAATGAAGAATTGAGGGGTCATGTATTCGGGCAATTCCTTCGATAAGAATTTTGCCAGTTGCTCCCTGGACAGTTTTTTGCCTGCCACAAAATAACCCACCAGGTACATGTTATCGAAGTTGTCTTTTCTGCCCATAACCACCACTTCGGAAATATCAGGATGAGCCAGCATCTGCTGTTCGATTTCGCCTAATTCGATACGGAAACCCCGGATTTTTACCTGAAAATCAAGCCTGCCCAGAAATTCAATATTGCCATCGGGCAACCAGCGTGCCAGATCTCCGGTGCGATACATTCTTTCACCTGTAAAGGGGTTTTCCACAAAACTCGATGCGGTTTTTTCAGGCCTTTTCAAATAACCCCGGGCAAGGCCTGTTGCCGAAAAACAGAGCTCGCCGGGAACCCCGATGGGACAAAGGTTATCATACTTATCAAGTATATAAGCTTTGCAGTTATAGACCGGCTTTCCTATGGGGATATTACTGTATTCCTTGTCAACCACAAAACTTGTTGAATATATGGTGTTCTCGGTAGGGCCGTATTTATTAATTAACTGATAATTGCGTTTTATGAAATGCTTCAGTTTTTCACCGCCTGTATCCACAACCCTGAGAGATTTATTATTGGTCATGTCCATAAATTGTTCGAAAAACTGGGTAGGCAGAAAACTTGCAGTTATACCGTTAGCTTCAAAATATTCATTAAGATGCCTGGGTGACAGTTTGGTTTCATCGGGAATTACATGTATTTCACAACCTGCCATCAGAGCGGGGAAAATTTCTCCCTGGCTCACATCAAAACCGAAACCTGCAAATTTCGATGTTTTGTCGTCAGAGGTAAGATTCTGGCTGTCAATCTGCCATAAACACATATCCAATAAAGATAAATGTTCAATGAGAACCCCCTTGGGTTTACCCGTGGAGCCCGATGTGTAAATTATATATGCCAGATCATCGGGGCGGGCCCTGACACTGGGTTTTGATGAACCCTGGTAGATAGCCCCGTCTTCAATGTCAACTTTCCTGCCTTTGAAACCGGTAACTTTCTCCAGCACCGATTTCTGGCCGATAAGAACCGGCGCCTCGCTGTCTTCCAGCATAAACGAAATTCTTTCATCGCTGTAACCCGCGTCAACAGGCAGAAAAGCTGCTCCTGCTTTGAGTATCGACAGGGGGCCCCAGATCATTTCCGCAGATGTCTCCAGCATTATACCCACAATCTGCCCGGGTTTTACACCCTGGTTTATTAAATGAACAGCAAGTTGATCCGATTTTCTGTCCAGTTCTTCATAGGTTAATTTCTGGCCTTCAAAAACCACAGCTGTCCGGCCGGCGATATTTTTAACTTTTTCTGCGTAAATATCCAGCAGGGTTTTGCCCTGAGGCAGGGGGTTATCGGTTTTGTTGAACCGCTCCAGAACCATTTCCTTTTCACTGCCTGACAGCAATTCAAGCTGATGAATCTTTTTTTGCGGGTTATTGACAATGTCTTTGACCAGGGTAACCAGGTTTCCGCAGAAACGTTCTACGGTTTCGGTATCAAACATGCCTTTTGGGTAATTGAACAGGAATTCCAGCTGGCTGTAGTCGGCAGCTTTGGTAATGACATTTACAATCATCTGATATGGCGGCTGTTCAGCGCCGGGATGATGGTAATGCATTTTTGCGCCGGGGCAGGTGAAATCCAGGCCCACCAGAATTATGTTCAATAAATTAGGAACCTGGCTGTGTCTTGCCCGCAAGTCATTAGCAAGAATATCGAAGGGGTAACGGGCATGATTTTTCAGGATAAATCTCAGTTCATTGTTAGCCCTTTTTGAAAGCTGGCCAAAAGTTTCCTCCAGATCTAACTGCAGCCGCAGGGGCAGGGCATTTACAAACATTCCCACCATTTCTTTTTCTCTCTCGGTGGTGCGGTTGTGGTTTAGTATTCCCAGGGTTACGTCTTTTTCTTCTCTGGTGCGGGCGAAATATGCATATACCGCACCCATAGCCAGTTTAAAGAAACTCAGTTTGTTTTCCCTGCAATATGTGGCAATCTGTTTTGCCGTATCGGTGTCAAAACTGTAAGAAAGGGTTCGGGATTCAATATTACATTGTCTGGTTTTGGCAAAGGGAAGTTCCATCTGGGGTGGCAATGAACTGAATTTGTCGTTCCAGAATTCCTTATCCAGTTTGAACTGGGGTGAATTTAAGTATTCCTTTTCGTTATGAATATATTCTATGTAAGAAGGTTTCTTTTTTCTGTCAATTTCCTTTCCGCTTTTCAATAATTTATAGTACTCGATTATGGTGGAAAGGGTGAGGCTTACTGCCCAGCCGTCGCCTATGAGATGATGAAGGTTAAAGAAGAAACCGCCTTCTTTTTCACCGGTTTTTAGAAGGGCAAAATAGTAAGAGGCTTGTCCAGTAGGGTGAAAGGTTTTTTAACCTGTTGCTCCAGCCATTTGTTAAACCTCTCTCTGGCAAATTCACTTGAAAAATCAAGAAAATCCAGTTTCAGGGGCTGGTACTCAGCAATATACTGTTTGTAATTATAATCTTTTTGTGTAAATTGAATTCTCAAGCTGTCATTTTTTTCAATAAAAAAGTTAATCGCTTTTTCCAGGGTTTCAAAGTCGGGCTCATCTTCCAAGATTAAAGTAAAGGGCATATTGGCAAAATTGGAGTCGGGGTAAGTCTGTTCGGTAATCATTTCGCGGATCTGGGGATGAGCCAGTTCATGAAATATATTTGAATCCGAGGATTTAACTCCTCCGAAATGAGATAAATGATAATTTTTTGTGATTGTGGCCATGAAGTGCCTCCTGATTGATATATTAAGCAAATTGCAAGCTAATGATTATTTTTTACAGTGAAGGAAAATACCCTGTGTAAGAAAGGAAAATGACAGAATAGATTATCAGAAAAAATCAGAAATAAATTTTGGTTTGCATGTATATAACATTTGGGTTTATATCAGGAGAAAATTCTCCGCCGGATTTGCCTCCCATTATGGTTGCCCCCAGGGTAAGATCAGCATTCTGGGAATAATTATACTGAATGGATGGCGATATCGCCACAGATTTTCCCTCAATGTCGTAAGTGGTGAAAAGAGTTGATGTTATAAGAGGTGTTAACTGGTAATTGGCACCCAATGAAACCAGTTGTTTCTGCCGGGTCTGCAGAAAACCGGGGCTGGGGGTGAACAGGTCTGCCGGAGCCTGCCCAGCACCTCCGTTATAAAAATATTCCCCGGTCAGGGTCAACATATTAGGGAAACTGTAATCGCTTCCTATCGCCCATTGATAATAAGCCGGTTGAAAAGGAGGCTCAATTCTAATGACTTCTCCCCGCAAACCGCCGTCGCCGATGTAGCCGTCGAAGGTAAACCCCGCCACATTGTGGTTTCTTACTTTTCCTGCCAGTACCGAACAATCGTAATCACCCATCAGAAAATTATATTTTCCCGCTATGGAATCCATATTTCTGTTATGGGAAGGGGCATAAATTGTATCCATACTGGAGGTGAAGGAAAACTGGGGTTTAAAATAGATGGCATCTACTCCGGGGCGTTCCCCGGCATCAATCTGGAGTGGGCTTTCGGGGTTGAAAATATCTGTTGGCCGCCAGTAACGCATTACCCCCCAGTCTACACGCTGTTTACCTACGGTCAGGCTGCCGAATCGGGGCTCCCAGTTTACGTAAGCCCTGTATAAATTATGGTTCAGAAAAACTGCATCGGATATATGGGTGCCATAGGATGTATCCCAGTAGTTGGAATCACGGTAACTCATCAATTGGTTCCAGAATGGCGATGAAACCAGGTTGCCGGTAAAGACTTCCAGATCATAAGTAAGATGCAGGCTCAACCTGTCTTTATAAAAGGTTTTGGTTTCCAACCGCAAACGGTTTGTGTTCAAAGTATAATCATTTCCAGGCCCGCCCGACAGAAATGACCATAAGGCCATACCGTAACCCTGCAAACTTAATTTATAAAGATCATCCTTATATATGACTTTTGCCGGCGCAATTTGGGTTGCAAAAAAAACAAAAAGAGCAGCAAGCAAAAAACAGATTTTAATCTTTCTGCTTATCATTTTTAATATGGTCATCGCTTATCATGCCATCCTTGAGAGTTATTATCCTCCGGGCCCGTTCCATCACCAGCTTATCGTGGGTCGAAAAAATAAAGGTAATGTTCTTTTCCTTATTCAGCCTCCGCATCAGGTCCAATAATTCTCCGCTGGTTTTGGAGTCCAGGTTTGCAGTGGGTTCATCTGCCAGGACAAGCTCGGGGTGAGAAACAATGGCTCTTGCCACAGCCACCCTTTGTTGTTGCCCACCGCTGAGTTCGTTAGGCCGTTTGTGAATCATGCCACCCAGGCCGATTTCCTCCAGGATTTCCTCGCTTTTTTTTCTTCGTTCTTTTTCCGGCACCCCTTGAAGCAGCATCACATACTCAACATTTTCCACTGCCGACAGCACCGGAATCAAGTTATAGGCCTGGAATATAAAACCGATTTTCGTTCTTCTTATATCCGATAACTGGGTCTGTTCCAGGGCGCTGATCTCGTCGTCCGCCAGCATAATCCTGCCCGAATCGGGAACGTCCAGCCCCCCAATCATATTAATGAGGGTAGTTTTTCCCGAGCCTGAAGGCCCCACCACAGCGGTGAATTCTCCTTCCTCTATTTTCGTGGAAACTCCCCGCAGCGCAGGAGTTTCTATCTTACCAACCTTATAAGTCTTTTTTACTTCTTCTATGTCCAATAAAGGCATTTTATTTTTCCTTTCTCATTATATATGGCGAAGAGCTTCCACCGGTTTAAACATGGCTCCCCGTATGGCGGGATACAAAGTTGCAATTACAACCACCAGAGCTGTGCTGATCATACAAAGTGCAATTTCCGCCGGAGAAACAATAAGAGGTATTTTATTTCCGATTCCCATGAACTGCATTCCCTGTGAAAACATTGAGAAGTCCACCTGGTTCTTAAAGACAACGTTTACCAGAAATACTCCCAGTATGCCTCCCACAATTGAGCCTCCCACTCCCAGGAAAAAGGCTTCAAAAATAAGCATCAGGAAGATATTTGAAGGCCGGGTTCCCAGGGACATCATTATTCCCAGCTCCTTGATCCTGTCGAATATTTCCATTAAAAAGGAGTTTACTATACCGAAAGCCATGGCAACGAAAACAAACAGGAACAGAATCCAGCTGAACTGGCCTGACATTTTGACCTGGGCCCATAAAGAAGGAGAAAGTTCTTTCCATGATTGAGCGATTATATTCTTGTTCTCTATTACATTGTTTATTTCGGCTGTGGTCTGGTCCACAATTTACTGGTTTTCCAGGCGGACAACAATTTCGTGAACCCCTTTTTCCAGAACCAGCAAATCCCGGGCTGCCCCCAGTGTAATGTAAACATTGGATTTATCGAAACTTGTGGAGTGGGATTTAACAAGCCCCTTGATTCTGAAGGCCATGCCCGACATGTCGGCGTTGGTATCCCTGGTCATCAATACAATTTTATTGCCCAGTTCCAGTTTTAATTTTTCAGCCAGGGCTTCACCCACGTAAATTCCCCGGTTGTCATCTTCAGCCAGAAACTCTCCTTTGGTAAGGTATTCCCTGACTATGGAAAGATTCTGTTCTTTCGCCGGATCTATGCCGTTTATCTGAACAAAATTTGAGCCTTCAGCGCTGGAAGCCATGCCCT
>CAZSLZ010000136.1:0-8367 GCA_964607865.1 uncultured bacterium
ACTCAACCTCAGTTTGTCATTAAATTTTTTTAACGGAACAATTACATTGATTTTTTATGTTTATCAGTGATCTTGAATCTGTTTTTCAGGCAGAATAACTGTGAAAGAGTAAATAATAGAATCGCTGGAATTGCAAAAACTGAATAGATAAAAAGAAATTATACATATAATGATACTGGCAATATAGAGTATTATTATTTTTTACCAACCTGGGAGATATTCCCCTCGGTACACCGGTGGAATTAAAAAATAAAAAAATAAGGTTTCTGTTTCTCTGGGCAACTTCAACATTTATTGTTTTCAGCAAGGCGCAGACCAAGCTTCCCAATTACCTGCTGTTTATATACCCTGCGCTGGCTCTGAGGCTGGGTTGGATTGTAAATGAAAACCTGACCAGTAACAAGTATGAAAAGATCATATCGTATCCCTTCACAATAAGAGCTGGCATGACACTTCTATCTATTGTGTTCTGGGCTGTTTTTTTCGAAAAACTTTTTCCACAGCAATGGCAGAATTCAGCTTCCGTCTCTTCCCCTGGCTTTTATAGCAGCAACCGGAGCAATATTCTATCTTCTTTACGGACTGAAAAAAAACACCAGAAACGCATTTATAGCCCTGGTATTAACAGCTTTATCGATTTACATTTACCTGTTAACTCTTTCTCCTGTAGTAAAGGAAGCAAGGCCCGAGATCAAAATAATTTCGTCAATTAATACTTTAAAGAAAAATAACGAACAGCTGATTACCTACAAAAATTTCGGAGTAAAATACAGCCTGTTATACTATACCCGCCTGCCCCTGGAAACCTTTACCAGCTGGGATGAAATAGAAAGCCAAATCAAGCCCGAAATTGATTATTTCATTGTAATACCCACCCATATTTATGAAGAGGCAGAATTTAACAGCCTGAAGACGGATTATATCCAGCAGGAAGGCAGCCTGGCCTTGATTTATATAAACCAGTGGACAGGAGTTGGCAAAAGGGGTGAAAGCAAAAAAGACGCCCTGACAGACGCCCTTTTTGCTTAACCCTACAGTTTTCAGTTATAATTGTTGATACCGTTTCTTCTCACTGTGAATTTTATCCGGTTCAAAAGGTGCTACGCTTAATTGAATTTGTGAACAGGCGTTTAACTTTCTTGAACCGGTAAAATTGGAGTGCCGTAAAACGATATTAGTCTTTCAGCAGTTAATGTCCCAGTCCCAATCTTTATTCCAATCTCAGGTTATATACTCAATAAATAATTATTCTATGGGGACACATCCCGATACAAAAATTAAAATTATACTGGTAATAAATAGTAGCCATCTACCCGACAAATGAAAACACTTCCTTGCAATGTCTTTACCTGGAACTTCATTACAGCTGAGAAAATTCCTCTATAACTATCAATTTTTTGATAGTTATAGACAAGGAAAAGGATAACTTATTTTTCAGGAAGAAAGTAATAACAAATCATAATTATAAGGTGAATAATGATGAGTAAAAAACAGAGAACAACAATTGTTACGATATTATTTATTTCAGTTTTATTGTTGGCCTTGCTCACGATCAGCACAAAAAGTAATTTTTTACACAGTAAGGGCCGGGTCTGCCATGCCCAGGAAAGCCCAACGTCTGAAGCAAACCCGGCACCTGAAGCAAGCCCGGACACCGATGCTGCCGCTACAGAAACTCCCTCAAAAGACAAAGAAACCGGAGCTGTGGGCGAAGAAGACACCGGGAACCAGCCCCCCAGAAATGTAATGTATCTTTTATTTTTACCCTTGGTTTTAATGGTGTTATTTTTTGTCTATATTAATTTTGCCAACCAGGACAGCAAACCCGATGCTATTGCCACAGACCGCCTGCCCGTTGACCCTGAAGTGCTGAAGAAAAAGCAGGCTGAACGGGAAAGAAGACAGCGATTAAGAGAACAGCAGAAAAGTTACGACAGGGTGGCGGTTCCCCTGGACCTGTTTAATTTACAGGATTTCATAAGAGACGGTTCCCTTAAAACAGACATTGCCCTTAAATGCACCCAGGGCAGAAACAAGGACAAGATATTTGAAATAACAAAACACCACAATACAGTGGGCAGAAGATCCAAAAACGGCAGAATAAATGATATTCAGGTGTCGTCCTTCGAGAAAAAAGTATCTCGTTCCCAGGGGCTGGTATTGTATGATAAAGAAAAAGAAAGATTTTATATGGTAAACGAATCCGATGTACCTATTCTGGTCAACGGCCGGCGGGTTAAGCCCAGGGATGCTGCGCCATTTTACCCCGGTGATGAGATAGTGCTGGGAGAATCAGTGGTATTCCAGGTCATAGATAAGACTGAACAACAATAAGACAATATAGAAAAGAGCTTCCGTAACGGAAGCTCTTTTTTTTAACTGTTTTTATTCTATCCTTGCAGTTTTCAAAGCTTCAGAGCATTTGCAGGTATAATCTTCGGGCATATTTTTAATAATTTCCAGAAGCAGTTTTTTTACCTTTTCATTGTTTTCCTCAAATATTCTGCAGACCGCCTCATGACTCACCGGAGGAATATCCTCGCCTTCCAGGCCCACATCATAATCGGTAATCAGAGAAATATTCACATAACACATTTCCAATTCCCTGGCAAGGTAAGCTTCAGGATAGCCGGTCATGTTAATTACCGACCAACCCATCTGGGCAAACCATTTAGATTCCGCCCTGGTAGAGAAGCGGGGGCCCTGAATAACTACCATGGTCCCGGTTTTATGAATAGTTATACCCAGATCCTTACCGATTTTATGCGCCACTTTTCTCAGCTGGGGGCAGTAAGGGTCAGCAGGGCTTACATGAGTGGTTGTGGGCCCATCATAGAAGGTATCGATTCGCCCCTTGGTTCTATCAACAAACTGATCGCAAAGGACAAAATGCCCTGGTTCCACTTCTTTTTTCAGTGAACCTGCGGCGCAGGGGCCAATAATCCGTTTTACTCCCAATGACTTCATCGCCCACAGGTTCGCCCTGTAAGGTATCATATGAGGAGGTAAAGAATGGGATTTAGCATGGCGGGGCAAAAATGCTACTTTTTTATCTCCGAGGGTGGCAAGAGCGATATTATCGCTGGGGGCGCCGTAAGGGGTATCTATTTTTACTTCCTGGACGTTATCCAGAAAACTGTAAAAGCCTGAGCCTCCAAAAACTCCTATATCTGCCTGATATTTCATTTATTTCTTTTCCTCCTTATTCTTATACATTTTAAAAGTTGTTACAAAAGCGTCGGGTGCCACGGAAAAAGCTGACCAGGTTTCGTCATAATCTGCCAGCATGTCGGCATAGTCCGAAAATTCCGGCAGGAAGAACAGCAGGAAACCTTTAGCCATGGAAGCTGACCATTCGGTATTCTGATATTGGATGGCGATGGGCCTTCCCAGGATTTTTTCCTTAAAATCTCTGTAGTGGGTGGTTTCCGCCAGACGTTCTCTTTTAACCAGCATTTTGTCCAGGTATTCCTTAACCATTACATCATATTTTGTGGTGTGAAGAACCAGTATTTCATCGGTAAGGCAGTAAGAAGTGCTTCCAAAGTGGTAGATTACCCAATCCTTATAGTACTCTTTGGTTAACTCCTTATCACCAACCATTCTTTCCAGCAGGCCTTCCACAACTTCCCTGTCTTCCACCATAAAGAACAAAGTTATAGGAACATTTTTCATTGTAAGTGATTTATTGAAATATCTGGGACTTAGTTTCATTGGATCCATAGTTTCAGGAATGTTTTTCAGAACATCCCTGTTACCCCGAGCCACATCTATTATGGCTGCCAGCAGGAAATCCCGGGCCTTGTAAGTCACGGTAAGCTGGCCGCCAATAGCGGGAAGAATCTGCTCCTGCATATCCATATTCAGGCCCATTCCAATCATACTGTTAACCTGGTTGAAGTTCTGAGCAAACATTTCATCCTCTTCAGCAATAGCTTGGATAAAACCCCATACGTTGCCCAGAGAATAATATTGAAGCATGGGAAGCCCGGCGGGCACCCTTTCCATGATAGCTTCTGAAGAGATGGTTTGCTTCTGGCTGAAAGTGTTCATAACCGGCACTTTTTTATCTGGGTTCAATGACAGAATCAGGCTTCCCTCGATACCGTCTTTTTCTATTCCGGTGGCATATCCAAGATAATAAAGGGCATCCAGGAAACTCTTCACATTTTTATTGCCTTTTTTCATTTCAAAAAGTTGTGAGTTCACACCTATACGATCCAGGTTCACAAATAATTTCTCTTTATTGCTTTGAAAAACAGGGGCGCTGGAAACGAAGTCCCTGTAAACTTCATTTGCAAGGACGGATTTTTTCTCATTTTTAAAAGCTGAAATTCCCTTTTTCAGAATTTCGGGATTATCGGAAATCATTACATAATTTTCAATGAAAGTATATGAGAAATCCGGGCTGACTTTCAGTAATTCCATTCCATAGGCAACTTTTTTGAAAGTCACTTCATTCCGGCCCATTTTTTCTTCCAGTTTATTAAAGAAATTCCGCGCCAAGGTGGAATCTTTCACAGAAATTGCCAACAGAAAGTTCTTGAGTTCATAGGATTTTTTAACAGCCGGCTCGTCCTTCTGCATACCTTCGTCGCCGATATAAACAGGTGCCTGGCCTTCCAAACCAAGATCCTTGAACTGGCCTTCGGGAACTGTTATTTCATAACGGTTCTCGGGCAGCCTTCTGTAAACATATTTTCCTCCCCTGGGAGGGGTCATGTAATCGGGAATAACCTGTGATGCCGGGGGAAGCTCGTTATTTTCAACCAGGGCATCGCTTACAGAATAGTTAATCTCATTGATATCAGAAACTGTCTGTTTCAAATCATTCACAGCTTTTTTATACTCCATAATTTCAATAATCTGTTGCCGGAGGGTTGACTTACTGCCTTCCCCCATGATTCCAAACATAACTTTATTTCCAAGCCAAGGGACGATTTCTTTGCTGACATCAAATTCATATTCGTTTTCAAATCGGTCAAAATAAGGCCTTAAAGGTTCAATTTTTTGAAAACGTTTATATGAGTCGGTCAAAATGTTATTAATGTCTTCAAAAGAAAGGTTTACCTCGTAAAAAACCTCGGTATTTTTGTCGAAGGGCACAGATTGAGCCCAGCAAACCGAGGTCATAAAGAAAATAGCTGTGAGAATTAAAAAGGATACTTTTATCGGTTGTTTTTTCATTTCTACCCCCAAAAAATAATTTTTAAGGGAGGTTTTGCCCTCCCTTTATTTCTTGTTATCAGTCTTCGTTATCTTCTTCCTCAATTACTTCGTCAATTTCTTCGTCCAACTCCTCCATATCTTCCAGAGTCGGCATATTTTTAAAGAAATCCGGCGATTCGGGTATTTCTTCATCTTCAATGGTTTCCACTGTCCCTTTTAAGAAATCTGCAGGTTTCAGGTTATCTATATAACTTTTAAACTTATTCACATCGTGTTCAGCCTTGGGATCCACCACAGTTTCTTCCAGAATAATTCTTTCCGATACAAAAATCGGAGCGCTGGTTCTCAATGCCAGTGCAATACTATCTGACGGACGGGCATCGATCTCCAGGTTTTTTCCATTGGATTCAATAACAATTTTGGCATAAAATGTATTTTCATGAATATCATGAATTACCACTCTTAAAACCTTGGCATTAAGAGCTTCTATCATGGACTTCATAAGATCATGTGATAACGGCCGGGGCACATGGGTTCCTTCCAGGGCCAGAGCTATAGCAGTGGCTTCAAATGGCCCTATTAGAATGGGCAAAAACCTTTTTCCCTCAACATCTTTTAAAATAACAACCGGGTCATGTGATAATAAATCAATTCCCAGCTTGTCAACTCTCATCTTTCGCATTTAAGGCACTCATCCTTTTCTTTCTTTTTTAGCAGAAAACACAATACAATACAGGATTAATGAAAATATTTGCTTACTTTTTTATAAAATCCTTCTTTGTATATAGTTTCATAGACTAAATTAGTTTCAATTATAAAAATATCCATACCTTAAGAAGCCAACAGACAGAGAAATATTTCAGCCAGAACAGAAAAGATATAGAGGTACTTAAATTGATATTCTTTATTTACTAATACATGAAGGAAGAAACCCTTGAGAAATAAATAATTCAAGAGGGGGTGTAATTATGGAAAAAACCAACATTTTATTTCAACCATTCAATCTGGGAAAGATACAGGTAAATAACCGCATTGTCCGTTCCGCAACTTCCGAGAGGCTTGCCGACGAACAGGGCAGAGCCACAGATGAATTGATTGAAACGTATAAGAAACTTGGGCAAGGAAAAATCGGGCTGGTGGTAACCGGGTACGCCTACGTCAACAAGGCGGGCAGATGCAACACAAACCAGCTGGGGGTTCATGAAGATGTCAAGATACCCGGTTTGAAAAAGTTATGCCAGGAATTCCATTCTGAAAATTCGCTGGGCAGGATCGCCCTGCAAATAGTTCATGGCGGCAGGCAGGTCAGCCCAGATGCAGGCATTCCCATGGCGCCCTCAAACGTTCCTTTCAAGGGAGAGCCACCCAGGGTCCTTCAGGAAAGGGAAATTGAACAGATTATTGAAGATTTTGCCCAGGCTGCCCTCAGAGGCAAAAGAGCAGGCTTTGATGCGGTGCAAATTCATGCCGCCCATGGCTTCCTCATAAGCCAGTTTCTCTCACCCTACACCAACCGGCGAAACGATTTCTGGGGAGGAAGCCTTTCTTCCAGGGCCAGGTTTTTTATTGAAATAATAAAAGAATGCAGGCAAAAAACAGGAGAAGATTATCCCCTGTTTGCCAAAATGAACTGCAGTGACTTCATTGAAGAAGGGCTTACTGTGGAAGAAGCCGGTGAAATAGCAGAAATGGCAGAAAAAGCAGGGCTGGATGGATTGGAGATATCAGGAGGCATAGGGGATACCCCGGAAGAAAAAGGAGCCTGCCGGCCGGTAAAAGATAAAAAAGATGAAGCTTATTTTTTAGAGGAAGCAAAAAAAATAAGCAACGAATTAGGAATTCCGGTCATCCTTGTGGGGGGTATCCGAAACCCGCAAACAGCAGAAAATATTCTGAAAGAAACAAAAATAAAGGCAATAGCTATGAGCCGGCCGTTTCTGGATAACCCAAGGCTGGTTTTGGAATGGATGGAAAAGTCTGGTTAATTGTAACACCATTCCCCGTCAGAATCGGGATTATATTTATAATTATCACAGAAAATAGAAAAACAATTATTGGTTACATCTCCACTGGGGGATATCACATCGCCATGGGCTCCGTAATGCTGGCATGCTGCAACTATCCAAAGACGACTGTCACCACCAGTGGAGAGCCTGTAATCAACAATGTATGTATCGGATCTGCCAGTGGCGGGACACGTAGGCAAGGAACCTATATAATCGGGATATAAGGGGGAGTCCCCTGGAGCAAAATCAGAACCGCCATGGCTTTCATTCCAACCCACGCCGGGATGATCTGCAGAGTACATGGTTATGGCAGTCATCAGACTTCTTAAATTTGCCTTACAGGCAGCAATGCCAGCTTGTTGCCTTGCCCTGGTTATATTGGGAATAATGATGGAAGCCAGGATTGAAATAATAGCTATTACAATCATCAATTCAATTAAAGTAAACCCTTTCTTATTCATCAAAAAATCACCTCATTAAAATTACAATTACATAAATTAGTATAACATGATTATTTTTTCGTTGTCAATTATGGTAGTAAAATTGGTAAAAGTCCGTCCGTCTTCGGAAGTGGCAGTTTTAACCCCAGCTTTGAAAGTAAGATAACTTCCGTCATCAAGCCTTAAGGTGTAATTAGAGGTTACATTGGACATTACGTTGCCGTCTTCCACAGTCCATTCACCATCTATTGCCGGTGTTATGGTGGGTGAAGGAGTTGGCGAAGGTGTAAGAGTGCAGCTTGGGGTTGGGCTGGGCGTGGGCGAGGCTGCCGGATCTGCGCTGGTTGTGGAACTGTTGCTGCAACCCTGAAAAATCAATATTGATGCAAAAAGTAAAATGAATATTAAAGCAATTGTTCATTTCATTATTTTCTCCCCTTCTTCTTTTTTACAGCCCCTAAACTCATAATAACCTGGCTAACAAGAAATTACCCCCCTTCTAATATAATTTATATTCAATTATTGGTTTTTTTGTCTTTTTATTTATGTGGCTTTTCAAGCCAGATCTTTTCTATATCATACAGGATACCTATAGAAGAAGGCTCAGGGACCCCTTTTACCCTTTTATTCACCCCCACCACAGCTTCCTGGTTCCACAGGAATACATAGGGGGCGTCTTCGGAAATCAAACGTTGGATTTCATGATATAACTCTTTTCTTTTCTCCCGGTTAAAGGTTGAGCGCGCCTGGGT
>CAZSLZ010000137.1:0-8350 GCA_964607865.1 uncultured bacterium
GTGGTTTTGGTAGATCACCTGCAAACCAAACTACCAAATAAATTCCTTATTTAAGCATGCCAAGGATGAAAAATGGCAAAAAGCGAACGCTCACCAACCAACTGTTAAAGTAGGCCAGCTTCAAACTGTTAAAGGCAAATTAATACTGAAGAAAATTCTATGATTATCAGTTTTGAAAGCTAGGTATTCATAGCCTGAAGAAGAAAAGGGTTGGTCCTTTTTTCTTTACCCATGGTGGTTCTGGGCCCATGGCCGGGGTATAAAACAGTTTCGTCGGGGACTGTTTCAGCAAGCCTGACCAAGGTTTTCATCATGGTTTTTTCATCGCCTCCAAGATCGGTTCTTCCCATGGAACCGGCAAAAAGTGTGTCGCCGGTAAGCATGAAATTATCAGCCAGCAGGCAGATGGACCCCATGGTATGCCCCGGCGTTAACAGAACCTTAATATTTTCGCCAGCGAATTCAATAATGTCGTTTTCTTCCAGGGGTTCGTCAAGTAAAATGCCAAAAGCTTTGGACTCAACGGGGTGCATCAGAACAGGGATATTATATTGCGATTTCATATGGCCGTTAGCTTCTATGTGATCGATATGCCCATGGGTATTAATAACTTTTACAGGCTTCAAATTGTTTTCTTTTAATTACCTTTCAATTTCCATACCCCCGCCGCCGGGGTCCACAACTATGGTTTCTTTTGTGTTTTCGTCAATCATAAAATAGGTGTTTTCGGCACATGCGCCGACAGTTATAAAATCGAGTTTCATTTTGACCTTCCTAAAATTCTTTTTTGCTGTCTAATAATAATGTTACAGGCCCGTCGTTAAGGATGTAAACTTTCATCATTGCCTGAAAAACCCCGCCCTGAGTGGGAACTTCCTTTTCTTTCATTATTTTGATAAATTTTTCATAATAATCTTTTGCTTTTTCTGGGTTTCCCGCCTTTACATAACTGGGCCGCCTTCCCTTGCGGCAGTCCCCGTATAAAGTGAACTGGGAAATAACCAGAGCTTCGCCTTTTATATCCTTCACCGAATAGTTCATTTTTTCTTCTTCGTCCCGGAAAATTCTAAGATTAGCAATCTTTTCCGCCAGGTATTCAATATCTTTTTCCGTATCCTCGTCGGATACCCCCAGCAATATATTAATGCCCCTGCCGATTTTTCCAACAATTTCTCCGTCAACAGACACACTGCTTTCCAGCACCCGTTGAACCACAGCCCGCATAAAAAAACTCCTTACATATTCTTTTTGGATACCCTGAAAACCTTATTTACATTTTTTATCCGCCGGATATGTTTGGACAGGTTTTCAATAGCTTCTCTGGAGGGGACGTTTATGGAAAGTTTTATAATGGCTTTCTCGCCCCGTGCCCAGGCTTTTGCCGAATCGATTTTAAATTTGAATTCCGAGGTAACGTTCATAACATCGGAAAGCAATCCCGGCCGATCCCAGGCGTTTATCTCCAGAACTACATTGAAAGTACTCTCGTCTTCCCGGTCAATCCATTCCACATTCACAATTCTTTCCGGCTGCTGCATTAAATACTCATAATTGGGGCAATCTTTACGGTGAATGGAAACCCCCCTGCCCATGGTAACGTATCCAAATACATCGTCGCCTTTTACCGGGTTGCAGCATTTGGCATATTTAACCATAGGGTTGTCAAGGCCGGCAATTTTTACGGGATACCGGGTTTTACTCTTCCGTTTCTTCTTTTTCTTCTGGGCCTCGGGGGAAGTCTCAGCTGGTTTGGGGAGTTTTTCCGGCGCAAGTTCACGCAGCCGGTTAAAAACCGTAACCGGGCTGGTTTCGCCATAGCCTACTGATGCAAAGAGATCATCAATTGATTTATGATTATACCTCTCGGCGATTTTTGAAAAAAGCTCGGTATTGTTTAAACTTACATCCATACGGTGGCGTTTCAATTCCCGCTCTATGGCTTCTTTACCCTGGGTGATGTTCTCATCGCGCCTTTCCCGTTTAAACCACTGGCGGATTTTATTCCTCGCCTGGGGGCTTTTGGCTATTTTCAGCCAGTCCCGTGAAGGGGAGCCATGCTTTGAGGTGAGAATTTCTACGATATCTGCATTTTTTAATTTATATTCCAGAGGGACAATCTTTGAGTTGACCTTTGCCCCGATACATCTATGCCCCACCTCGGTATGAATACGGTAGGCAAAATCTATGGGAGTGGAGCCGGCGGGCAGGTCAATGACCTCGCCCTTAGGCGAAAATACGAACACTTCAGATTCCAGCAGATCCAGTTTCAGGTTTTCAATATATTCCCGGGCGTCCCTGGATTCGTCCTTCCAGTCCAGTATACGGCGTATCCACGGATAAACCTCGTTGAACATACTTACGTCAAAACCCTTGTAACCTTCCTTGTATGCCCAGTGGGCTGCGATACCGAATTCGTTGAAGGCATGCATATCAGAAGTGCGGATCTGTACCTCTACAGGCAGGTTACCTGGGCCGTAAACCGTAGTATGCAGTGATCTGTAATTATTCGATTTTGGCATAGCTATGTAATCTTTGAAACGATCCTGGAATGGCATCCATAAATTATGGACAATTCCCAGAACCTGATAACATTCTCTTACCGTATTTACAATAACCCTTACCGCCAGAAGATCATAGACCTCGTCCAGTGAGATGTTTCTTGTTTTCATTTTCTTAAAAATGCTGTATAAATGCTTGGACCTTCCGTCCACCTGGGCGTCAGTGAGGCCAACTTCATGAAGCACATTTTCCAGGGCATCTTTTACCTGCAGAACCAATTCCTTTCTTTCTGAAATTCTGCGGGATACCTCATCGGAAAGTGTTTTATATTCCTCAGGATGAAGGTAATAAAAAGAAAGGTTTTCAAATTGCCATTTAAACTCCCACATACCCAGCCTGCCTGTTATTGGGGCGTAAATTTCCAGGGTTTCGCGGGCAATATTTTTCTGCTTGTGTTCGGGCAGCGCCTCCAGGGTTCGCATATTATGCAGCCTGTCGGCAACTTTAATCAATATTACCCGTATATCTTTGGCCATTGCCAGAAAAATCTTTCTGAGATTTTCAGCCTGTTTATCAAAGCCCGGTTTTTTCAGTTTATCGCGGATAGCTTCATTGGAAGAACTGATAGCAGTCAGTTTGGTGACACCTTCCACCAGATCAGCCACGGTCTTGCCGAATTTTTCTTCCACATCTTTATATGACATAGAAGTATCTTCGATTATATCGTGAAGTAGTGCCGCAGTTATGGTGGGTACATCCATGCGAATCTCCGCCAGGATCTTGGCAGCTTCCAGAGGATGGATAATATAGGGTTCTCCTGAAGCCCGGCGTTGGTCCTTATGCGCTTCAACAGCTTCGCTGAAAGCTTTCTGTAAAAATTCCACACTTTCTTCACGCTGGTCATATTCTTTCAGTATTTCAATCAACTCACGGAACAGTTCTTCCGGAGATTTATATTCATTATTTCTTTCTTCAACAGTCATTAATTGCGCTGCCTTTCAGTTTTAACTGTTTATTAAGGTTTTTACCCGCCATCCGACAGGAATATACTGTTATTATACGAATTAAACAAAAAAAATCAAAAGAGGTGTTAGTTGTGAAAAGAACACACATAATAATAATTCTTCTACTATTCCTTTTCATCCTTCATAATTCCGCATTAGCTGCAAATTATGATATTAAGGTATTAAAGGGAGATAATCAAAGAGTTTTTGTAGGTTCCACTTCCCCACAACCAATAATTGTAAAGGTGGTGGACTGGTGGGGGCGTCCCATAACCACCGATGTTTCCTTTAAAGTAATAAAAGGCGATGGCTCTTTCACAAAAAAGACCGTTCGTACCAATTATTACGGCAAAGCTCAGGTTTATTTTAAAGCTGGGCTGGTTCCGGGAGACAATGTAATACGGGCTTATATGACAAAATCCCCTTCAGTGAAAGCTGATTTTAATATCAAGGTAACCCTGGGGCAGGTAGATAATACCCCTGCGCTGCCGGTTAAGCCGGCCAAGGTAGAAAAGAAAGAAGAAACAAAAAAAATTGGAAAAGAGAAAAAAGAAGAAAAGCCGGAGAAAAAGGAAGAACCTGAAAAACCGGATAAAGTGGAAAAACCTGAAGAGAAAAAAGAAGAACCAAAGAAAGAAGAAAAGACTGAAAAGAAGAATAAGTTTACCAGTAAAATTCAACCCAGGCTGGTAGTTAAGAAGAAAGACAAGCCCGAAACTCCGGGCAGAAGGCCAGCCATGATCATGGCTTTTGACGGCCACAACCAGCGAATTCAACCCGGTAAGGTTTCACCCGGTACCATTGAAGTACAGGTAATGGACGACAATGGAACACCATTGCCCGGTGTTTTAATTACCTATGAAATTATTGAAGGCCAGGCAAAGGTAACATCTGCCGATGATATTACCGACAAACGGGGGAGGGCCAGGACCAGATTGAAGGCTGGTAATGAGGAAGGTATTGTAACCATAAGGGCCAGGGTAGCTGAGGACAAAGACCTGGCAGCTATTTTTCAGGTAAGAATAACTGATGGAACCTTCCAGAAAAAACCGGTGCAGGTGGAAAAACCCGGGAAAATTGAAAAACCTGAAAAGACGGAAACACCGAAGATAACAAAACCTGAAACAACCCCGATACCAAAACCCGAATATACGCCGGTACCGAAACCTGAAAAGACGGAAACACCGAAGGTGAATGCTCCATCCTATGATCCCGATAAAATAACCATACCCAAAGATCCTCCCAGGCCCAGGGGGCATTACAGCAGGGAACCTGCCAAAATCTCTGTGGTGGGTGGTAATTTCCAGTCTTCCCAGGCTGGCACAAAATTACCCCAGCCTGTGGTTGTATATGTTTCCGATGCCGATGATAACCCTGCCGAAGCTACTGTGCATTTCACCGTGTTAGGTGGCGATGCCAATGTTACCAGCCAGCAGGTAAATACCGATATGCGGGGGCTGGCCAGCACCTTTGTGGTGGTCAACTCACCCCGGCCTATTAAAATTGTAGCCGAAGTGCTTGAAAAACCCGGCCTGGCCACAGTTGTTTATGCAAACAGCCAGGATTATAACAATTCAAATAATAACAGCCAGCCGAATCCCCAGATAAAATCAACTACTCCCACAAATGAGCCCAATTACCCGGCTGCCATTTCATTCTACAGTTTAAAGTCCCAGAACACCACCAGTATTGAAAAAACTAAGGTCATTCCTCTGGAAATCGGGGTGGTGGATTTCAGAAACCAGCCACTGTCAACACCAATTCGTTTCACGGTAATAAAAGGTAATGTTTCTGTTTTAAACCCGGTGGTTCAGACCAATGCCGAGGGAAAAGGCGTATGTTATGTGGATATTGGCAATTCCATGGGAATTTTTACCGTCGAAGCCCAATCATTGGAAAACCCCGATTTAAAGGCTGAATTCCGGTCAGGCCCTTCAATCCAGACCGGCCCAACTTCCAATACAAAGGTTGCGCGTCCTGGTTTTGAAAACATACCAGGACACGACACCCGGCCCACAGTTACTGCCCCGCCGGTGGACAAAGCTTCCGGCAAACCTGCCTTGATTGCTGTCATGCAGGGGGGCGGCCAGCAGGGACAACCGGGACAGAAACTGCCCCAGCCTCTGCAGGTTCTAGTAACCGACAACCAGGGCAACCCAATCTCCGGTACCATGGTGGCTTTTGTGGTTTCCAAAGGGGCGGCAAGGGTAACTACCCCCTTTATACGCACCAACAATGAAGGCAAGGCATCAACCTATGTTATTCTGGGCAACCAGCCCGGAGCTGTGGAAATTGCAGTCAAGGTTCAGGATAACAAAGCTCTGCAAACTACAATTCAGTTGAATGCCGTGAAGTAAAAAGGATTTATTCTAAAAAAAAGTAATTCTTATAAAAGAGTAAAGGATAATGAGAATAAATCATTATCCTTTTTATTAAATGGAGGTAAGTTATGAGTATAGAAGAAAAAGTAATGAATATTTTTCCCGATTCTGCAGAAATACCTTTAGAATGCCGGCTGGACGGCCCCATTATTCAAAAGGAATTTTTAATCAACGGTGAATTGCGATTTTGGGAGGGGCCCTCGGAAGAAGTTTATTCTCCGGTCTTTATCAGTGATGAAAAAGGACATAAGCAAAAATATCTAGGTTCTTATCCCAGGCTTACCTCCAGGGAATCCATGGAAGCTCTTGCCAGTGCCCGAAACGCATATAACGGGGGCAGGGGGCTTTGGCCCACCATGTCGGTGGAAGCCCGGATAAAACACATAGAAGATTTCGTTTACAGAATAAAAGAAAAACGTGAAGAAGTGGTAAAACTTCTGATGTGGGAAATTTGCAAGCCCTACAGGGATTCCCTTAAAGAATTCGACAGAACCGTAAAATATATCATAGATACAGTGGATGCATTGAAAACCCTGGATCGGGTTTCCTCCCGTTTTGAAATCGAGGAGGGAATAATAGCCCAGATCCGCAGAGCCCCACTGGGAGTGGTTCTATGCATGGGCCCCTTTAATTATCCACTGAACGAAACCTTTACCACCCTTATTCCTGCATTGATAATGGGTAACACGGTTATTTTCAAGCCTGCCAAATATGGTGTGCTTCTCTGGAAACCATTATTGGAAGCATTCCGGGATGAATTTCCAGCCGGTATGGTTAACACGGTTTACGGAGAGGGCAGGGAAATTATTGGCCCTCTTATGGAGGCGGGTAAAATTGATGTCCTGGCATTCATAGGCAGCAGCCGGGTGGCTGATATATTGAAGAAACAGCATCCCAAACCCCACCGTATGAGAAGCGTATTGGGGCTGGAAGCAAAAAACCCTGCCATTGTCCTTTCAGATGCAGATATTGACCTGACGGTGAAGGAATGCCTGCTCGGTACCCTTTCCTACAATGGCCAGAGGTGCACAGCTTTGAAACTCTTGTTTCTGCATGACGATATTAAAGATGAATTTCTGGAGAAGTATAATAACGGTCTGGAAGAGCTTCAATTGGGCATGCCCGGGGATGAAGGGGTAAATATTACCCCCATGGCTGAAGCCAATAAATCGGTTTTTCTTACAGAACTGATAGTTGATGCTCAAAAGCATGGAGCAAAAGTTATCAACAGGGATGGCGGAGTTTACAACCAGAGCTTTTTCTATCCTGCAGTGGTTTATCCGGTAGCTCCCGAGTCAAAACTTTTCCGCGAGGAACAGTTTGGCCCTGTGATTCCTGTGCGTTCTTTTTCTGATATTGAAGAACCGATACAGTTTATAATGGAATCAAATTATGGCCAGCAGGTGAGTATTTTTGGGACTGATCCTGATGAGATAGCCAGCTTTATTGATCCCCTGGTTAACCAGGTCTGCAGGGTTAATGTAAACAGCCAGTGCCAGCGGGGCCCAGATACTTTCCCCTTCACCGGCAGAAAAGACTCGGCGGAGGGTACCCTCTCGGTATCCGATGCATTGAGGGTGTTTTCAATAAGGTCCCTGGTTGCTTCCAAGGGAGTAAAATTAAATAAGGAAATCATAACAGATATAGTAAGGGAGCGTAAATCCAATTTCCTCTCCACCGATTTTATCCTGTAATCAGAATATTAATTATTTTACCCAAAGAAGGCAAGTTGAAATAATCAGTTTGCCTTCTTTGAATTTTTGAGCTCTGCTATGGTATATAACAGTGTGCCGGTTCCCACGGTTATGCCCACTGCTGAATACATTGCCGCTAGGGAATAATGATCTGCCACCATACCGAATAGTGGAGCGCCGGTCATATTTCCCACATCTGCCGATGCATTGAATAGGCCCGAACCGGTTCCCCGCCTGTCTGTCCCCACTCTGTCCATCATCAGGGCGTACATTGGCGGATAAACAATCCCATGCCCCATGCCCAGGATGAAGCCCAGAATTGAAATACTGTCTGTAAAAATCGAATAATACATGAAAGAATGCCCCAGGGCAATGACCAGCATACCCGGTATAAGAACACTGATTCTGCCCATTTTATCTGCCATTTTACCTGCCAATAACCTTACCAGTATAGCTGCTATTGTGTAGGGTGTAAAAAATGAGGATACTTCACCGATCTGATAATTTTTTATAAAAGGCGCCATAAATGTTGTGATGGCAGCCAGGGCCATGCCAAAAAGCAGGGCAACGAAGGCAACCTGGAATATGTTCCTTTGTTTTAACAGCGCAATGAAGTTGGCATCTCTGCTGTTGTTTGGTTTATGGTGTACATCTTTCATCCAGTGAGAAAGAATTAATCCCGCCACATACAGAACAATTACTGCTATAAATAGAATATTAAAATTATTACCAGTAATTTTCAGGATTTTCTCACCTGCGAAAGGGCCTGATG
>CAZSLZ010000138.1:0-8306 GCA_964607865.1 uncultured bacterium
CCTGTTAAAGATAATTATTCAAGTTTAAAGGAAGTGTAACTAGTAGAAACAGCTGCATGAAAAAGTGACAAATATCATGATAAACACCGAGATCGACACCTCGCTTAAGGCTCCTCGCTATGACGAAATTATCATTATTCAATATAAAATAAAGAAGCTGCCCTTTTGAGACAGCCCCTGTTTTTTATAGATTTAAACAATGACTTTTACTTACCAATTTCAATTATTTTTCAGTGAAGGCAAATTTGATTCTATCCTCGGAAAATACTTTGGGCGCTTCTCCGGTGGTAGCATATATATACAGAGCTGTTCGGTATATCTGGGTGAGGGTAGAGAAAATTATTGCCATCAAAATCCAGGACAATACCACCAAACCCCCGACCACTGCCAGAATTATGAAGTTGGAAGTCACAATGGAAACTGCCAGGGCGGCAATCGCCAGTAAGAAAGTGCCTCCCACCAGCGCCCCCTGCAAGGCTCCAAACCCCAGATAGGCGGTCAGGCTTTCCCCCCAGGTTTTCTTTATTATGGTTCCAGATTTTTTCAAAGATTCCCAGGCATTTGTCTTTTCAAAAATCAAAACCGGTACCGCAAAGAAAGTTACAATACTCCAGGCGCCTCCCAGTAATTTTCTTACAAAACCTCCCAGAGCTTCTCCAAGAAATCTTTCCAGCTGAGCCAGAAGAACACCGATAATTCCACTGAGGGCAGCCCACTGAATAATCAGGCCCAGGTTGCTTATCCCAGCTTTAATACCGTCCATAAATGTAGGGTCTCCCCCTTCAAATCTTATTCTGGCGCACTGAATTATTCCCACATTGAAAAAAACAATAATGAAATAGGAAATAAAATAAAAAAGAAACAGAACTACCGCGCCTATTACCTCCAGGCCGGCGCCCTGGGCTCCGGTTTGTTCCAGAGAATTATAGAGATACCCGGCGGACACAAAAAACGAAGCCATAACCACAATTAATACCAAACTGGAAATAACAGGAAACATCATGAGTTCCTTGTCTTTGGATAGCACCTGAAAACTTTCCTTCGCCAATTCCCAACTGTTTTTAATCTTTGTTATCATTTAATCCCCTCCTGAATTTTTATCTTATTTTTTAAAACTATCTATTTCTTTTCTGACATCCTGGCGACGCTTTTCTTCCTTAAAAACAGGCAGGATAAAATTAAAAATAGTTCCCCCGTCGGGATTATTTTCCGCCCATATATCGCCTTTCTGCATTTTAACCAGGGCGCGTGTGATATAAAGCCCCAGCCCCATTCCCGATACAGACCTGGACTTTTTGTTCATTACACGATGATACCGGTCAAAGACTTTATCCAGGTTTTCGGGTTCTATACCTATACCCTGATCTATTACCCTGACTTTTACAAATTCTTCATTTTCTTTCTTCGCTGAAATTATAATTTTACCTCCGCCCGGAGAATACTTTATAGCGTTACTCACCAGGTTGTTTAAAATCTGTTCAATATGATCACCGTCGGCGAAAACCTGGGGAGTTTTATAAGTTTCGGGTTCAATGGTAATTTCATGATTTTTAGTGCTAAAAGAGTATAAATCTACAATTTTCTCTAAGATACTATCCAACTTCTGAGGATAAGGATTAAACTGAAGGCGATCCGTTTCCATCCGCGAAAGGCTCATGAGGTTGTATAGAAGCCGGGTTATCCGATCAATTTCCGAGTTGATAACTTTTATAAACTCTTCCTGGGTAGAAGGGTCAAACTTTTCGCGATGGGTCAGCAGGGTGGTGGTATAGCCTTTAATAGCTGTAAGTGGCGTAAAAATATCATGGGAGAGGGCAGCAAGATAATCGGATTTTCTTTCCCTGTAGGCTTTTTCCTCGGTTATATCCCTGAAAATCATTACACCACCTACAGGATCACTATCCAGAGAGAGTAAGGAAAAAGTGATAGATACATCCTTTTCACCCTGTTCCCGGGTTTTCAGCTTGGCTTCAGAACGCTGCCATTTTGTTTCAGTTTCTCCGGATGTTAAAATTTGAAGCAGGGGACAGTTTTCCATACACTGGCTTTCCCGGTTATTGTCAGAACAGGAAAAAACAGCGTTACAGGGCTTCCCTATTACTTCAGAAATCTTCCAGCCGGTCATTTCTTCTGCAGCCTGGTTGAAAGCAGTGATTTTACGCTCCCAATCTATGGAAACTACGCCTTCTTTAATACTTTCAATAACTGATTTGGCCCGGTCCTTTTCAAGCAATATACTGGAAAAAAGCATAATATTATTAATGGTTAAAGCAAGCCTGGTCGCAAGAAGTTCATAGAACTCCAGCATTTGTTCGGTGTGAAATTTCGAAGATTCAGACCCCAGAATAATCGCCCCGATTTTCTGATCTTTTATCTGCAGGGGTAAAATCACAATGGATTTCAGATCAAACCTCTTCAACAGGGAGTATCTTTTGAGCCTGGCTTCATAATCCTCTGAGGAATAAAAAATCATCTTTCTTTGAATTACTTCTTCGATAACCCTTTGCATGTCCTGGTCCTTAAACTGCAGGGTAAGGTATTCGTCAGCTCCGTATCTGGCTTTTAATTCAAGATTATCCCACTGGTCGTAAAGGAAAAACAATGCGTATTCATGTTCGATAAGATCGGAAGCATATTTTGCAACGTGGGTCAGCCAGCGTTGCAGATTGGAAGAGTAGTCAATCTCCACATTCATTTTGTTTAACAATCCAAGTTTTTCAATGCGGGCTCTTATAGTCTGCCGGCTCCTGGCGTTATTCAAAGCCAGGGATGTTTCCCTGGAAAAAACCTCAATTAATTCCAGTTCCCTATCAGAAATATCATTCTCCCTGCTGCTGCCCAATACTAAAATACCACGGGTCTGGCTGCTTTCAACCAGTGGAAAGAAATAAAGAGATTTGAGCCCCTTGAGAAACCGGCCGTCAACATTGGAAAGTTGATTAAAATCGGTAAGATAATATGACTTTTTTTCCTTGAAAAGGGTATCCAGAATCGTCCTGGGGATCTCCTCAAACTTTACTTCAAGAAGTTTTTCATACCTGGGGCTGATATCCAGTGCCCGCTGAATTCTGAAGCAATTCAGATTATCGTCATGGGAAGCAATTGCAGCAATTTTCATGGGCCTGTTCAGAATGCTGGTTATTCTTTTTAATACCAGGTCCATAATCTTTTCCGGATCTGCAGTTTCAGAAATTTCCTTGGAAATCTTACAGAAAGTTTCCAGTTTTGTGCCCAGGGTTTCCAATTGCTCATGGTTCTGCTTTAATTTCTGGTTTATTTTAGTCAGCTTCCTGCCCCGCTCTGAGAGCTCCTGGGATTTAAACTGAATCTCCTCTTCGTATTTGCCAAGTTTTTGTTTGAGGTCAGCCTGGTCTTTAATAAGTTTGGAATTTTCAATGGCCAGGGCTGCCCGGGAAGCCACCAGGGAAACCATTTTAATTTCCTGGGGAGTAAAAACCCGATCTTTATAAATAGTGCCCACATTTATTACCCCTATTTTTCTACCCTCGATTATCATGGGGTATGCCAACAGAGAATTAACTTCAAGCTGGCTTCCGGGAGAATCTACAAACAATGGATCCTGCAACCGGTTTTTCTGATAAAACCTCCCCCTTTTCAGGGCATGGCCAGCTATGCCTTCACCCAGGCTTAAATGTTCCCGCCCAAAAGGCTCCTCGTCAACACCCCAGTATGCCTGCACCTTCAGGCTGTCAGTTTCGCGGTCATAGAGCATAATGTTTACCCGTTCCACCTTGAGTAACTTTACAATAATTTCCAGGGTGGCATCAAGAATTCTTGATTGATTTGAAGACGAACCCAGATCGTCGGAAGTTTCATACCGGGCAATAGCCTCCAGAGCTTCGAATTCCTTACGGCGGGAAACAATTTCCTGTGAAATGGTAATTCGCTCCAGGGAAGCCCCCAGCAACGAGGAAACTATATTCATCACATCCAGGTATTCGCTTAAACCCTCACCGGTAAGATCAATAAAACCCAGGGTCCTCTTTTTATAAATTACAGGGGCAACCAGCCTGGCTGTATTGTTAATCTGATTTATTAAATGAGCAGCCCCCTTGTTGAGAGTCTGCAGGACCATGGGCTCCAACTTATCCTCTTCACTGGGGCCCTTAAAAATAGTAACCGAGCATTTATCGATTTCGAGAATTTTTTTCAAATTATCGGAAATCAGTTTTACCGCCTGGCCTATGTCATAAATACTGGGTAATCTCTGGGTAATCTGGTTTAACAGATCCAGCTTTTTTTTCTGAATCAGGTTTCTGGCCTGCTGTTCGCTGTTTTCAATTAACTTGCCAGCCCACCGGGCAAAATTCTGAATAAACTTGATGGAATCAGAACCAAATGCATTATCGGCAGAACGATGAACACTGATAATTCCATGAAACTGCTCACTGCAGAAAATTGGAAAAGATAAAATAGAAATACGGGGAAAGTCCTGCATTTTTACCAGAAACCGGGGATCCTTCGAAGAATCGGTAATAATCATGGGCGCCCGGGATTCCAACACCCAGCCTTCCACCAGGTGAATAAACTTATCCTGGTAAATATTCAACAATTTTTCGTCCGGATCAGACGATTCTTGAATTATAAGATCTCCATTCCTGTTTTGACAGCTATAAAAAGACAGAGTAGCCCTGAAAGTCGATTTTGCCTCGGAAACAATCAATTTCAGAGGGTCAGCATTTTCTTTTATATCAACTTTTGAAATATAAGAGTCTTTATTCATATCTAACCTTTCTACAGGAATGGAAAATTGCCCCGGAAGATAACCTTCAGATTTTTCACTTCATCATTTCTATTTCATATCCTTTGAAAAAATTGTGTTGAAGATTGAAAATATATTCCATTATTATACCTAACCTTACTGACAATAGAAGCATTTGTCCGGTTCACCGATAAATAAGATTTTCAAAACTTTTATTGAATATTCAATTTTAAAGGGTATAATTTGATTATATTTAACTATCAATATGGATTTTTAAGAAAAAAATTTGGAGGGATTTGAATGAGTAAAGTAAAGAAAATTTCAGCCCTGGTATTCTCGGGAACCGGTAATACTCAATGGGTTGTGGAACAGCTGGAAAAAAAGCTGAAAAACAAAAACCATGAATTTACCACAGCCTATGCCGATGAACTGCAGGCCGGGTGTGGAAGGGAACCGGGAAAGGAACCCGATTGGGCATGTGTCAGGGAAAAAATAGATGAACTTGTTACCCCCTGTGATATTCTGCTCCTGGCTTTCCCCACCTATGCCTCCGATATACCCACGCCACTGAAGGAACTGCTTCAATATATACCAGATGGCCAGGGTAAAAAACTCGTGGTCATTTCCACCATACATATGGCCGGAGGCGATGCCGTTCTTTTACCCTCAAAAATTCTAGAAAAGAAAAATTATGAAACCATAATTACTGAATATGTTAAAATGCCCAACAACATAAAAATACCCTTATTTGATTTTATTGAAATCAAAAACGGGGAAGATCTGAAGCCTTTCTATGACTCCGCCGGCAAAACCATAGATAAGATAATAGAACAACTGGTTAATGAAAAGAAGCATATTGAAGGCAAATCTATAACCGATAAGGCTCTGGGGTTCGGCCAGAGGCTGGGTGAGGAAACCATAAGAAAAATGTTTATAAATAATATGTTTGCCACGGCAAATTGCATTAAATGCGGGCTTTGCGCAGCGACCTGCCCCACCGGAAACATTTCATTTGATAAAGGATATCCGGAGTTTAACGGAAACTGTTGTATGTGTCTTCGTTGTTATAACTTCTGTCCGGTCAATGCCATTCAGATTTCCGACAAAACCAGGCAGGAAAAATTTACCCGCTATAAGGGGTTCGATGGCTGGAAACCGGTCAGGCTGAGAAAAATTAAGCAAAATGTAGAAACTGAATAATAAAGGAGATGATTTTTTGAATAAAATCGAACTAGTGGAAGCAAAAGGTTTTGTAATTCCCATGCCCGTAACTGTAATTGGAACCCTGGTGAATAAAAAACCCAATTATATGGCAGAAGGATGGGTAGTTAACGCCAACAACAAACCAAGAATACTGAGTATTTCCATAAACAGGAACCATAAAACATATGAAGCTATAGAACAGAACAAAAGTTTCAGCATAAATATACCCAGCCGGGAACTTATGGAAAAAACCGATTACTGCGGGCTGGTTTCCGGTGAAAAAACAGAGAAATCCCAACTTTTCACCGCATTTTACGGCAAACTTAAAACTGCCCCTTTAATTGAAGAATGCCCGGTTAATTTTGAATGTAAAGTCTATGATATTATAGAGTTGCCCACCAATCAACTGGTTCTGGGCGAGGTGGTAAGTGTCTTTGCAGATAAAGACTGTCTCACCGACGGCCTGCCTGATATTTCCAGAATTAACCCATTACTGTTAACCATGCCCGACAACAACTACTGGGCTGAATGCAAAAAAGTGGGAAAAGCATGGAAAGAAGGGGAAAAATTAAAGAAAGGAATTTGAAAAATGGCTGAAAACCTTGGCAGAATACCTCTGGATGATGAAGGGGTGATCCAGACCAAAAAACAACTGAAAGTTGTGGGTTTTAATGGCAGCCCCCGTAAAAATGGAAACACCTCCATACTTATTAATAAGGTATTTGAGGTTCTGAACCGGGAAGGCATTGAAACCGAACTGGTTCATATAGGCGATAAACCGGTTCAGGGTTGCAAGGCATGTTTTAAATGCTTTGACGCGCAAAACCGTAAATGTGCCATAGGAGATGATATGATCAATGAAAATATCGCCAGAATTATTGAAGCTGACGGCGTTATTATGGGCTCACCGGTCTATTTTACCGATGTAACCCCCGAGATGAAAGCACTCATCGATCGGGCCGGGATGACTTCCATAGCCAACAATTATATATATAAAAGAAAACCGGCAGCAGCTGTGGTTTCAGTTCGCCGTGGGGGAGCACTTCATACCTTTGATACCATAAACCATTTCTTCCTTATAAACCAGATGATGGTGGTGGGGTCCACCTATTGGAATATGGGAATGGGAAGGCAAATAGGCGATGTTGAAAAAGACGAGGAAGGAATAAGAACCATGGAGAACCTGGGCAATAATATGGCCTGGCTTCTTAAAAAAATTAACTGACAGGAGCAAATATGCCAACCAAAAAAAATATAGCAATTATTGGCGGTGGTAACATAGGAAGGGCCATCGCCCTGGGGTTGATAAACTCGGGGAAATTTTCAGCACAAAACATTACAATAACCCGACGCCATATCCATCTTCTTGATGACCTGGCAGAAAAAGGTTTTAAAATAACCAGCGACAATAACCAGGCAATTCACAACTCACAAATTGTTATTCTTGCAGTTCAACCCCAGCAGTTTAACGATTTGATTGAATCTATAAACCCGATTCTCAGTCAGGAAAAACATGTAATTATTTCCGTGGTTTCAGGGGTTTCATCAAATCAAATTGTAAGCTACCTGGGCAAGAAAATTCCGGTAATAAGAGCTATGCCCAATACTGCCATAGCTGTGGGGGAATCTATAACCTGCCTGGCTTCAAACAATGCGTCAGAATCCGATTTTGAGCTGACTCGCGGAATCTTTGATTCTTTAGGAACCACAGTAGTCATAGATGAGGAATTAATGACTTCCGCCACCGCCCTTTGCGCCTGCGGTATAGCTTTCTTTTTAAGGGCAATCCGCGCAGCTGCCCAGGGTGGTATCGAGATAGGATTTCATCCTCATCAGGCTATTCCCATGGCTGCCCAGACCGCCAAAGGCGCAGCTGATTTGCTGTTAAAATTCGGCAGCCATCCCGAGGGAGAAATCGATAAAGTCACAACTCCTCTTGGTTGCACCATATCGGGCTTAAATGAAATGGAACACCAGGGTTTCAGCTCGGCACTTATAAAAGGAATAATAACATCTGCAAACAAAGCTTCCATGCTTTATTCCGATAGAGAAAAATAATTTTTTAAAGGAGAATTACTTTTACATTTTTTTAAATAGAATCCCATCGGATGTTTTTGAGAAAGAATAGAATCCAAGTCCGGGGGCGATATCCCATAAGGAAAAGAATTCTTTTCCTTTGTCATTAATTTTTGTAACAATTCCTCGTTCATTAAAGGGCTCGACTCCAAACACAGCTTCTTTTAATTCAAAAGTTTCTTTTCCCACATTAAGTTTTTTATTGGATTAATCTTATTTGCAGTTTACTTTAAATTTTTTGCATAAGTCTTTTCTATCAAAATAATTTAGCCGGAACAAAAGAAGGGGCCATTGGCCCCTTCAA
>CAZSLZ010000139.1:0-8271 GCA_964607865.1 uncultured bacterium
ATCACAGGTAAAAGGGTGTACTTCCAATCCCTGGTTATTGCATTCTTCTCTGGTTTTATCCAGTTTATCTTTATGCCGGGCAAGTATTATGGTGGTGGCACCCTCCCTGGCAAATTTCCGGGCAATTTCCCTGCCCACACCAGAAGAACCTCCCGTAATAAGTGCAATTTTTCCTTCCAATTTCTTACTCATATGCCGCCGAAAGCCTGAATTATATCTTTATAAATACTTATCCCCTTCTTTACGTTTCCTTATTGGCTTGCAAGGTACCCCCATTGCCACTGTAAAAGCTTCAATATCTTTCACCACCACCGAACCAGCTCCTATAACAGTGTGCCTGCCTATATTGATTTGATGTATAATGTTGGCACCCAGGCCTATTGCAGAGAATTCACCAATATTTACATTGCCTCCCACGATTGTTCCAGGGCCAAAAGAAGAATAGTCTTCTAATTTAACATCATGACCCAGGCAGGAACCGGTATTTACAAGACAATGATTACCGATATTCGAATCGCTCTTTATATGAACATTAGCCATAATCACTGACCCCTCGCCTGTTTCCACATCTCTGCCCATAGAAGCCAGAGGGTGAATGAGAGTAACAAAATTATAAGCTGGATTAATCTTTTTTATTCTCTCCACTATTTTGCTTCTTATCCAGTTATCGCCTATAGCTACAAAACAACCTCTGTTTTTATTCATTATTTCTTCCAGATTTTGAGTATGGCCAATCACCGGATATCCAAAAAAGGTATCTCCCACCTGGTAGGAATCATCTACAAACCCGCTTATTTTATACTGGTTATTTTTTTCAATAATATCAACAATAGCTTTGGCATGGCCACCAGCCCCAACAATAAAAATGTTATTCATTTTTTATCCCCTTCATTCATTTTTCGTTTTTTATCCATATAAACCCCTTCGCCGGAAAATACCACCCTGACGGTTTTTAAAATTATTATAAAATCCAGCCAGAGTGAATAGTTTTTTACATACTCCACATCATATTCAATTTTTTCCGGCCAGGCCAATAAATTTCTACCTTTTACCACAGCAAGGCTGGTCATGCCCGGTTTCATTTTCAATCTCTGCTTCTGAAAGCCATCATATTTCTCCACCTGTTCCGGCAGGGTGGGCCGCGGGCCCACAATACTCATATCGCCTTTTAATACATTTATAACCTGGGGTAACTCGTCCAGGCTCCATCTTCTTAAAAATGCGCCCACCCGGGTTATCCGGGAATCATTACTGACCACCTTTTCCTTCAAACCCATCTGCTGGGCGTTAACCACCATGGTACGAAACTTGTAAATAGTAAAAAACTTGCCATTCCTGCCAGCTCGTTTTTGCAGAAAGAAAACCGGGCCTGGGGAATCCAGCTTTATAGCAACTGCAATCACAACCATAATCGGCCAGATAACTGAAAGGGCAACCAGTGATGCCAGAAAATCTATAATTCTCTTAATTACCAGCTGCATCTGCCACCTCATCCGGGTTTTTCTCGTCGGGCTCTCCGGGTTGGTCAGGTTCCAGTTGCGGGGCATAAGTATCCTCTTCTGAAAAATTCCATATGAAACAGGCTGCAACAGAAACAAAGGGCATATAAGTTAGACCCAGGTAATATTTGTTGAGCCCGAAATTAAAGAAGAAGAGAATTGCGGGTATCACCAGAGCCAGAATAATTAAAAACCTGCCCCAATAAGTTTTCACCAGGTTTCTCAGAGCTAATACTGCCATAATAATAACAAAAATTAAAGAAACCATGGGCCTTGCCACCATAATCCTGCCAAAAAATACTGTTTTATAAAACTCAGGCAGATTGATATTAAACCAGATTTTACCAGGACTGATTTCTTGGACATAAGCAGATAATATTTGATAATGAATAAAGAAAACAATTGCAAAAGCAATAAGTGGAATTAAAAACAAAAATCTTCGCCAATCCTTTTTTACAAACATGGTAAAAATTGCAAACAAGGCAACAGGAATGAGATAGACAGGAAAAACAAGGACTGCCATTGTTAAACCAGCAACTGATAGAAGTTTATTTTCTTTATATATGCCGAATAAGGCAATAAAAAGAAAGAACAACCCCCAGTATTCAGGAAAAGCAAACCAGAAAGCCAGGGCGCCGAAGTAAAAAATGTAAGATACACTGAATACCGGCACCAGGTTAATTGGTGGAGGCAAATGCGCACGGGCAACCTGAAAAGTGAGATAAAAAACAATAACCGAGAACAGCAGATATAAATAGAATATATAAAACCCATTTGGCGGCAGAAAAATTTTCCATAGATAAAAAACCACAGGCATAATCCATAACCTGGAGCGGTTCATTATTGTTGTTGGCTCCGACATTCTGGACTGGGCATATTGAAAGGCATCGTAGAAATCATCCCCTTTTTTCATCAAATAAAAGGTTTTCAGGTAAACAGAATTAAGGTTGTTATAGTTATAATCTCCAGGTTCTTCAGAAATCAAACCGTAAGTTGAAGGGTTCAAATCTATAATAAAAAAAACAAAATTAAGAACAAACAAAACCAGCAAAAGATAAGTGGCAATTTTTATAATTTTCTTATAAGGTTTCAAGGTCCAGGCCATACCCCACCCCAGAAGGCCTCCCAACAACCCTATTAAAGCTGGTAATATAAAAGAAAGCATAACAGCCTGTCTTTCCAGCAGAAAAAAGTAAACCATAAAAGAGGGGATTTCATCAAAAACTGGTGGTTGAGGGGGTACCGCAAAATAGGCCGCCCCCAGAACCGATATTAAAACTACAAATACACCCCATATTTTTTTCCCCGGTAAAACATAAGTAATAATAAAACTCGTTACTATGGCAATAATCAAATAAACAAAGGGCGCCAGGGAATAACTGAGCGTGGAATAAACAACAACGGAAAATGCAAATCCCAGAATAAGTTTAATTATGTTTTCCTGATTTAACTCAAGTTCTTTAAACAAAATTACTCCTGAAAAAGAAAAATACAATTACCAATAAAATAATTTTGTATGATTTCTCTGAACAATAAAAAAAACCTACATCGTGCTTGAGGATTATTGAATAATAAAAATACATTGAATTAAAAAAAGCCACCGGATGTGGCTTTAAATTATTCGGGTAAGGTTTCAAACAATTCCAGCAACCGGCCAAGGCTTTTTTCCACACTGTATTTGACAGCTCCGAAATTTGCTCCGGTATGCCCTATAACAATCAGGTTAATTTCATCGGTTATGGGATGCAACACCATTAAGCCTTTTTTAAATTCAATAACCCAATAACTTAATTTTTGTAAATCCTGGCTGTGATTGAATTTAAAATTTACCAGGTACTGCAAGGCATCTATAATTTCATTGCTGAATTCTTCTCTATTTAGAACCTCGGAATTTATGTTCTGAACAAAGTGTCCGGTTCCATCCATAATTATTGAAGTTGAAATACCCCGGGTCTTGTTAATATTCTCCAATACTTCATTCAGTTGGCCTGATATGCATTCATAAAAATTCAATCTATCTGGAGAAACCTTTGTCTCTTCAGCAGGTTCTTCTATTTCTTCAACCTCTGTAACTTCGTCATGTTCTTCAGTTTCCTCCATTTCCGGAGTGTCCTCAGAGGCTTCTTCCAGGGTTTCTTCATCTGTTATTTCCCAGGATTCTTCCGTAATTTCTTCTTCAGGCCCTTCAGTTTCCATTTCTTCCAGAAGAATATCAGGGGTTTCCGACTCAATTTCCTCTTCGGATGGTTCCTTCTCTACTTCGCTTTCTATTTCCACAATAGCTTCAGCCTGTTCTTCCAACTCCTGAAGTTCCTGGAGCTCCTCTTCAACAGTTTCCCCGTTTTCAGTTTCCACATATTCAGCTGATGGAACTTCCTCGGTAAGGGGCATTACCTGTTCAATTTCAGGAATTATGCCTTCCACTTCCTGGGTAGTTATCTCTTCAATGGAATCATCAATCATTGATTCCAGATCGCCGAGGGTTTCGTCAGCAAGTTTAACCCTTTGTTGAGCTTTGCTTTTATTGTAATAGATAATAGGATTATCGCTTTCTTCCAGTTGGCGGTCGTAATCTTCAATTAACTGGTTAAACTTGCGTTTTGCCAGTTCATATTGTTTTTTCAAAATTCCAACTCTTCTGGAAGAAGATTTAAATTGGAGATGAGATTCCAGAGCTGGTTTAACATCCTCGGGAATACCAAAATTACGCTCTATCTTTTTTAAAAGCAGATGAGCTTCTATGTGATCGGATTCCAGGTTAAAAATATTTATTATCTCATTTAGAGCGTCAATGAAATGATCAGTAAAGAAATAAATCTTTGCCAATGCAACCCTTATTTCAGTAACTTCAGGATTTATTCTTACCAGTTTCTGGTAAGTTTTCAAAGCTTCCAGCCGGTTGCCCCTTCGCAAATTAGCTTCGGCATAAGCCATCATTACTGAAATATCGTTGGGATTGTGTTCCAGTATTTTCTTAAATTTTTCTATCTGGCTATCCAAAAAAGTCTGAACCTGTTTGTCAATTGGATTATCTATGGTGGAAATCGGAATTACCTCCTTTGTGAGTCTTCAAGAGGCAGAGTAAACTTGAAGTTACTCCCTTTGCCCAATTCGCTTTCTACCCAAATCTTTCCTCCAAAACCTTCAATAATATATTTTACAGTGGCCAAACCCAATCCCGTACCGCCGGTTTCCCGGGTCAGAGAATTATCTACACGGTAAAACTTTTCAAAAACTTTTACACAGGATTCGGCAGAAAGCCCAACTCCCTGATCTTTTACACTTACAATAATAAATTGTTCATCGGATTCACTGCAAACAACTATTTCTCCTCCTTCCGGAGAATATTTAATGGCATTGGAAACAAGATTGGTAAGGACATTGGTGAAAAGATCCCTGTCAATAAGAATTATCGGCAGTTCGCTCTTATTATTATAAACAATTTCGTGCTTTTCTACCTGGCCTTCAAAAATTGTCAGGATGTCAGGAATCAAATCCTCCAGTTTCACAGGCTCCAGGTTTACCTCTATCTGTCCCGATTCCAGTTTGGATATATCCAGCAGATTATCAATCAACCGGGTCAACCTTCGGGAATCTTTTAATATAATGTTTAAATACCTGTCCCGGCGCGATTTCTCATAATCCCTGGAAAGCATGAGCTCGGTAAAACCTTCTATGGAGGTAAGAGGAGTTCGTAATTCATGACTTACCATGGAAACAAATTCGGTTTTCATCTTATCTATTCGTTTCATCTCAGTAATGTTGTGTATTACAACAACAATACCTTCATGACGTTCATCGCCCCAGCCCATACCGTTGGCAATTATGCTGAAATACATTTCCTCGCCGTCGAAAGTAAGGATAACATCTTTCTTGAACCTTATATTCTGATCATATACAGCTTTGTATATTTCATCAAACTGGCACTGGCCGGGAAACAGGCTGTTGAAATGCTTCATCAATAAATCCATTTCAGGTTTCTGCAGCATTTTACAACCCGCTTTATTTATAAGAACTATACTCCCGTAAGGATCAGTAACTATTACACCGTCAGCCATACTGGAAAGAATTGTTTCAATCTTTAACTTTTCCCGCCTGATATCCTCGTTAAGCTGTTGCAATTCGCGGGATTTCTGAAGTTGAAGTTCGTATTGGGCGGCATTTTCGATAGCCATGCCCACATGATCGGCAATAAGGGAAACCAGGTATTTATCCCCTTCATCGTAAGCTATGGGGTTACTTCTTCGAAGCATTAAAACACCGATCATTTTGCCCCGGCTTCTGAGAGGTACCGCCAGTGAAGAATAAATAGAATCTTTTCTATCCACAACTTTTTTAAATCGGGGGTCTTTTACCTTACCGTCCAGTTGAAGAATTTGTCCGGTTTCAAAAACCCAGCCTGCAATTCCCTCACCAGGCTTTACTACAGTTTTTTTAACAATTTCTTCAGGAAGGCCCCGTGCCACCCGTATTTTCAGAAAACCCTTTTCATTAGCCATCATTACTGAACCGGCCTCAGCTTCAAAAAGGGATAAAGTTTCTCTCAGAATAATATCAAGAACCTTATCGAGATCCAGGGTAGAATTAACCGCTTTTCCAATTTCAAAAAGAGCCAGAAGCTCAGATTTTTGTAAACTTGCGGTGATATTCTGGTTGTTCAACTTTTGCTCCACAAACTATCCCTACTTTACTAACAAAAATAATAAATAATGAAAAAACCTACAGAAAAAAATAGGCTTTGCCAGCCAGAGTGTTACTTGAATTTCTAATCGGTTACGACAGCCTCTCTTCGAGTTCGGTAAGCAGTCTCAGAGGGCTGAAAGGTTTGGTCATATAGGAATCAGCGCCAGCCTGAAAGCCTTTTACCTTGTCAACTTCCTGCCTTTTTGCGGTAAGCATTACTATGGGAATGGAAGAAGTGTTTTCATTACCTTTAAGGGCTTTGCAAACTTCATACCCATCCATTTTTGGTAACATTACATCCAATAATATTAAATCAGGCAACTCATCGGTAGCTTTATCCAGAGCTTCCTGGCCATCATAAGCTTCCAGAATATCGTAATCGGTATCCTCCAGACAAACTCTCACCAATTCAACGATATGAGCTTCGTCATCTACAATTAAAACTTTTTTCCTGTCCAAGAAAATTGCTCCTTTCCAGTCACTATTATCTATATATTATCCCAGTTCTTTTTCAACTTTTTTCTTAGTTTTTCTCAGTTCCAGCCTTATTCTTCCCAGGTTGGCTCCCGAAGAAGCCAGGAGGGCCAGAATTACCCCGTTTGAAAGCAAATCCAGGGTAAGATTGGAGTCAGCATATTCAATAAATGTCTGTTTTACTTCTTTTTTATCGATAATACCAGCTATTTTAATACCCGATTCGATACATTTATGGGATAAACCTGCAAGATTATCCACTTCAAAATCTTCTGGTGCCACAAAGTCAATTATATTAGCATCTTCATCAATCAAAAAAGCGCCGGTTACCCCTTCAACGGTACACAAACTTTCCAGAATATCATGAGTTTCTGACATAAAAATCTCCTTAACTTTTTATACTGGCCTTACACTTACCAGATCGCCTTCCTGTAAATTATGCTTCTTCATGTTATTGGCTATTGTAGAAATATAACCTCCCAACCTTTTGCTGGGTTGGGATTTCACAATATATAAAGAACCGTCGGGAGCTTCCAACTCCAGGTTAAAGGTTTTTACGTTTCGAAGCCCCCATTCCTGAAGAATATATTCGTCAATCCAGAATATATCACCGGCCTTGAAGAATCCCTTTTCTTCCTTTACCAATAACTGTTTTATCTTTTCCAGTTCTTCATCTTTCTGGTGCTTCTTGGCTTCAATTTCATCCTGTTTTTCTGCATATACATTTATTACCGCTCCCTCAGAAGAAACCTGGTTCAAAAAATCACTTACAGCTCCTGTACCTGCTACAATGTCGCCAAAACGACTGGCAAAGAAATCAGTAAGAATTTCTCCTCGATCAATTAAGATATACAACTTTTCTTCCTTGGAATCAAACTCAATGAAACCGGTATAAGCACTTTCCTCAAGAGTGGTCATGACTTTCTTCAATTCCCTCTCTCTGACATCATAATCGAGATATAAAGGCTGGAAAGCAAAGTTGGATTCCACCACATCAACTATGCGGGGCGAAACAATATAAGTGCTTACGTTAACTTCTTCGCCCTTCAGTTTATTCAGCAACCGGGACTGGGGTTGCACATTTATTGCATCATCTTTTATCTCCACAGCCCGGGTTATTACTCCATGCTTGTAAAAAATTACTATTATAATTCCGGTATTTAAATCAAACTTTAAATACCCTGTAAAACTTTGTTGTTCCAGGTTATTCATCATTACATTTATATCTGGAAAATTTAACTTTAAGTCCTCTATTAAAGGATTTCCTTTTGGAAGAACCAAAACTTAACTCCTCCTTTTATTCGCTTGGCCTTTTCATTCCGCCAAACCTTTTTTTATGCTCCTTCAAGGAAAGAGATAATCGAGGCGGTTTTTTACTGCTCTTTCTTTTTAATGAAGAAATTGATAAAACCCCTAACTTTCTTTCTTTTTGAGCCAGGCTTTCATCATCGGGTTCCTTTTTAACTTCCTTACCCGGATTATTATTATTCAATTCATCCGGCTTGGTTTCCTTGGACCTGGAATCATTTACAGTTCTTTTTGGATGGCTGGATTTACCTTTGCTGGGCTCAGAACTCATATTTTTGGCACTCTTTTCAAACTGACACCACTTGTT
>CAZSLZ010000140.1:0-8104 GCA_964607865.1 uncultured bacterium
CCACAATAAACCTTCCGTTAGCTATCTGGCTGCTGTCCAGTTTTATGGAAGGCTCAAGATCGGCAACAGATACCAGATGGGATTTTTTAAAACTGCCTTTTTCTCCAGGAGGGGCGGCGCTCAGCGCTGTTTTCCTCAACTGGCTCACCGGTTTAACAGGTTTGATTTTATAAGTTTTTCCTTCCTCGATGCCGTAAAAATCTCTTTTAAAAACCCGATCCTTTATCTTCAGCTCAAACGCCACATCGACGGCATTTCTCTCAAAATATATAAATTTTGAAGGATCCAGGGCAAACTGGAACTTGTTTACATCAACTTCTTTTAAAGGATAGTAATTTTTATCTTTATAAAGATACAATTTTCCCTGTTTCTCTAATACCAGTAAATCGGTTTTTCCGTTTACATAATTCCCAATAAGCCCCTGCCATTTTTCAGGAGCAGGCGCAGGAATTTTATGGGGAAACTCAGTTGACTGGCGGGCAACAGCAAAATCCGATGAAACCAGCAAAAAAACCAGTATTAAAATAAAAAATTTTGTTTTACTCATTTTTAACCCTCCAGTGTAAGGTTTGGTTTATTTTTCTATTTTATTGACCCTGTGTTCATGTCTGCCCCCGTCAAAGGGAGTTTCAAGAAAAGTCTTGATAATTTCGTGGGCCACCAAAGGAGTTACAAAACGGCCGCCCATACATAAAATATTTGCATCATCGTGAGCCCTGGAAAGACGGGCGGTTATTGTGTCGGTAACCAGGGCCGCCCGCACCTTTTTAAAACGGTTGGCGGTAATACATACCCCTACACCCGAACCACAGACCAGAAGTCCATAATCAACCTTGCCTTCAGCCACAGCTTTGGCCACCGGTTTGGCAAAATCCGGATAATCCACCGATTCAGAACCGTTGAAGGTGCCGAAATCTTCCACCTTGTGCCCCAGTTCAATCAGAAATAATTTGGAATCCTCTTTCAAATCAAACCCGGCGTGATCGCTTCCAATGGCAATCCTGTATGATTTTTCCATTTTCATGTCATAAATCGATTCGGTTTCCCAGATTCTCAATACCTCTTCCAGGTGATCCTTTATTTCACCATATACCTCCTGGTATTTTTCCATACCCTTCCCAATAGGGTCTTCAATATCATAAAGCTCAGCTTCGTCAGCATCCAGAGGAGGCGGGCTGGCAAGGGCAAATTCCTTCAAAACATATATTCTTTCTTCAAACCAGGGGAATTTTGCCACCAGATGGCTCTTATGCTGGGTGGTCATACAGAATACCACATCGGTGGCTTCCATCATTTTTAAATGAATATTTCTTGATCTATGGGTTGAAAGGTCAATATCGAAAGCCTGGGCGGCTTTCACCGCAGGCGGCGGAGGTTCCACACCGGAAAATGCATAGATCCCCGCCGAGGAAACCTTGACATCCTGGGCCTTACTACCGTACTTTTCCTCAATGAGTTTCCGCATCATATACTCGGCAAAGGGGCTTCTGCACGTGTTGCCGGTACACACAAAAAGAATATTTTTCTTAATCTTAATCACCTTCTTATTAAGCGCTGTCAGGCCTGAGGCATTCTTCCGCCAACTGGCATAATTTTATCATCAGCGTACGGCCGATTCCTTCTCTGGGAATGCCTTCCACAATAATTAACTCAACTTCTTTCTTCTCCATATCTCTCAATATTTCAAAAAGGTTGTGGGCTATGGTTACAGGATCCTCCCGGGACCCCATCTTCCTTAATACCGGATGGTCTCCGAATTCCCCGGCCAGCTCGTCAGTGAGAACAATGCCCACCTTTTTTTCCTTCATCTCGGTGAACTTCTTAATCTGGCTCTTGACAAAGCCCTCGGGGCCTTCCAGTACAATCATTTTAACCTTGGAGTCGTCTTCCTGAGTTTCATCATAAGAACTTTTTATTACGTTTTCGGAAAAAATGGGAGGAATACCAATTGTCATAGCTATCTCACTCATACTTATGAAACCGGGGCGTAATATCCGGGGAGGATCCGTGGTTACATCCAGAACCGTGGATTCAATACCCAGGGGAGATCTGCCTCCGTCCAGGAGTATATCAAATTTTCCTTCCATCTCCCCCAGAATATCAGAGGGTTTTACGCAGGCCAGCCTTCCCGATTCATTGGCAGATGTTGCTGCCACAGGGCGCCCGCATTCCCTTAAAAAATCCAGGCATAAATCATGCCGGGGAATACGGATACCAACTTTCCTCATACCGCCGGTAACGATATCTGAAACATTTTCGTTCTTATTGAAAATCAGCATGAGTGGGCCGGGAAGAAACTTATCCATTAAAGTCTGGGCGCGATCGCTGATATCCTTTACATATTTTTCCACCTCGTCAACACTGTGCAGATGAAGAGCCATGGGATTTTCAAAGGACCGGTTCTTTGCCCGGAAAATATCAGCCACCGCCTTGTCATTGGTGGCGTCGGCGCCTATTCCATAAACAGTTTCCGTAGGAAAACAAACCAGACCACCTTCACGGATGGCTTTACTCGACTGCTCCAGGGCAATTCTTGTCTGTTTCTTATTCTTTTTATCCAGTTTATGAACTGTGGTTTCCTTTTTTTTCAGCATTTATACTCCTCCAGCCTGGCTTAAATTAATCCTGTTTCCTGTTTCTTTTCCCATAAAATACTATAAACTTCATTCTCAACATTTTCAATTTCAAAATACCCAGATCTATTCTGCTCTCGAATTATTATTTCAACCAGTTTCTCTTTCTCAGCTTTTTTCCCCACCATTACTATTACAGGGTAACCCATCAGGTTAGCCTCCTTCAGTTTGAAACCAGGCTTTTTTTCCCTGTCGTCAATTATAACTTCAATACCCTTGTTTTTTAAACGAGTATAGATATCAATGGCAGTTTCCCGTAAAAAATCATTATCGAAAAATGCAGGTATAACTATAACCTGGTAAGGGGCAATGGAAACCGGCCAGATAATACCCGATTTATCACGGTATTTTTCCGTTTCCAGAACAGCTGCCATCAGCCTTGATACTCCCAGCCCGTAGGAACCCATTATAAAAGGTTTTTCCTCCCTGTTTTCGTCGGTATAAGTTGCATTAAGCAACTGGGAATAATAAGTACCCAGCTTGAAAATATGGCCCAATTCCAGGACTTTGCCAATTTCCATCTTTGAACTGCAGGCAGGGCACCGGTCCCCTTTTCTTGCCATCCTCAACTGGGTGTAAAAATCGGGTTTAAAATCCTCTTCAGGGGTAACATTAATGATGTGATAATCTTCTTCATTGGCCCCTGCCACAGCATCCACAAGGTTTTTAATCTCCCTGTCAGCAATGATACGGATATTTTCTATTCCCACCGGGCCGGAAAAACCACATGGCCCACCGGTAACTTCTCTTATTTCATCAGGGTTTGCCATTCTCAATGCCTTTGCCTTCAAAACCTGTTTAAGTTTAAACTGGCTCAGCTCTCTGTCACCCCTTACCAGCGCCATGATTATTTCATCATCAGCCTTAAACAGAAGAGCTTTGATTATATCAGAGCTTCTGATATTCAATTGTTCACATAACCCTTTTACTGTCCTGGCATTGGGAGTATGAACTTTTTCCGGTTTCCAGGAACTTGTTCTTAACAGAGCTGTTTCTTCTTCCTTGAAACTTGCCACCTCGAGGTTCGCAGCATAACCGCACTGGTTACACATAAATAATCCGGTGTCGCCATTTTTTGACTTTAACAAAAACTCCTGGCTGAAATCACCACCTATGGCACCGGGGTCAGCATCAGCAAGTATAACTTCCAAGCCACACTTTTTAAAAACATTGGAGAATGCTTTACTCATTTGTTTGTAGGTGAGCTCCAATGATTCTGCGGAATCGTGAAAAGTATAGGCGTCGATGGACATAAATTCCTTTGTTTTCAGCAAGCCGCCCCTGGTTTTTTCTTCATCCCGGAATTTTGTGGCAATTTGATAAACCAGCAGGGGAAGTTCCCTGTAAGACCTTATCTCCTGCCCCGCCAATTCAGTAATCAATTCCTCATGGGTGGGAGCCAGCCCATATTTTTTCCCGTTCCTGTCGGTTATTTTATACAAAAGAGGATCTTCCCACCTTTGGCTTTTCTCCAGAATTTCGGCAGGAAGCAGGGAAGGCATTTCCAATTCCTGCATACCCAAATCTTCCAATTCTTTTTTAGCCAAATCGAAAATTTTATTAACCACTTTCCTTCCCATGGGCAAAAGAGTGAAAATGCCGGAAGCAACCTGGCGTATATAACCTGCCGATATTAAAAGGTTATAACTGTGAAATTTGGTTTTCTGGGAACCTTGCTGGCTGGTTGGGCAGAAAAGCTGACTGACTTTCAAAATAAACTCCTTTTGTAATTGGGCAAAATATGATGTAAATCCGGGTAAGAAATCAAAAACCCATTTTTCATGATCGCAATAATATGGAATATTCTAGTTAAATTAAAAAATCCTGTCTGGACAGGAGCCTGAATGTTTACAACTACTTCTGCTTCAGGAAAGAATCTATTTCATTAAACAACTCATCCACCAGGTTCTGTTCATCCACTGTTTTAATTTTTCTGCCCTGGCGAAAAATTACCCCCCTGCCTTTTCCTCCCGCCAGTCCCACATCTGCTTCCCTGGCCTCACCGGGGCCGTTTACCACACAACCCATAACAGCAACGGTTATGGGCGCCGTAATTTTTCTCAACCTGGCTTCCACTTCCCTTGCCATTGAAATCACATCAATTTGCGACCGGGCGCATGTAGGGCAGGATACCAGCTCGGGCCCCCGTTTTCTTATCTCCAGGGCTTTCAGAATATCCCAGGCTACTTCCATCTCTTTTACCGGGTTATCGGTGAGGGAAACCCGCAGGGTGTCGCCAATACCCTGGTAAAGCAATATTCCCAGCCCCACTGCAGATTTTACACTGCCGTAACCAAGGGTGCCGGCCTCGGTAATTCCTATGTGAAGGGGATAATCGTATAAATCGGACATCATTCTGTAAGATTCAACACAAAGAGGCACCCGGGATGCTTTCAACGAAATTATGATATCAGCAAACCCCACACTCTCAAGTAACTCAATTTCTCTCTGGGCAGATTCCACCATAGCTGCCGGGGTTATACCGCCATACTTCTCTAAAATTTTCGTATCGAGAGATCCGGCGTTAACCCCTATTCTTATGGGAATACCTGCCTCTTTACATCTCAGGGCGATATCCCTGACTTCTTCCTTGTTTTTCAGGTTGCCCGGATTAATTCTTAATTTGTGAACTCCCTGGCTTATTGCCTCCCTGGCAAGATCTGCATCAAAATGTATATCAGCGCACACAGGCAGGGCAGTAGATCTGACTATTTCTTTCAGAGCCCTTGCAGATTCAATATCGGGAACACCGCAACGCACAAGTTCACAACCGGCAGCTTCCAATTCAAATACCTGCGACATAGTCGCCTGGATATCGCTGGTCAGGGTGTTGGTCATGGATTGAACCAGTACAGGGGCATCTCCCCCGATGTATGCTTCTCTAACTTTAATTTTCCGGGTGGTTTTACGTTGAATCATTACTTGATAATGCTGTCCCCCCGGATTATTCTCAATATATCGTTAAAAGTAACAACAAGGACAAAAATCATTAATACGATAAACCCTATATTGTGAATCATGCCTTCCAGCTCGGGGTTTACAGGTTTCTTACGAATGCCCTCTATTATAATAAACAGAGCCCGACTTCCATCCAGGGCAGGAATCGGCAGCAGGTTGAAAGCTCCAATCAGAATGGACAACATGGCACACATATAAAGCAGGGTTGGGAACCCCAGTTTTGAAACTTCAAACAACATCTGGCTTATTCCCAGGGGGCCCGCAGTGCCCTGCCCTACCTGTTTTGCAGTCATCTGCTTGGTAACCAGCAGTTTAACTATAAAATAAGGCATTGCAGTAAGCTTGCCGGTGGTGTATAACGAAGACATTATCACAGTACCTGCCGGTTTCTTCTCAAATACATAACCGAATTCCGGCATGGGGGCAAACCCCAGCATGCCTTTATCCCTTTCCTTATCATACATGACCGGCACTTCCAGAGCCTTTATTTCCCCGGCTCTCTTCACGGTAAGGGTTACAGTACTCCCATCCTTTATCTGGGAAATAATTCCACTCAGTTCTTCAAAATCTTCGATTTCTTCATCATTAACTTTCAGAATTTCATCGCCAATCTTAGCAACCCCTTCCAGGGGATACCCTTCAAGCACAGAGCCCACCACTGCCGGAGGGTCCTCTGTTTTGGGCATGGGCACGCCAAAAGCAAAACCTATGAAAATCAGCAGAAGAATACCGGTTATATAATTCATTACACAACCAGCCAGAATAACTTTCAACCGGTTTGTGGCAGATTTGTTATTGAAATTTCCCGGATCATCGAGATCCCCGGGTTCGTCCTCGCCTTCCATACTCACAAAACCACCCATGGGTATGGCGCGCAAACAATACTCGGTTTTTACAGGCTCTTTTTCTCTGGTTTTGTTTTCTTCTGAATTTTCATTCTTATCTTCATTATTCTTATCGTCAGTTTCTTCATCTTCTTCTTTTTTCTTGTTGCCACCAAAAGACAGAAGTTTGGGGCCAAAGCCCAGGGCAAATTCATGAACAGTTATGCCTACCTTTTTCGCCATTAAAAAATGGCCTAATTCATGAACAAAAATCATAAAACCAAAAACGAAAATCACGGCAAGAACACCGCCCACATTTTCAGTGATCCAATTCCAGATTCCGCCAGATTTATCAGCAGTCTGAGCAAGAAAACTCATATTATAAAATAAATGGTATAATTTAAACTCAATGATTCCCAAGATGAACCTCCAAAATAAATTTGCTATAATATTAAAACTTGTTGCGGTTTTTCCCTTTTAAATTCCAAAATAAACCACAATTGCAAGTAATTTATAACACTTTTTTAATATAAAAACAGAATTAACCATAATTGTATTTTAATTTCAAAATTATCTTCATATCAGAAATCGGGTGATTTCTTCTTGTTTATTTCAGTTATGATTCATTTCTCTTACCTCTATAATCGGTAATTATTTTTGTCATGCGAGGTTTCAAAGAAACCGTGGCAATCTCAGGTTAGATCGGGTTGGTTCCATACCCACTTACCTTGCGCCTGTGAGCGCCCGGATCTTTTGCCGGTTAAAAAAAACTACAATGCGAACAACATGTTTTCCCATTCTAAATGGGATTCCCCAATTCTTAACTGGGCGAACCATATATATTCCCAAAAAAAGCGAAAGAAATTTTCTTTCCATTCTTAAAAGGATGCCTGATTATTTTCAAATTTTGCAGGGAGGGATAACTTGATTCTGTTATGGATATTTCATTGGAACCAGGATTTACAAGACCTGGATAGAATGAAAAAGTGTTTTAATTATATCTTCGAGGTGATTTTGTGAAAAATCCATGGATTTTATCAATTCTTATTGTTTTATTAGCAGTAAATTACTGTTGTGCCAAGGAAGTAGATGAGTTGAAAGACGACGCCCAATCGGCGGAACAGGTTTATGCCGAATATGTCACAGCTGTGCACCAGGGAAAAATAAGCAGAATTAAGTCACTGGTTTATTCTCAGTCATTGCTTTTATGGAATAAAAAAACAAAAACCATGTTAAAAATGACCCAGCAGACAATTCCCCAATCTCCCCGGTTGATTTCCAGCAGGCCTGAGAAGGAATATCAGTATAATTATATGGTTTTGACCTATCAGGGAGTTAATACCGATGGGAAGCCGGTTACCGGAGAAATAAAAATGATTGTGGAAAACGGTGAATGGAAGGTTTATCAGGAAGTATGGAAATAACTAACGCTGCTTAGTTTTTTCCTCAAGCATTTCAAATACCTGGTCAGCGATTTTCTGAAGGTTTCGCACATCGCTTTCGTTGTGCTTTTTCAGAAGTTCGAAAGATTCCTGGTTGCCATTCATTTTATCTTCCCAAAGTTTTACGGCCTGGTAGCCGGTTATATCAGCAATGGGTTCTTCACGGGTTATATTAAGGTTTTTTTCAATCATTTTCAAATCTTTTCCCAGCCCCAGTTTCTTGGCAGCGAAGGAAATATCAAAATGA
>CAZSLZ010000141.1:0-8007 GCA_964607865.1 uncultured bacterium
TGCATATAAGAAGTTATCTATAGCAAAACGGGAAGCGGAAGTCGCCAATAAGTTAAAATCTGAGTTTCTGGCAAATATGAGTCATGAAATAAGAACCCCTTTAAATGCCATTGTTGGTTTCAGTGATCTTTTGAAGAAAAAAGATATTTCAGACAGGGAAAAAAGTTATGTAAACTATATTTTCAACAGCAGCAGGCATTTATTATCGTTAATTAACGATATTCTGGATTTATCCAAAATAGAAGCTGGCAGGTTGGAAGTTGTTGAAAACCGATTTGACTTGAAGAAATCCCTTAAGGAGATTATAAGTCTGATGAAACCTGAAGCTGAGAACAAGGGGGTAAAACTGAAATTTTATTATGACGAATACATTCCTGAAGAATTAACCGGCGATCAACAGCACATAAAGCAGATAATACTGAATCTGGTTTCCAATGCGGTTAAATTTACAGATAAGGGTAAAATTGAGATTACTGCATCCGAGTTGGAGCCTCCTGACGAAAATAATCAGTTTTGCCTGATTCAAATAATAGTAGCTGATACCGGCACAGGGATTTGTGAAAAGAAATTAAACAATATTTTTGAACCTTTTGTAAGGGGAGTAAAGAGTACCAGCCGGGAGAAAACCGGGACTGGCCTGGGATTGGCAATTGTAAAAAGGTTTGTAGAATTTCTGAAAGGTGAAATTGAGGTGAACAGCACCTGGGGCAAGGGAACCACAGTTGCGGTCAGGCTGCCTTTAAAAAGGGTTCCCCAGAACTCATATTTGCTTGAAACTTTCAAGCCATCGGAAATTCAATCCGCGAAGAACAAGGATGCTAGTAAAGACATCGAATTTCCTGGAAAGAAAATATTGCTGGTGGAAGATAATGAGATCAACCAGGAACTGGTAAAAACTTTTCTGGAAAATACAGAAGCTGAGCTGGAAGTTGCTTTTGATGGCCTTGAAGCCCTGGAAAAAGCGAAACAGTTTAAATTTGATTTAATATTGATGGATATTCAACTTCCTAAAATGGACGGATATGAGGCAACCAGGCAAATAAGGAAACTGCCGGGTTACAAGAATATTCCCATTGTAGCTGTTACCGCCCATGCCATAAAAGGCGATGAAATCAAGGCAAAGAATGCCGGCTGTGATGATTATCTTCCCAAGCCCCTTACCAGAAAAGAATTTATGGAACATTTAAGAAGTTTACTGGATTAGCAGGAAAGCGAGGATTAAAAATGAGAGCTTTAATTGTAGAGGATGAACTTGCCAGCAGGGCCCTTATTCAGGAAATACTGGAACCTGTTGCCGAATGTAAGGTTGCAACCAACGGCAACGAAGCCATAGAAGCATTTGTGGCTGCGTGGGCTGATAAGGCGCCGTTTGATTTTATCTGTTTTGATATTAAAATGCCGGGAATGGATGGAAAAACCGCGCTAAAAAAAATCAGGGACATTGAAAAAGAAATGGGTGTGAAAGGTTCTGAAGAGGTCAGGGCAATTATGACCACTGGGCTGGACGATGCCAGAACCGTTGTGGATTCTTTCTTTCAGAGTGGCGCCACATCTTATATCGTAAAACCCATAACCCAGGACAAACTTTTTGCGGAAATGAAAAAATTGAAGATTCTCTGATTTAAAACCGGCTACCGCCATAATTGAACCGGGGAGTTTCCTTTACTGTTTCAATCTGTAAAACAGTATAGTTTTCCAGGTACTTTCTCGCTGTGGTTAAAACATCTTCGGGAGTTATGGAATCCAGTTTCTGTATCAATTTCTGCTGAAAATCAGGGCCCAGCCCGGCAGAAGCATAATAGGCAGTAACAAAGGCTTTGCCGGCGTTGCTCTCTTCTGCCATTAAAAGTTTACTTTTGATCTTTGATTTTGCTTTTTCCAGTTCTTTATAATCCAGCTTCTGTTTTTTGAGCAGATTAATCTCTTTAAAAAACAGTTTGCGTGCCTGGTAAAGTTTATCTCCCTTGGTTACCACATAAACGGTGAAATGAGCCGGGCCTTCCAGGTTAATGAAATCAGCATTCAGTGAATAGGCGAGCCCTTCTTTCTCACGTAAACTGTCAAACAGCCTGCTGGACATCCCTTCACCCAGAACAGCCGATAAAACCTTCATTTTTGCGTAATCCACCGAACCAACGTGAGGCGCAGGGAACCCTACAAACAGCCAGGCTACATTGGAATAAGTAGCCATGTAAAGTTTCTTTTCCTGGCCCACAGGCTCCCAGGGAATATTAGTAACCTCCCTTTTTCTGCGGGGGAGGTTTTTCAGTTCTTTTTCCGCCAGGTCCAGAGCATCAATACCGTTTATATCTCCCACTACAGCTACTGTTATCCTGTCGGAGCTATAATTTCTGGCGTAAAATTCTTCGGCAACCTCAGGGGTAATCCGATCGATAGTATTTTTAAACCCTCCGGGGGGCTGCCGGTAGGGGTGGTACCGGTAAAAATGTTTTAGAAATATACCGTTAATTACAGTATATGCGCTTTCATCATTTTCAACTATATGTTTCTGCCTTTCTTTTACATCTTCCAGGATTTTTCCGGAAAAATCAGGCGCAGCCAGAACCCTTGCCAATTTGGCAAAATTCTGTTTGAAAATATCCGGCGTGGCAATAAAACTTATTCTGGCGTAATCAGGATGCACCTCTGTGGTTAACATACAGCCGTCAGCTTCCACTTCCTGATGCAGTTTTATACTATTTTCCGGGCCGCCTCCACGCAAAATAACTTCCTGAATAACATTGGTCAAACCCGCATAGGTATCCATCTCTTCCATGGCGCCGACTTTAATTATAAATTCCGCTGCCACAGTTCCTGTCCCGGGTTTTTCCCTGGCGTAAATTTCCAGGCCGTTTTCCAGGCGACGATGCAAATATTGACTCTCCCTGGGGTCATACTCCCTGCGACGAAAAATACTGGAAAAATTCTTTTGTTTATCTAAAGGCGACAGCTCCTGCGACGAAGCCGAATTAAAAGTAATTTCACTGGCTTTTAACGGCATCAATGTCAGAAAAACAACTAAAATTGCAAGTATTATGGTTCCTGGAGTTTTTCTTTTCATCTATTCATCATCTTCTAAAGGTTTGGGAACAGCAACATACATTACATATTTTTTTCCCAGGTATTTTTTTGCAGCTTCCGTCACATCTTCTCTGGAGATTTTTTCCAATGAATTGATATAATTTTTTGCAAAGTCCATATTATACAGAACTTCATAGAAGCCCAGGGCTTCAGCTTTATCATTGTTTGTCTGGGCGCCATAAATAAAGGACCTGCCCAGCATGTTCCTTGCCCTTTCAAATTGCTGGTCGGAAAAATCCCCTTCCATTACCCGGCCGATCACGTCAAGAACAACTTTTTTCAGGTCCTCTACTTTTTCTTTTTCAACCTCGGCAGCAAAAAGAATAATGCCCGGATCCCTGGTGGTGAAATAACTTACGCTGATCTCCCTGGTCAGGTTTTCTTTTTTGCAGGCTTCCCTGTAAAGAATGGAATTTCTGCCCTGGCCAAGCAGAAAACTTAAAAGATCTACTGCCAGAACATCTTTTGTGTCCTCCATAGCCGGTGAATGAAAACCCAAAAGGAAGAATGCCTGGCCTGCGATTCCTTCTTTTTCTTCAATTATCTCAAAGTTTTCCTCCAGGGGCAGGGTTACTGGCGGCTGGTAAGGCTCGTCACTTATAAAACCGTTTTTTCTGGTTCTGAAAATATCTTTTATATGGCTGATATATTTTTCCTCATCGAAATTCCCCACCAGTACAACCACCGTATTTCTGGGAATATACCACTGTTCTTTATAATTCAGCAGAGAATTTAAAGAATACTTTTTGATGGTTTCTTCAAAACCGATGGTCGCCCGGGAATAGGGGTGGCCGGGAAAGGCTTTCTCATAAAGTTTGTTGTGAACAACCGCCATGGCATTTTCTACATAAAGATTATATTCTTCCAGAACCACTTCTCTTTCTTTTTCAAGAAATTCTTCAGAATATTCAATATTAAGAAGAGAACGGGAATATATATCCAGAGCTTTCAGCCCATATTGGCTGGGAATTTCCAGGTAATAACGGGTATAATCTTTTGTGGTTTCTGCGTTGAAAACCCCTCCGATTCCCTCTATGGCTGCCTTCATGTCCTGCCCGTCTTCCAAAGAGCGGTAAAACATATGCTCGCAAAAATGGCTTATGCCGGCATTCTGCTCGTCTTCGTGTATTGAACCGGTTTTAATAAAAAAATTTATGCTCACCAGTTCGGGCCCCCTGTTTTTCAGGGTTATTATGGTCAGCCCGTTTTCCAGGGTGATTTTTCTGGCGTCCTTTACAGGGTTATAATCATTAAGGCTGCCAAAAACCGGTGAAACAAGAAAAAGAAAATAAATTATTAAAACCAGAATTTTTAATTTAGTTTTTCTTATTTTATTCATTCATTTCACCCGTAATTCTTAAATCTGACGAAATACAACCGAGATTATTTCATCAATAAAAACTCATGGCGCCAATGCCCACATTGTTGGTTCTGCCTTTATCAGAACATATTTCATAATCTAGTATTTTTCCCCTTTTTGCATTCATTACTTTTAACATCAGATAAATTGGCGAAAGCCCGCAAACCCGTCTTTTGGCCTGTTCCCTCACCACATCGTTGAAAAACCCATCTGCATCTGCTTCTTCCAGAAACTTCATACTCTCCTTTTCCCGATGCTCCAGTTTCTTTAACTCCAGCTGGGTGGGTGCCAGCTTATCGCCAAAAAACGGCCCCACGTGGGCAAAATCCACACCTGCAATGAAAGCTGCCTTCTGTTTCTGTTTTTTCAGTAATTCCGTAAAAACAGTTATGAATTCTTCAACCTGTGAATTATCCAGGGGACTCTTCCCATCAATTCCGCAATCATCCAGGGAATTTACCAGTATGGGAACTATCCTGATTCTTTTTTCTGGAAAAATATAACGGAGCATAACAGCTTGATATTCGATGGTATGTTCGGTTTTGTGAAAAAAATCATCTTCAAACCAATTTGTATCGGATTGTTTCTGCAATTCGCCGATGATCTCCTTATGGGTTTCCAATTTTCCCAGGGGTGTGGAATAAGTTTTATCGGTGAGGGCAATGAAGTTTTTCATTTCCCGGTGGCAGGTAGCGAAAACAACAAAAATTTCAGCATCACTCTTTTTCAGCTGGCGGTAAGCATGAGCGTAGGTAACTTTTCCCCTGTCAAAATCAATATGGGGAGAGATTATACCCAGGGGTTTCGCTTTGCAAGTATCAGGAGGAAGTTTACTGAAGGTTTCATCCAGCATTGATCTCAATTCTTCAGGGTTCTCCGGATAATCATCGCCGGCAAACTGGGCGCTTCTTACCGGATTATTTTTAAATTCCTGAACGAGAAATTCGCGGTATCCCCTGAATTTTCTGCTGTTCAACATCAGGGCGGTATCTAACTCGAAAATTATATCTTCAATTTTTTCAGTAAAAATTAATTCGCCGAATTTCCGGTTATACTTAACCTGAATATCCTTTACAGAATTTCTGCCATTGAAAAGAGAAATCAGATATAAAGTTTTTGCTGTTACAGCAACAGTTTTTTGAGAAATCCCCAGGGGATCTGAAAGAAGAAACATGGTTTCATGTCCGATGGTAACCGGAGTCATTTCAATTTGCCTGATTTCAGGGTAAGCCATATCATCCCTTTCAGGCATATTGTTCGAGGGGGTGTTCATAACTCGCCATCCTTTTTTATTATCCTATTTCAATTATTTTAACAAAAACCTTCTTTGTTCACAAGGTTCTTTTCCAGGGGAACCAGAAAAAGGGAGTTCCCTCCCTTTTCTGGTGTAGTAGAGTTTGAAGTTTCAGCTTGATTTAGAAGGAGACAAAATCTCCATCCTGGAGTTCCCCCAAGTCAATATATACTGACCTGTCATGATTTTTCCCATTACCACCTCCTACTCCGGCGGGCACAGGCTGTCTGGCCTTGCGGGCCATTCTGGATTTCTTGACTTCCCTGGTTTCCTTAACTTCCTGTTCCGGCCGGATAATATCTTCAAAACTTATGCTATCCTTATATTGTTGTGTTTTGCTTGTGTTATAATTATTGGTTTGTTTTTCCCTGGTCCTGAAAAATCCCATAGTCTGCTTCAATTGGTCTGCCTGGCTGTTCATCTGCTCTGAGGTGGATGCCAATTCTTCAGAAGAACTGGCATTCTGCTGTATTACCTGATCCAACTGCTGTATTGCCTTATTGATCTGCTCCGCCCCACTGCTCTGCTCCTGGGTAGAGGCATTAATCTCCTGAACCAGCTCAGCTGTCTTCTGAATATCAGGAACCATCTTTTTCAACAATCCGCCAGCTTCCTCGGCAATCTGAACACTGGAAGTGGACAACCGGCTTAATTCCAATGCCTGGTTCACTGGCTTTATAATAGAATTGGTTATGGCAATGGCAAGAAATACCCCAACACCAAGAGCAAAAAGGAAAATTCCCAGCAAAGATTTTTTTGAAGATGCCACCTGTCCCACAAATTTGCTTTCCTGATCTTTCAGGGCTTTGTCCAGCTCTCCCTGGGCAGTATCCGCCGCGGTAAGCATATTCTTCTCTGCTTCTTTCTGTTTTTCAATCCGGTTTCTAAGGTTATCAAAAGCGCCCTGATACTTACTTATCATATCCATTATCTGCTGGTCTGCTCTTTATGCCCAGCCAGCTCCAAACGGGAATGAAGATTCCTTGTAACTGCCATCATCTGCTGAGTGTTCTTGTTGATTTTTTCCAACTCTTTTGAATCAAGGGTCAGCAAATAGTCTTTTTCATTACGGCGAATCTCAAGGAGGAACTTTATGATTGTGTTTGCATCCTCAGCTTTGGATAATTTATCGTCCAGGACCGCAATACCCGCTTTGGAAGCACGGGCCTGCCTGAACTGGGCCATTTCATCCCTTCTTAAGTAAACAGCTGCAGTTTCGAGCTTTTTTGCGCTTTCCACCATATTTTTTTCAGCAATTTCCTTCTCATTCTCTAAAGCAACATAATTATTGAAAGACTCTTCATAATTATCAGTGCTGGCAATAACCTGATCCATCTGTTTTATATTATAAGAATCCTTAAACATTGCCTGGGTTGCCTTCGCCTGGCTGCGTATATTGTCAGCCACCACCTTCAGTTCTTCAATATACTCGTTTCCGGGCTCAATAATATAGTTTTTCTCTATCTTTCTTGCTTCCTTAATATCTTTTACCATTTTATTTACATCGTTTGAATTGTTAACCCTTTCCAAAAGTGCGTTGTTTCCCGTCCAGGCAATCAGCATTATCAAGGATGCCAAAAATATTAATAAAACAAATCCCCCTCCAATTTTATGGTACAGCTTGAAGTTGTTGGGCATAAAAATTCCTCCTGTTAAATTCTTCATTTATTTAGTTAATCGCTTTTATTTATATTTTTAATTATTATTTTTTTTTGAAAATCACTTTTTGATTATTTATACTTTAGTATAATTTTTTATTTTTGATGAATTTTAAAATTTGTAATAGTAAATTGATCTGGAATCAAATGAAGAAAGTATAGTTGACAGCCCAATGATAGCAGAAAAAACTATTTTATTGTGCTTTTTTGTTATGACAAGCAATCTTTACCAGCTCAAACATAGCTAACAAAATTGATTTTTTTTATTTTACTCTCAAGGTTCAAAGTATTTGTTCGGAAATTATAATTGATATAATAAGAATTTTAGAATTTTATTTAATTACTAATCCTCTGGAACATTTGGATGCGTGTTCAGGTAAGGTTCTAATCTGGGAGGTTATACTGATTCCCAGGAAACTTCAACGATTGTTGAAAGAAAAAACGAAATCTACACAAGAACGTAATCACGAGCATCCGCAGGATGCGTGGTGATCTCTCCCCATTTGGAATGGGGAAATGTATCGTTCGCCCCAATTTAGAATTGGGGAACATAGTGTTCGCAATGTAGCTTTTTTTACCCGGCAAAAATCCGGGTGCTCACGAACGCAAGGTAA
>CAZSLZ010000142.1:0-7965 GCA_964607865.1 uncultured bacterium
GGTTATTAAGTCAACCTGGTTTAAAACCAGCCGGGTTAAAATTTTACTTTTTCCGCTTTTTAAAGGGCCCAGGCCGTTGGCAAAAACCATTACTTTTCTGCCCATGAGTTTTGCCAGCTGTATCAGCCCCAGATAATAAATTACCGACGAAAACCCGGTAACATCCTGAATTAAACCTCCTCCTCCGGATAAAAATAATTGTGTATCTTTCATATGCTTATAAATTGAAGATAGATCCTTCCTGTTTATAGACTCCACATTATAAGTTGAAGCTGTATTTTGAGGATCCCGGGACAATACTACAATCCGGGCATTGGTAATTTCTTTTCTGATATTTTGAATTATAGATGCCAATATAGCTTCGTCCCCAGCATTATCGAACCCGTAATAACCAGATATCAATATCTTATTTCTTTTGTTCATAAAAATAGGTTTAATCCTGTTTTTTTCGTTTCCTTTAAAAAATGCGGATGAAAACTCATTTTTTTTTTTTTAATTAGAAGGGTTTTGAGAAATAGGGTTAATTTAAATATAAACTCAAAGGAAGGAATTTCTCGTAATGATTTTAGAAGAAACCACCAGGTTGCAAATTATTGATATTAAAGACTTTGTTTCAGAACCCGATACCCGGTTGGATATTGAAGGCCACCCCTACGCCGGCGATCGGGGAAAAGTATTTGAACTGAAAATGGAAATTGGCGAAAGGCCCTTCAAAATTCTGCTTTTCGACACCGACTTCGGACGTAAAGAATTACTGACAGGAAGATTCATCTATGGAAAACAGGCCCGGAATTTATACCAGCACTGTTGTGCCACCGTCGCCGATGTGCTTCATACTTATTACCCTGATGTCCTGGGATATGTGGAACATACCAGGGAACATCAGATTTTAAGAGCAGGAAAAGTTATGACCCTGGCTCCTTTCATTGAAGGTTTAAAAACCCAGGGGGACGATTTTAAACGCCAGCCCGTGGACAACCTGAAACAGATGTACCAGGCCCGTGCAACTGAAGATATTGATTGGGGCAAAGAAACCACCCGGATTTTTTCCGATATATGCCCAGCTTCCGGCAGCACCATGGAAGCCTTTGTGGAAAAAGTCCTGGCAGAATCCCAAGTTAAAAAACTGGTTTTCAACTGTTCAACTTCCACTATTAACTCTCTTTACCGGGTAGTCCCCCTCATTCCCGAAAATATCCAGGTTACCTTTATATACTGGGAAGCCCTTTTCTCAGTATGGCGCCATGATATAACCCTGGGAGACGGAGAGGTTATAAAAGCTGGCACCGTTATCAACCTGAATCCGGATCCTGATTTTCCCGATTATAATCCATTGGCTCCCAAAGAAGTATTAGATTATATCCTTGAAATTTTTCAGCGAAATTCCATCCCTCTTCTGCCTGATATTCCCGGCGAGGTGGGAGAGAAAATACAGGATCAATGGGTAGGCCCCCTGGCTTATGATTTTATGGAATTCCATAACGCAGGAATCGATTTTTCTAAATCTCCCTGGAAAGAAAAAACCTCTAAAGCCTGGGATATGCCCGGTGTGCAGGAAAAATTGAAAGAAAAAAGCGAAAAAGCCTACAATGACATAGCAGGCCAATTAGAAAAAAAAACTGATAAAATACCTGTAACCGGTGGAGTTTATTAAAACTTATATTTAAAATCAAGGGGATACGAGGAGGGTTATTATGAAAAAAAAATTCTCTGAAATTGCAAGCCTCGGTGATGCATTTCTAATACTGACATTAACAATGGTTTTTCTGTTTGTAATGGTGCTGCATAATGATATTGCGCGGGCGCAGACAGAAACAGAAAAAGAAACAATTAGCCTCACTGGCCAGGTATCAAGAAAGGATGAGAAGGGAAGAATTTATTATCCCGGCGGTGTAACCCTTCATCTGATCAACCCCACTAAAACTTTTAACTATAAGGTGAAAACCGACAAGGACGGTAATTACAGGTTTTCGGAAGTCAAGCCGGGAAAGAATTATTATCTTATTGCAATAACCAGGCTGGAATATACCGATTACCAGAAAGAGATAATTCCGGTCTATTTCAAACCCGCCAACCCCAATCCAATTCCTTACAGTTATCCCTATCCTGATAATTTAAACATTCCCACCATGATCAAAAAGAATGAAGAAGATACAAAGAGCAAGGAAACCGGGAAAAAAACGGTAACCCTGCAAAAACGCCAGGTTCCCACGGGTTTTTATTACGGCAGCGGATATTATTTGCCCCCGGGAACCTATCCTTATTATCCTGTAAACTCATACAGCGGATGTTATCAGATAGAAAGGCCTGTTAAAAAAGAAATAAATGTTTCATGGCATTTGCGGATGAATCTTGATTCCGGGGGTGCTTTTTCTCTTGATTTAAACCCCGCCAACCAGGATCCGGAATTTGTTGAACAGGTGAAATATCATTTTGATCCTGTATCCAAACAGTTGTATCCGCATATTACCAACGTTTTTCCGGTAAAAATCAAAAACGAAAACGTTGAAAAATGATTAAATCAAAAGGGTATTAAAAATTTCCAGGAAAATGTACATGAAAACTATCAGGGAGTATATTAATGAAACTTTACGGAGGAATTGAAGCTGGCGGAACAAAGATTGTGTGCACCGTTGCCGGAGGGCCTGCCAGCATTATGGATGAAATAAGGTTTCCCACCACAACTCCGGAGGAAACTATTGAAAGATGTATCGGATTTTTTAAAAAGCACCATGAAAAAAATAACCTGTCCGGGCTGGGTATAGGTTCTTTCGGGCCGGTGGACCCGGAACCAAATTCACCCACTTACGGTTATGTTACTTCCACCCCGAAACCGGGCTGGAAGAATTGCAACTTCATGGGAGCAATTAAAGAAATTATTAATATACCCATGGCTTTCGACACCGACGTTAACGCCGCCGCCCTGGCGGAACACAAATGGGGTTCAGCCCAGGATGTAGATCAGTTTATTTATCTGACAATTGGCACCGGAATAGGCGGGGGAGCTTTTTCCAAGGGGCGCCTGGTACATGGGTTGGTTCATCCTGAGATGGGGCATATTTTTATTCCCCATGACCGGGAAAAAGACCCTTACAATGGTTTCTGCCCTTATCACGGTGATTGCCTGGAAGGCCTGGCAGCAGGCCCAGCTTTGGAAGGCCGATGGAAGGAAAAAGCTGAGAATTTTGACAGGAATCATCCTGCCTGGGATCTGGAAGCCCATTATCTGGCACTGGCGCTGGTGAATTTTGCCTGTACTTTTTCACCAAAGAGATTTATTCTGGGTGGAGGGGTTATGAATCAAGTTCACCTTTTTCCACTTATCAGAGCCAAATTTCTGAAATATTTGAATGGCTATATTCAATCTCCGTTTATTCTTGACAATATAGATACTTTCATTGTTCCGCCGGGCCTGGGAAACAGAGCTGGCATGCTGGGCGCCATAGCATTGGCCCAGCGGGCAGAAGAAGAACTCATATGTAAATAAGGAGAAAATTTTGAAACCGGTATTATTTGAACTTGGAAATTTAAAAATCTATTCCTATGGAGTCATGATGGTGGTGGGTTACCTGGCCGCGCTGCTTTTTAATTATAAAAATGCCCACAAGGCAAAGTTGAGCCGGGACGAAGCCATTGACATTACTATTTATATTTTTTTCTCAGGTTTGATAGGCTCCAGGCTGGTTTATATTTTACTGAACCTGGAAAAATACATACCTGACTGGAAGAAAATGTTTGCCTTCAACCAGGGCGGATTATCATGGCATGGCGGTTTTCTGGGCGCCGGTATATGTATTTATCTTTTCTGCAAAATCAAAAAAATTAAGGTCCTGCCCGTGGCGGATCTCCTTTTCACCACATCCATCCTGGGGCTTGCCTTAGGCAGAATAGGCTGCTTTTTGAATGGCTGCTGCTACGGAAAAGCCTGTTCCCTTCCCTGGGCGGTAACTTTTCCCTCTCATAGACATCCCATTCCGGTTCACCCTACCCAGTTATATGAAATGTTTCTGGACTTGATCATCTTTGCTTTTCTTCTCTATTGGCTCAAAAAAAGAAAATTCTGGGGCGAAAATACAATGATGACCTTTGCCTCCTATTCAGTGGTAAGGTTTATTGTGGAGTTTTATCGTTTTAACGAGCCGAACCAGATGATCCATGGGCTTTCCCTTGCCCAGTGGTTCAGTATAGGGCTTTTCACAGTGATGGCTGCAGGTATTGTTTGGCTCAGGGCACATACCCCTGAGAACCTGATTATAGACCATGACTCGCTGAAGCCGGAGGAACAGGAAAAAACCAGAAACAAAAAGGAAAACAGTTCAGATTTTCCCGGAGATACCGGAGGAGAAACCCGTCTTGAGCAGTTATGATTTCGACGCTGTGATAGTTGGCGGTGGCGTCAGCGGTTGTATGGCCGCACTGGCGCTGGCAAGGTTCAACAAAAGTACCCTGGTCATAGAAAAGAAACCCTGCCTGGGAGGTATGGCAACAGCTGCCAGGGTTCATTCAATGCTTACTTTTCATGGCAAAAAGGGGCACAAGATTATCGGTGGAATCCCCCAGCTTCTTATTGATGTGCTGAAAAAAACCGGGGGAACCCCGGGCCACATAAGAGATACCATCGGAGTGGCATATTCGGTAACCCCCACCGATCCAGGCCTGCTATCCCTTACCCTGATGGAAATGATGAAACGCTTTGGCGTTAATTATCTTTTGGAATCCAGTTTTCTCACTGCCAGACTGGAAGGGAAACGGATAAAACAAATCCGGGGAATTCATCCCGGTGGCTATTTCACAGCAAGCGCCCCGGTTTTTATTGACGCTTCCGGTGAAGGAGCCCTTGCTCATGCCTGTAATGAAGAAACTCTGCAGGACGAAACCGCTGTAATGCCTGCCACCCTTATATTTGAAATGAACAATGTAAATTTAAGCCAGGTGGTGGGTTATGCAAATTCGAACCCTGAAAATTTTCATCACGAAACTTTATTTGATCATTTGGAGAAATCACAAAACCCCGGTTTTTCAGGTTTTTTCAGTCAATGGAAAAATGCCGGGCTTGAGGTGCCCAGGGACAGGCTTCTTTTTTACGCCGGTGTAGAGCCGGGAACTGTGGGAATCAATTCCACCCGGATAATCAATTTTGACCCTCTTTCTTCTGAATCGATAAACAACGCTTATATGGAGGGCCATAAACAGGTTCTGCAGATTGCAGGGTTTTTAAAAAAAGAAATTCCCGGTTTCGAAAACAGCCAGTTGAAGTCTATTGCTCCGTTTCTGGGAGTACGGGAAGTGCGGCGTATAAAGGGTAAATATGTTCTTACCGGCGAAGATCTGGCAATGGGAAGGAGATTCCCCGATGAGGTTGCCCTGGGAGGATTTCCCATAGATATTCATAAAGCTGGTGATAATGGGTTGGAATCGGAGGAAGTGGGAGAAGACGGTTTTTACGGAATTCCCTGTGGCAGCCTGGTCCCGTCCGTGACAAAGAATTTATTTATTACGGGTAAATGTTTTTCTGCCCAATTCCGGGCTCATGCCTCGGCAAGGGTCCAGGCTACATCTATGGCCATGGGCCAGGCAGTGGGGGTGGCAGCAGCCCTGGCTATAGAAAAAAGTACAGAACCGAAAAACCTGGATATAAAAACACTCCGGTCCAGGTTGGCCGGAGTGGGGCAAATTCTTGAGCCTGATAATATAGAAGAACTGGAATTTTAGAATCTTTTCCACATTTGCCCGGCAAGTTTTCTACACTCATTCATTATTTTTTCCTGGTCCAGATGCAGGATTTCCCTTTCTTTCATTAATACCTGCCCGTTAGCTATGGTGGTGTTAACCATGGCGCTATTCATGCCGAACAGAATATGGCCCAGGGTATTATCTGCGTTCAGGGGCGTGGGTGGGTCGTATTCCAGGGCAATCATATCGGCATAATTACCAACTTCCAGAGAACCCAGCCCATGTTCTTTCCAGAAAAGCCCGGCAATTCGAGGATTATTTAAAAAGATTGTCTGATAAAGCTGGGGGAAGCTGTAAGTGCGGGGATCTCCGGTATTGACTTTATGGAGCAGGGGCAGAATCTTCATTTCCTGGAAAAAGTCTGCAGTCATGCCATCGGTTCCCAACCCCACTACGGCCCCTTGTTCCAGCATTCTGGGGATCTGTGCCACACCCACTGCGTTATTCATATTTGAAGAAGGGTTATGGATAACTACAATATTCCTGTTCTTCAATATTTCAAATTCTTCTTCAGCCAGATGTACACAATGGCATGCCAGGACTGGCACCTTCAGGGCTCCCATTTTTTCCAGCCTGGCAAGGACCGGCATACCATATTTTTCTTCACTGTCCAACCGATCGGAAAGAGCTTCCTCGACGTGAATATGCAGGGGGGTATCAAACTCCCTGGCAGCTTCGATACAACGGGCCAGGGTCTCATCGCCCACGGTAAAGGAAGCATGGATGCCGAAGCCAGCTTTGACAAAGCTGGTTGGGTAATCCCGGCATTTTTCCACAAAACGGATATTTTCTTTAATTCCTTCTTTTGCCTCATCGAGGCCGTTTCTATCAGTAACTTCATAGCACAGAGATGCCCGCAAACCCGATTCAAAAACCGCCCTTGCCACTGTATCCAGGCTTCCGGTTACTGCGCCCGGGCTGGCATGATGGTCAATTATTGTGGTAGTTCCATATCTTATACATTGTAAAAGATAGGACATAGAGGAAAAATAGATATCTTCCATAGTCAGGACTTTATCCAGCCTCCACCATAACCTTTCGAGAATTTCTACAAAATTTGCGGGCGGTTCATCTTTAAGGCCCATTCCCCGGGCGAAAGAAGAGTAAAGATGGGTATGGGCAATAATATTTCCGGGCATGAGCACCATGCCTTTCATGTTGTGATAATCAGCTTCAGAATACTTTTTCCTTAATTTTTCGGTTTCTCCTATTTCCCTGATTACGCCATTGCTGGCAAAAACAGCGCCGTTTTCAACGTATTTATTGTTCTCTCCCAAGGTAATCACCCTGGCATTTCCTATTAATACCGAAGTCAAATTATCCATAACTGTTTCTCCGATCTTTTTAATTTAATTGCTGTTTTTCTCTAACTCTGGCATCATGCCCTTTTTTGACAAAAGAAAAAAAATAGTATAAGATATAGGCTTGAAATACCATGTATTAGTATCCATAGGCTGGCGGCACATTTCGAGGTTTTATGGGGGTTATAACGGAACCTGGTTTTTTGTTAACATAATATTAACAAAAATCATGTTTACAGGTATTGATTAGGGTGCTATTATAAAATTAACGAAAAAGACACACCCTTTGGAGGTGAACAAAATGGATGGAATTGGTTCCATTGGCGGACCAAGAGGTATTATTCCTCCAAGAACCACAGGTAAAACTCAGAGCACAGCAAAGACTCAGCAGGCAGTATCCTTGCCTTCTGACGGTTTTGTAAGTGTTGGTAATTCCGGCCAGTTGGGGTTATCTCCCCGGGTTGTGACTGGTGCTGCAAGGCAGAATATTGCAATTAAAGCTGAGATTCCCAGTTTTGGAGAGAATTTCGACTATACTGGTCTATCCCTTAACGGGCCTATGTCCGGCAAAAAAGAAATCACTACCCTCAATGGCAGAACTATAGCTTCTTTCAAAGAGGAAGCCCGTAATCCCAAAACGCTGCTCTGGGAATAAATACAATAGAATATTGAATTCAAGCAACTGTTGGTAAAGGCGGTTGCTTTTTGTGTTTTTTATTGTTATGGGCAAAATTACATATAAATTCTCGCCCCGAATTATTATGATGAAGGTTGAATCATGGAAAAATACAAAAAAGAACTGACATTGTTTGACGTATTCGCTATCTCCACAGGAGCTATGATCAGCTCGGGGATTTTTGTCCTTCCCGGCCTGGCATTTGAACAGGCGGGCCCAGCTGTCATACTGTCATATATGCTGGCAGGCCTCCTC
>CAZSLZ010000143.1:0-7920 GCA_964607865.1 uncultured bacterium
TTACTGTGGTGCTTTTGATAACTCCTTTTTTTGCCTCACCCCGTTCAGCCTCAAACTGGGGTTTTATAAGGCAAATTAAATCGCCTCCTGTCTTTAACAAATTATTTAATGCCGGAATAACCAGGGACAGGGAAATAAAAGATACATCCACGGTAATAAGATCGACAGGCCTGGGTATGGTTTTTTCATCCAGATATCTCACATTGCAACGTTCAATAACAACAACCCTGGGATCCTCTCTCAGTTTTAAATCCAGTTGCCCATATCCTACGTCCACGGCATAAACCTTTTTTGCTCCGTTAAGTAACATGCAATGGGTAAATCCACCGGTGGAAGCTCCTGCATCAAGGCAGGTTCTGCCGGTAACATCAATTTTGAAATGGTTAATTGCCTTTTCAAGCTTCAGCCCGCCTCTGCCCACATAGGGGTGGGGCGGTTTTATCAACTCGATTTCCGATTCACAGGGATAGTTTTCTCCGCCTTTCAGGGCACGTTTTCCGTCAACTTTTATCAGGCCTGCCATAATCAAAGCCTGGGCCTTGGTTCGGGTTTCGGCAAGCCCAGCTTCCAATACCAGTTTATCGAGCCTTTCTTTTTTAACAGATTTCATTTAAACTCCAGGAAAAAATTGTAAATGGAATAAATAATACTTAACCTTGTATAGAGATATAGAAAATATAATTAATTCTTGAGGAGGGGAACACCTTGTTTAAAAAAAATCAAAATGCAATAAGAGTTTTTCTGATTATGGGAATTGTATTATCTCTTCTGTTTTCAGCTGGTTGCACCAGAGAGAAGAAAGAAACCGGGGATGTTACAATCAATGAAGTGAAACCCGCAGATGAAGTGGGAAAAGTTCAGGCGCCAGCTGAGAACGAAAAAAGCGCCCCTGGTGCCGGAGGAAAAAAAGGTGAGGAAGCGGGTGCCAGTGATAAGCGGGTGAAAGATAAGGAAACTAAAACCACAAATCAGGAGTTGCCTGGTGATGGTAATAAAAACTATAATGTCACATCTCCTCTCAATGGTAGCAAGCCTCTAACTGCAGGTAATGTGCGCCGGGCGCCTCAGGAGTCTGATCTGGCAGGAAAGATGCCCGGAAAACCGGCTCCCGGCAAATCTGTTCCTAACCAGTCTATTGGAAATCAACCGGTACCCAATGAACCTGTCTCAAGAGAACCTTTAACCAAAAATTACGGCATAAACCCCTTTGTTGAAACTGCCAAAGATCATCTTTCCACCTTTGCTGTGGATGTGGACAGCGCTTCATATACCCAGGCCAGGAATTATTTGAAAGTTCAGCAGTTGCCGGCTCAAAACCTGGTGCGGGTAGAAGAATTTGTCAACTTCTTTGATTATGGTTATAAAGCACCCCGGCAGAATGCCTTTAATATATATCTGGAAGGCGCCCCCTCTCCCTATTCGAAGGATTCATTATTATTGAAAGTCGCCCTGAAAGGCAAGCAGGTCAAAAAGGAAAACCGTAAGAAAGCTAATTTGACTTTTGTAATTGATGTTTCAGGATCCATGAACAGATATAATCGTTTACCCCTGGTAAAGGAAAGTTTAAAAATGCTAACCAATGAATTAAGCCAGGGCGACAGAATAGGTATTGTAATTTATGGAAGCGATGCCCGGGTAGTGTTGGATCATACGGGAATTGACCAGAAGGAACAGATTATACGGGCTATAGACTCTCTTCAGAACAGCGGGTCAACTTATGCAGAGGCGGGGTTGAGAAAAGGCTACGAGTTGGCAAACAAAAATTATCAGGGTAATGCCATAAACAGAATAATTCTTTGTTCTGATGGTGTTGCCAACGTGGGAAGAACAAGGGCGGAAGAACTGCTGCAGATAATTGAGAAATACAAGGAAGACGGTATATACCTTTCTACCATAGGATACGGCATGGGTGAATACAGCGATGTGCTGATGGAAACCCTGGGAGACAAGGGCAACGGCCACTATGTTTATGTGGATGACATAAAGGAAGCTGAGCGTTTATTCAGGCAGGATTTGACGAGCACTCTGCAGGTTATTGGCAGAGATACCAAAGTTCAGGTTGATTTTAACCCCGGTGTGGTGAAGTCTTACCGGCTACTTGGTTATGAAAATCGTGATGTTGCGGATCACAAATTCCGTGATGACCGGGAAGACGGCGGGGAAGTGGGCGCCGGCCATACTGTAACAGCCCTGTATGAAGTGAAGCTGAATGAAGGAAGAACCGGAAAGGTTGCCACTGTTTTTGTCCGTTATATGGACCCGGATTCAGGCCAGGTAAAGGAATTGAACGCCTCGGTTAACACCAGCGAGTTTAGGAAATCCTTTGCAGAAACTTCCACATCTTTTAAACTGGCTGCCAGCGCAGCTCAATTTGCGGAAATATTAAGAGAAAGCAACTGGGCGAAGGGTGAAAGTTTAAGCCAGGTGTTGTCGGTGTTGGAAGACTTGCCCCAGAATGTAAAATCCAGCGAAAAGGTAAATGAACTGATTGGCCTGGTAAGGATTGCCCATAAAATTAAAACCAAATAAGAACAAAAATTTAAATAACATGGAATCCGTGGAAATTCCACGGATTCTTTTTTTTGGGGAAATATTTCACAGTCTTGTTCGACAAAAATAAAGGGGTTTTTTTTGATGAATAAGGTTAGAGGCCGAGGTTTTGCATGTTTTATAACCAAAAGAAATCTCCGGCAGAACAGGTGTTTCTGCTTTTAAGGGTTGAAAAGAGCCAGAATTGGTTTAACCCAGCCTGTGAATATAGGAATAAATCGTATTCTTTCCTGATTTGATTTTGAACTTCTTTTTTTAAGTCCCGCTGATTGCTATGCCAGTTATTGTTTCACCTTTTTTGTTGGTAAATTCCACTGTTTTGACGATGAAATCTCTTGCCTCTTTATTGAGTATCGGTGGCCTGCCTGTTCGTTTTCCCTGTAAAAGCGCTTCTTTACCTCCTTTATTCCACAGGCGGACCCATCTTTGAAGTGTGCTCCAGCTTACATCAAAGGCATCCATTACAGCTTCTCGGCTATGGCTCAACTAGCATTCTAATCGCCCTGAATCGATCTTTCTCAGCTGAAATCTTCGATTCTTTTGCCCACAACATCAAATCATCGGGACATCCATATTTTTGATCTGGAAGTTTTCTTTTTTGTGCCATAACTTATACTTCAACAAAAAATTAAATAATCATGCAAACGTTCAAAATTTTTTGGGATTAGTATATATTTAAACGCTGATAATTAATAATAATTATTATTATAAAATTTATATTAATAAGACATTGTTTTTTTTATTTTTTTTGCTAAAATAATTGTTTTTTTTTTTTGCTATAATGAAAGTAGATAATATTCAGGAGGAAATTTTCATGAAAAAACAGGGTTTTACTCTTATTGAACTTATGATTGTAATTGCTATTATATCTATTCTGGCAAGTATAATTATTCCCAACATAACCCGGGCGAGAGAACAGGCCCAGATAGGAGCCTGCAAGGAAAACCTGAAGGCTATATCTACGGGAATATTAATGTATTTGAATGATCACCCCGAAACTACCGACGTGAATCTTCCTTCCGACATAGAACCCGATTATATAAGCAAGATACCCGTCTGTCCCGCTGACGGCTTTGAATATCGTGGGGGGTACTGCAGCAATAGTTGTGGCGTCAGCATTATTTATGTACACCATAGTGTTTGCGGCACTCATAACAATATACTGTCCCAGAAGGGATACCGGGATAACCTGGGCTACAGAATTATTGACTGTCCCGGCAACGGAGGTCAGGGTTATGTGGATCATTGCGATTGCCCAGCTGATTCTACATTTATTGATATTTAAAAGTATTAAAAAGGGCTGTTTCAGAAGGGCAGTTTTCTTGAGCCAGAGGAGCGCCAGGCGACGTGCGATCTCTGTACTACTCAGGTAAGTGGGTTGGGAACCAACCCGATCTAAACTGAGATTGCCACGCCATTTCAGGGCTTTCAATGACAAATTTCGGGTTTTTAGTAGAATAATTAAAAAGGGGCTGCCTTAAGGCAGCCCCTTTAACAGCTGTGAATTACTATTCCTTTGGGGTTTCCTTCTTCAATACCCTGATATGGATACTGAATCCGTCGTCTTCCAGGTTTGTAAAACTCCAGAGTTCGTTATACTGTTTAAGGAAATCCACTATGGCCATGGCTGCTTCCGCCTGTTCAGGAGATTTACTGGCAGCTGCCATTCCAACGCCCAGTTCAACAAAGGGCATAACTTTTTCCAGTTTTACCATATTCACAGCTACAGTTTTTTCACCCAGCTGGTCTGAGATCATCTTGTAACCCCGGCTGTTTGCAATCGATTTCTGTTCGTCAATTTTGGTGGAAACTATGGACTCGACCCGGTTTTTACCAAGTCCCAGCCCAAGAAGGAGGGTATTCTCATAAACACCGAATGTTCCGGCATTTTGTGGCAAGTTATAGAATTTGGTACCGGAAATATCCTGTTCTTTAAGTATCATCCCAAATTTACCGGTAATTTTGCTTACCACCTCGTTCATTTTTTCCTGGTTTTCTACGGGTATGGCAAATACCAGCGGCGGGGGCTGCTTTTTGCCCGTATTGGGCTTTTCCTGTTGGGGCGCGGCATTTCGAAGCCCGGTTACCGATTCGTAAACCGGCATGTCCATATCGAGATTATTGCCGTCTTTGGTGTAACCCAGCATAAAGGTTGCCGGTTCGTTCTTCTTAATATAATAGTAGGTATATCCCTGAGGGGGAGAGGGTATGCTTTTTAAATATTTGGGGGTTAGCACATCCAATTTGGCAGGATATTTCCCCTGGTTATCCACCGACCACATTTCCAGGGCTGTGGCAATATTTCTTAAATTGTTGTTGACAGCCTGACCCTGTCCGCCTTTCATGGGAGATTTCCCCTGCATTTGAGCCATAAGATCAGTAAAATCAAAAGCATAAGCTAACTCACCGGTGAGGTTCTGCATCAGATCCTGATCAAAATCAACACCCAGGTTTGTCTTAAACTGGTTCTTGAAAGTCTGAACCTGTTGTTCGCTTCCGGTTTTAACCTCTGCCACCTTCACCAGCAGGTTATATACAAACTTGAAATCCACAGCTGCGTAGTAGGAAATATCCTGGCTGAACAATTTAACAGTTCCCGGTTTTCCCAGTCCTGGTTTTTGTTCAAAAACCGTCCGGACAATCTGGCTTTCCGAATCCTTGTTAAGGCCCAGAAAACCTACAGCCACAAAATCATCGCCTTTCATGCCCACTCCGATAGCCAGGGAAGTCATTGCTTTCAGGGCTTTTTCTGCATCGGGGTCTTTGGGAATGTTGGCTTTGTTGGATTCTGCCACCTGGCCCATGTCAACATAAAGCATGCCAAAGTGTTTTTCAGGAAGATTTGCCAGGGCATCTTTAAACTGGTGATTGGTTTTCAGGGTTTCGGTTTTACCAGTAGCTGCATCTATGCATTTGTGAAGCGCCGATGGCATACCCAGGACCAGGTAACTTTTAATAAAAGTCATTGAGGGGCCGTCTTCGTTGGGGTTTACATATATCAGGTTATTCTCGTACTGTTCCTCGGTAAATTTCTGTTCCTGTTTTTCTATAATCTCTTTTACTTTGGCTTTGGCAGTTTCCATGTCCTTTACTTCAATGGCAATTACGAACGCTTCTTCAACCTCCTGTTTGTTTTTGGGGTTAGGTGGTTCAAAGAAATCCACGGTTGCTTCATTGCCAACCCAGGGTAAAATGTCTTTCTCAAAATCTACCTGAGATTCATTTTTCAGTTTTTCAATAGCTTCTTTATATCTGGGATTTTCTTTCATTTTGTTCAATATGTCTTCACGCATATGGGGGTCAGCGGCCTTGTCCAGATCTACCTGCATGAGCATGGCGCACTGTTTGGGCAGAATGTCCTGCACTCCCACTTCCGCTGGCGGGCGACTTACGAAATAATAAATCAATGCGCCCAAAATAATCAGTAATACTGCGATGACAGCAATATTTCCGCCACCACCACCGGTTTTCTTTTTTACTTCTTCATTTTCGGTCATTTGACACCTCCGCTAAATTTTTAACTTACATTTATTTTGATTCCTGTTAAAACACCTGTTTTTTCCGAATCATACATATCGGTCAGAACTACCGCCAGGGTACCTGTCCCTTTTCTTATGGCATAAAGGTCAAGTGATACTTCATCATATTTGACCGGCATGTTAATAACCTGTTTATTAACTCCGGCAAAAGGCGCTGCCAGGTTACCGGGTAAAAATATTTTTGCTACAGGGGCAATAGTTTTTTCTTCAGGAATTATGCTTAATTTTATCTTTTCGCCGGGGGAAACTGAAGTCCTATCAATTTTTATTTCACTGCCAAAATTGGATTTCTTATCCAGCAGATTAACGATTTTATCTTCATCAATTCTTGTCAGGGTCCTTGTCTGTGCTTTCAGGGCCCTGCAAATTAAAGGGTTTTTCAGCTCAAACTCTTCTTCATCAACAATAACCCTTGCCGGTGATAACTCATTCAATTCTTCCAGCAATTCTATAAAAGCGCAGGTATCCGATGTGGAATAAAGCTGGCCTTTTTGAAGATGCTGGGACAGGTAATTGAAGCCCTTGCTGAATATATCCTTATTTTCTTTTGCCATAACCTGCAATGCGTAACTGGTGGCCTCGGTTCTTCCCGCCCAGCAGCCAGGGTCTTCCCAGTAAGCCTGGGCATCGGTAACCCTGGCCATCTGTTCTATGTATTGCCTGGCTTTTATCGGCGCTATTCCAAATTTGTAGAGCAAAGCTGCGTCTCTTACGCTTTTAATATCATCGGCGAATCTTATATCATAAGGAATGAGCAGGTTGTTTTTTATTTCTTTGTTTAAAAGAGTATCGATTATCTTGTTCAAGGTGTTTCCCAAATTCAGAATGTTAAGCTTCTTCAGAGGCGCAAGATTTTTTAATACCCGCATTGTTACATCCATATTTGGGGGGCTGTTTTCCCACAGGCTGAATAGATTATTCTGCAGAAAATCATTCAGTTGCCGGGCGCCCAGATGTAGAAACTGGTCGATTCTGTCCAGGTTGCCCTTAATACTGCCCGCCATAATAAGGTTATGGACTTTTACCAAGCCGTACATTCTGGCGCTGATTTGCTCTGAGCAACCATAGGGATATCGAATCAATGCATCAACGGCGTCTTTTATGAGATATGCTATGGAAGGGTAAGCCACAATACGGTCAGCTATAATTTCTTCACCCGGCTCCAGAAACTGCAATCTTGAATAAGTAACTTTTTCAACGCCTTTTTTCTGAATAACTTTGCTTTGAATATCGTAATCCTTATCTGTCCTGATTGCGGCTACCACCTCTCCGGCAGCGGTTATGGGGAATTCTAACACCCCTGTCTGTTCAACTTCATTTGTAAAATTTGAAACAGTTGTGGTTATTTCGATTTTTCCTTTATTCTGGCATTGATAGAATGCCCTGCCTGTTATTTTATCTTCGTCAGCAATTAAAGCCGGTAAATCCAGGTCGATAAAGGCGTCTTTTTTTACAGAAATTTCTTTTTTTGTGCTGGTAAAATCCTGCCTGTCGATAAGGAAAGCAAAAACTGTAAATGAGCCCAACTGTTGGCCCAGCGTGATTTTCCTTGTCAGTTCGCCCTTGAATTCAATCAGGTCAGAGTAAATGAGTTCAGGAAATTCCAACCGGGAAGTTTGCTTTACTTTTAAGGGTGTTTCAGTTGGGGTTTTTGGGGGTAAATTTCCGGTTTTTTCCAGGTCCAGAATAAATTCCTGTATTTCAGATTCAGGGATTTCAACTTCCCTGGCGGGTTCGGTTTCCATCTCCAGGGTTGTGGTGGCGTCAAGGTTCAGGGCTTCCATGGAAGCCTGTAAAGCACATATTGGATCTATTTCTGTTATAAGAACCC
>CAZSLZ010000144.1:0-7904 GCA_964607865.1 uncultured bacterium
AAAATGGGAATCCGTTGAGCTGCCGTGGCTACATTTATTTCCTTTGTAGTAACTTTTATTTATATCGTCTGGTATTTTACTACAGACAAAAGCCTGTTAAAGGTAAAATGGAAAGATATGAGAATCGATTGGAAAATCCTGAAGGAAACGGTGGCTATCGGCTCCTCGTCCTTGGCCCGTACAGTGGCGGGCAGTGTAATGTTGATTGTTTTGCTCAATACCATCAGTGCTTACGGAAGCGAACTTCATCTGGCAACTATGGGGGTTGTCAATAGGGTAATAATGTTCTGTTTTCTGCCTATTTTTGGCGTAGTACAGGGCTTGCAACCCATAATTGGGTTTAACTACGGAGCCCGTCAATTTGCAAGGGTAAAAGAGGCTCTGAAACTGGGAATAAAAATTGCCACCGTGGTTTCTTTTGTGGCATGGTTAATTCTTATGGGGTTTTCTCGCCCCATTATCGGGCTATTCAGTGAAGATACCAGGCATATCAATACTGCTGTCCCTATAATGAAAATAGTCATTCTCGTTCTGCCGGTAACAGGTTTCCAGATGGTAGGGGCTAGTTTTTTTCAGGCAGTTGGTAAAGCCTGGCCTGCGTTTTTCCTTACCCTGTCAAGGCAGATTATTTTCAGAGTGCCGTCGATATTGATTCTGCCGAATTTCTATGCCCTGATGGGGGTGTGGGTGTCCTTTCCCTTGACTGACTTTTTATCTGCCATAGTTACTTATTTCTATCTGCACAGGGCGCTGAACCAATTAGAAAATTCGGCAGAAATTGAAGAAGAGGAAGCAGTAATAAAAAATCCCGGTCAGTTGGAACAACCGGTTTAAATGTTATTGTGTTCTTCTGAATCAGAGGGTTGATTCAAAGTTAAGTTTTCACAGGCGCTATTTTTTTCGCAATTAACCAGGCCGGAGAACTGGGCTTTGCCTTCCAGCAATTCGGGGTTATTCCTGATTATATACTCCCAGAACCCAGTTACAACCCCAACAGGGAAAGGGCCTTCAAATCGGGTATCTTTTAACATTGTGGTTTCACCTGTTCCATATATAGATTCATACTACTTCTCTTTATTATCTAATGTTTCATCTTCAGTGTTCTTAAGTTGTGTAACAGTTCCGAATCCGGAAATTTCCTGTTGAATCTCGGGGGAGCCCACATATTTTACATTTCCTTCGCCTGATATAGAAATATTTAAGATTTTCACTGCATTAACCCTGGCGTTTCCGGCTCCGCTGATGTCTATGGTTGCTTCCTGGGTTTTCCACATATCTGCATTTATTTCGCCGACGCCTGAAGAATGAATAAAAAGTTTGTCTGATTTTCCCACCAGCCTTATTTTACCTGCTCCGCTGGTTTCAATAATAAGCCGGGTTGCCATCCCATTCACATAGATTTCAGCTGCTCCTGAAGATGTGATATTCAGCTGTTCGTTAATAAAATTCTCTAAAATTACATTTGATGCACCGGTAACTGTTAATTTCTCAAGGATAGGGACATGTATCAGAATTGTGGTATCATCAGGTAAGGAAATTTCATCGCTGTTGTTGATAATCAGGGTGTTATCATTGATAACTGTTTTTATCTCTTCAATGTCTCCCCTGCTGGATTGTATTTGAACTTTATTTTCTTCCTGGCATATTATTTTTACGTTAAAGGAATCTTCAATAAGAATACTGTCAAAATCTGAAATTGTTCTTTCTGAAGAAACAAGGGTTTTATCAGTATTGCCCTTTGAAAAATCTATATTTAAAAAATAAACCGCCAAAAGGCCAATGAATGATAACGTTAATATTATTAACATAATTAGAAGAGGTACTTTGAAGTTATTCGGTGGCAGGCTTTTGTTCTTTTTTATATATTCTTTTTCTGTTTGTATATCATTTTCTAAAATTTTATTCTGCTTGTCCATAAAATCCCCCTGATGTTGTATGTTTCCATTTTACAATAAAAAAAAAGTTTTGCCAATAAAAAAGTAAAAAAACATGAAATTTCATGTTTTTTTTATGGCAATACAAAGTTAATTTCTTCTTAAAAAGCCTGGGTTCTGGGGTAATTCTTCCAATCCTTGGTGAAGAATTTCCCATTATTATATTCAGCAAGAATAATCGTCATATAATAAACACCGGAAGAGGGGTATTGTCCGTAAACCGTTCTGTTTATCTCTCTGAATGACTGGCCTCCGTTAAATACTCCCAGTTCAATTTCTGCAGTTTTATAACCGTTTATGGTTCCACCGGTATGCTGAGAACGGGTTGCCCATAATTGTACTCTTACCGTACCACTATGAGTATTTGAGGGGGAGTTGCTGGTAATTTGCTGCATATACAGGGTGACTTCATTTCCATTAAGGGTATGGCGGGTTGAACCGCTGACAGGCAACTTTGTTGCGCTGGCGTTAACCGATGTTATACAGGCCAGTAAGGCAGCCAACAAGAAAAAAGAGGGTTGTTTTTTTGTTTTCATAGAACCTTCAAAAATGTTTTTTGTAGTAAATATGTTTACAATTTTTTAAGACATTTTCTTCAGGGTTTAAAAAATTTAAAAAAAGACAGGGTAGCCCCTATCTTAGGTATATTGTTGTTTTAATATTTCTACTAATAGTTTTTGTTCAGATATTCCATATGCCTTTGTTCATCGTCCAGGTGATCTAATACCATACGGTGAATATTTGGAGGCAAATTCCATCCACTGGCCTCGGTATAGGTTTCGTTTGTAAATACCTCGGCCTGTTTCAGGGTTAAAATAGCTCCCTTGTTATTGAGAAAGGATTCCAGGGTGCTGAAAGCTTTCAGGAAATAGCCTTTAATATCTTCTTTATAGTCGGGTATTTCAATTTCCAGGCTATTCATTGCCACGGTTATATTCTGCAAATGTTTGCGGTGGGTTTCCATGAAATCGTTCAATTTAACTTTAAGATTTGTATGGTTTATTACCCGCTGATATATCTTGATAGTATCGATCTCAAGATGAAAAATAGAGTTGAGGTTGCTGTTTAAATCTTCTTTATTGATATTTTTCAAATTACTCTTTTTTTCTTCATAGGAACGCATTTCTGATTTTGTTGTTGACATACTGTTTCCTCCTAAGACTAATAATCATAGTTAAAAACAGAAGAAAACCATAAAAGTTCCTATAATAACCCGGATATTAACCCGGATATTAACCACCTTGTTCCATCAGCAGTTTGGCTATTTTCGGAAATTTCTTGTCATTTGCCAATAACAGAGGGGTGATCCCCTGGACATTCTCCTTGTTAGCCTTCGCTTTTTGTTTCAGAAGATATCTTACGGTTTCCAGATCGCCGCTATGAACTGCAAAATGCAAGGGGGTGTTGGCATAGTAATCTTGAGAGTTAACATTGATTTTTTTTTCCAGAAGAATTTTGATTGCTCCCAGTGAAGCATTTTCTGCGGCCAAGTGTAATAGATTTTTATCATTCTGAAGCTTCATTTTATAATTGGCTTTTCTATTAATTAACAATTCTAAAATTTCAGGCTGATCTTTTGTTACTGCCAAAATAATTGGGGTTGTATTGTGAATATCCCATTCGTTCAGTTTGGCATTGTTTTCCAACAGCAACTTCACAATTCTTAAATTACCCGTGGGTATTGCAAGGTGAAGGGGTGTTTCCTGTTTATCAGTTTTTGCATTGGGGTCTGCCTTGTTTTTCAGCAGCAACTCCACCACATCTTCCTGCTCTTCAGAACAGGCGATGTGCAGAGGGGTCCATTTTCTTTTATTTACGTTATTTACATTAGCTTTCTCGGAAATGATTTTCCGGGCTACTTCAAATTGCCCGAACATGGCTGCCATATGTAATGGGGACATGCCGTGAAATTTGTCGCCTTCATCAATGTTGGACCGGCCATCGTTAATTAATAAATCTGCCACAGGGGTCAGCTGGTCGGCGGGAGTTTCAATCGGTTCTTCCTGTTCCACGGTCTCTTCCGGTTCCTTGCTGTCCCTCTCCTCGGATTTGTCAAATATTTTTTTTACAAAATCAAATATTCCCATACATTTTTCCTGGCAAGCGTGTTGAAAAGTGCTGTATCTAAAGTATCATTATATATATCTGTAGCTTGAAATTTGTTTTTATTTTTTTATTTATTAATTTTTCTTAATTGTTATTCCTGCATGTTAACATTATAATTAAGAAAAATATAATGTTTTAAAGTTAAATCATTCTGTTAAAATATGTTAACACTATTTTAACAATCGAATAGGTTGTTTTGATTATTTATATGCTATAATTAATCGACGGTTAATTTCAATAAAAGGACGATTTATGAGAATTCGCAATCAAGATTCTTATTCTTTAAAATCAATGAAAATCAGGAGTGGAAAAGGAGCCGGAGAAGCAAAGAAAAGGACGGTATTGTTATTTAGATACTGTTCAAATTTCAGGTACTCCCCATAAAAAATGTAAAGATGCCGGTATGGAATAACCCGGCCATTAATTTGAAGCCATGGGTGCCACACATATTGGCGCAGAAGTGGCAGGCGCGCTGCAAGTAACCGGCCTGATTGCCAGTGTCGCAACAACAGGGGTAGGATCTATGAAAGATAAGTTCTCTAATGACAATTATTCAGGTTATAACAGAATTAGATGAAATTATAAAGTTTAATCAAATGGGCCTTCAGGCTCATTTTTATTCTACAGGGAGGTTGTTTATGAAAGAAAAATGGTATGTATTATTTTGGGTAATTTTTGTTTTTTGCCTGGTTGGCAGGGCTTTTGCCATGGAATCGCCACAAAGGTTGGAATTTCAGGGCAGAAAAGGTTGGAAACTGGAAAATGATAAGGTTGAAATAATTGCATTGGAAGGTGGAGGCCACATTGTTTATGCGGGATTGAAAAGCCAGGGGGATTCCGGTGTAAATCCATATTGGGTTCCCCATTGGAAAAGCATGGAGCCTGCTCAATTTGATGCAGAGAAACATGCCCCCATCTTTGGAAAAAATAATGAAGCAAAACTACTGGCTTCCATTATGGGGCACAATATTTGCCTGGATTTTTTTGGGGTGCCTTCTGAAGCTGAATATGAATACGGCGGTATTACAGTACATGGCGAAGCCCCGGTGGTGCCCTGGAAGGAAGTAAGAACCTGGGGTAATGAAGAAGAAACAGGCTTGATTTACGAAGGTAAGTTGCCAGAAAGCCAGCTGGTTATAAGAAGGACTCTGGTCCTGAGAAAAAATGAGCCTGTTTTACGAATAAAAGAAGAGCTTACAAATAAAGGAAGTTTTGACCGCCCCATTGGCTGGTGTCAACATGTAACTTTTGGCGCGCCTTTTGTGGAAAAGGGAGTTACTTTCTTCGATTTTCCTTCTGGCCGGGGTGCAGTGGCGCCATTTGCCTTCAGTAATGATATGCGGTATGAAAAAGGGAAAGAATACCGCTGGCCCTACATTCCCGGTTCTTCCGGTGAATTGATTAATGCCAGGTTTGCTGCAGCTGAGGATAAATCCAGTGATTATACCGCAAATTTGCTGGATAGAAACCTCAATTATGGCTATTTTACTGCGGTTAACCCCAGAAAAGATTTAATGGTGGGTTATGTCTGGGACAATAAATTATTTCCCTGGCTGGATAACTGGGAGGAAAATCATGCCCGTACCCATAAACCCTGGAACGGTAACGAAATGACCAGGGGAATGGAGTTTTCAACCACCCCCTGGACTTATACACGAAAAGAAACTGTCAGGCAGGGGGCTTTTTTTGATACTTCAACCTATGAATGGATAGGTGCAGGAAAAACCATTACCACCGAATATTTCGCCTTTTATATTTCTCCCCCTGAAAATTTCATAGGCACTGAAATGTTAAAATTGGATAGAAACAGTATTGAAATTGAAGGCAAAAGCGGAGAGAAAATAACCGTTCCATGCCGGGAAATTAACAACGTTTTTAAATAAAACCATAGTGATCCGGTTAAACTTATAGCTGATAACAAGAAAAAAACTGAGATTGCCACGGTTTCTGTGATACCCCGCAATGACAGGTTTTGTGTAAGTTGAGTTGTTATCGCAAGTGATAAAAAAAGACCGCCAAGGCGGTCTTTTTTTAGTTATCTCAAGATGTATTATTATTTGTTGTTGTCGATAGCTTCCAGCACCCGTTCCGGTGAGTAGGGAGGGTTGGTTATACGAACGCCGATAGCATCGTAAATGGCGTTTCCTATGGCGGGAAGCGGGCCGTTGATGTTAATCTCGGAAACCGATTTGGCGCCGTAGGGCCCGGTTTCTTCATAGGTGGGGACCAGAATAACCTTTAACTCGGGAAGGTCCCGGGTGCTGAATATTTTATAAGTATTGAAACTGCCGTTAAGCATTTTTCCTTTTTTGTTGAATATATATTCTTCGGTAAGGGCGAAGGATAAACCGTTCATAATTGCCCCTTCGCATTGGCCTTCCGCAAGGCGGGGGTGGATGGCAGTTCCGCAGTCGATAGCGCAGACGTATTTGATTATTTCTACAAATCCGGTCTGGGTATCAACTTCCACCTCGGCGAAATGGGCGGCAAAGGGCGGGGGAGATTTATGGGTTATATGGGACGCTATGGCGCCGATCTGATGTTGATCTTTTTCATACAGGGAATGTTTGGCAACCTGGGCAAATGTGACAGAGTTGCCGTCGTGATCGAAAACCTTTCTGTCTTCAAGATAAAGATCATAATCACTTTTGTCCAGCATGGAACCGGCGGCCTTGAGTATCTGGCGTTTGATCTTTTCTGCGCATTTCTTGACCGCCATACCTGTAAGGTATGTGGTGCTCGATGCGTAGGCGCCCACATCGAAGGGGGTCATATCGGTATCTGAAGAGTAGGGAATAATCTCTTCAACGGGAATTTCCAGAACCTCGGCGGCGATCTGGGAAAGCACCGTATCGCTTCCGGTTCCAAGATCAGTGGCGCCCATAGCCAGGTTAAAGGAACCGTCATCGTTTATCTTCATAAATGCCGAACCCATATCAATCTCGGGGACTGACGAACCCTGCATCAGAACACACATTCCAAATCCACGTTTTTTGTAAGGTTTGGATGCTTCCCGGCGTTGGTCCCGGTTTTCCCAGTCGAATTCACGGCATCCTCTTTCTATACATTGATCCAGCCCGCAGGAGCCGATCTTCTGTTCAACCCCGGCTTTGCCCTCACCCAGGGCGGCAAATACCGGTGAAGATTCTCCGGTGCGAATGTGGTTTCGTTTTCTCAATTCTACCGGGTCAATTCCCAGTTTTTCCGCCAGCTCATCCATGGCAGCTTCCATGGCGAAAGCCCCCTGGGTAGCCCCATAACCACGGTATGCGCCGCCAACAGGCAGGTTGGTATAAACGCTGTCCCCGTAGAAATCAACATTCTGGGCTTTATTATACAAGGGCAATACCTTAGAACCGCTGTTGCATATTACTGTAAGGGCATGGGAGCCGTATGCGCCGGTATTCATGATTATTCTCATGGAAACGGCGGTGAGCACTCCGTTTTCGTCAGAACCCAGTTTGATTTTTACAATCTGGGGATGACGGGTGCGGGATAAAAATTCTTCATAACGGGTTAGCTCCAGTTTAACCGGTTTTCTGGTTCTCAATACCCCAAGGGCTACTATGTCTTCAAGTAAAACTTCCTGTTTAGTGCCAAAACCTCCGCCTATGCGGGGTTTTATTACCCGAATCTGTTTTGCAGGCATTCCCAGTCTTTCTGATACAATCCTTCGAACATGGAAAGGAACCTGGGTGCTGGTGAGAATTACCAGGCGGTCTTTCTCATCCAGGTAACCCGCAGAAATATGAGGTTCCATGGGGCAATGTTGGGCATAATGGCTTTCATATTCCCTTTCCACCTTATAGGGCGCCTCTTTAAAAGCTTTCTCGAAATCTCCCACCGCAAAATCAACATGAGCTG
>CAZSLZ010000145.1:0-7772 GCA_964607865.1 uncultured bacterium
GAGGAAAAGGAGGTCAACCTGGTGGGTTGCAATGGATGGAATGGTACCAATGGAAATATGGTGGACGATATCTGTTGGAACGACAAGGTGTTTTTGGGCTGTGGAGGTGTATATGAAATGATCGATTTGCCTGATATCATATCTTGCCTGAACCAGGCGGCCTGAAAGAACCGAAGTATAGGGGTGCTTGCCGTCGCCGTCGGGAGTCCCTACCGGCAAAGGCTGTGCTATAAGTACGTCATACATGAAACCTTCTACGGTATTGCCATCATCATCATAGATAGCCTTGTCCCCAAGAATTGACGTATCACCATATGCCTCGTCGGGATCATCAACACCGGCAACGGGTTTTATGATAAGGGGGAGATCCGGGCTCAGTTTTGTGTTTAAATCGTTGGTGTTATCAGCGTCGTCCGGGTTGTAAACCTTTACGGCATTCTGATAGACGCCATTTGTGGGTTGAATCCATACCGGCCCAAACTGATTGTCCGTTGTGTCCGGAGTGGGATCCACAATAGAAAGATAAGCCAGCATTATCTCCGTTCCCGCTTTTGCCTGCTGCAGGGCCAGCATTGATTCCTCGTCCAGCCTGCCCACCCGGCCTTCGCTTACCGTTATGGTAAGAAAAGCAATGGCCAAAGTTGCCACAATTGCAACGGTAAAAATTGTAGTTACCAGAGCAATTCCCTTCTTCTTAGTTCTCTTTCTGGGTTTCATTTTTCAGCACCTCCAAGTGTACTTGACTTCTAATCAGTCATAATCGTCGCGTTAATAGTATCTCCGTATTCAATAAAATTACCCTTGCTGTCCTGTGAAATGGAATGAATGAATATTTCCATAAAATGCCTGTCGAAAGCTGTATTGTATGCCAAATCTGTAACTCCGTTTTCTCTTACTACTTCGAAAAATATTCTTCCATAATTTCCCGGAACCTGGGCAATTAAATCCTGCCCCGCAAGGAGGGTTGTATTTGAAGGGGTTAATACTCCCGAGGTTATAACCCAGTAGTTGGATGTTAAAGAAAATCCCTGAACCGAGGAATTGACCCTGTATGTATTTTTCCAGATTTGAAAAGGAGCGGTTTCTGGCACTACGTATTCGACAAAAACAAGTTGGTTAAGAAAATCGTAGGGATCGCTTATTCTCTGATCTTCCACGTCGGAAGCTGCGCAGAACATAACAAGCCGGTTCTGTGAAATGCCGCCTGATTTTTCTACCGACAGGCTTGCATAGGGGGCGCAATTTGCATCGTCAGGATCGATAGTGGTAAGGTCGGGGAAATATGAAAAAACATGGTCATCCACCGGGTCATCCTGGGCATTGTAGGGGTTGGGAAGCAATACACCCGAGGGAATCCAGTTCTGATTATCAGCGGTGGGAATGGTGGGCCTGATAGAACGGGAAATGTCAATCTGCATACTTCTGAGGGCAAAATTAACCTGATATCTCATTTCTGCCAGGGTTTTGGTTCGGCTGTAGCTGTTTACAGTGGTCATTAAAAAACCAAAAAGCATGGTGGCGAACACGCTGAAAGCTACAGTGGCCACCATAATTTCTACCAGGGTCAGGCCTTTATTTCTTTTTAAAGATTTATATAATAACATTTGTTAACCTCCTGAAATAACCGGTTATCTTCTGCAATCTGCCCTCATACTTTGAACTGTAACAGAACGCTTCTGGGCGCTTCCCTGAAGAATATCATTCCATTCTACAGTGACCTGGATCAGAACCAGAGAGTTTCTTGGTGAGTCTCTGAAATCTACCACAATACCGCCATCGGGGATGACAAAATCACTGCCGGCGGGAATATAGTTGTTGAACAGGGATTCATCTATATCCGGCGAATTTTCCAGGTCTTCAATGTTGAGGCTGTACAGGGTGGAAGGTGTCCATTCAACGGTGTGCAGCCGGTCAACAATGGCGTTGGCAATCTGGGTCGCCTGGTTTCTTTTTTCCACTTTCTGGGTAAGCTTCATTCCAAAGGGGAAGGTCATGGCGAAAGCCATCATGATTACAGTAAAGAGCCCGATAGAGATCATGATTTCTAGAAGCGATAACCCCTTATTTCTCTTTAAACATTTTGGCATCTCGTTTCCTCCGGTTTGTGTTCTTATTATAAATTATAGCAAAAAAAAGATTACTTTTCAAAAAAACATTTCAAAATCAATAAAAATTTTTTTCCATTATTATTATAGCAAAAAAAAATGTACTTTTTCTGAATAAATTGTAAATAATAGGGAAAGTTGTATTAAGATTTCTTAATATAATTTATTTCAATATCGGTTTTTCCCCCATATATTTTTCTATCAGGGTTTTCACCATTGCCACAACTTCCATTACTCCGGTGTTTTCCCGGGCTTCACCTAGCCAGATATGAGATTCATATTTAACCCCGTCTTTTTCCAGGTTAAATGTATATTCAACTTCATCAGGTTTTCCCGGGCCCTGGGAACTTTTCAGGTTATACAGGTCAATCCTGTCAACCAAATTCCACAGGTTGTGGTTCTCTTCGCAGGTTATGGTAAAATCCCCAAAATCTTCAACATTATTGCTGGTTATATGTCTTATAGTAAGATTTTTATGCCCTTTTAGTTCACATATCCATTCACCATAGCCCTGGGGGTGGTTGGCCCCTCCGCTGGAAAATTTGAAAACCCTTCCCTCGAAATGATGGCCTTTTTCCTTATGATTTTCCTCTTCATGGCCAATAACAGGTTCAGCCACAAGAAAAATTGCCAGTGCAATTAAAATAATCCATGTAAGGGTTGTAATTTGTTTCTTCATAATTTACCTCGTATTTTTTTATATATATTCTTTTCTTTAATACGGTAATTTACCCTGTTTTAAAATTTGTTCACATTTTTTTTACAAAAAGGGGGTTTCTTTTTTTGCAAATTAAGAGTAATATATAATTACTTTCATGTCCTGGAGGGATAAAAATGATTGACAGAGTAGGAATTAACAACAATTACCAGGGCGTTTCTCCTCAGAAAAAGACGGAAGAAAAACCCGGAGATGAAAATCAGGTTTTAGATAAATTCAGCAAAAGCGATGAAGAACAGCAGGAATATGCAAAGATGAGATTAATTGGCCCTTCCATGTTTGCAAATATTGCCAAGTAAAAAATAGCCAGATATCACCAATATGAGCTCATTCTTACAGAATGGGCTCATTTTATCAAGAAAGGAATTGAATTGATGAAACCACAAATCGAACAATTGTTGGCCAAGGCTAACAAGCCTTCCGCTGACGCCCTTAAAATGCATCCGTTCTACAGCGGCAAACTTCAGGTAATGCCCAAATGCAGAATTAAAGACTTCGATGACTTCGCCATCTGGTACACTCCCGGAGTGGCAGCTGCCTGTAAGGATATTGCCACCAATCCCGAAACTGTATATAAGCACACAAATAAAGCAAATTCTGTGGCTATTGTTTCTGATGGAACCAGGGTTCTGGGCCTGGGAGATATCGGCCCCGAAGCTGCCATGCCGGTAATGGAAGGAAAAGCTATCCTGTTCAAATATTTGGGCGGAGTCGATGCTTTTCCCATCTGCCTGAATACAAAAGATCCCGCAGAAATGATTAGAACCTGCAGAATGCTGGAACCAACCTTCGGAGGAATAAACCTGGAGGATATTGCCCAACCCAAGTGTTTTGAAATTCTGGATACCCTGCGGGAACAGGCAGAAATTCCCGTCTGGCACGATGACCAGCAGGGCACAGCTGCAGTTACCCTGGCAGGGTTGATTAACGCTTTAATAATTGTTAAGAAAAAAAGGGAGGAAGTCCGGGTGGCAATGGTGGGCGCCGGAGCTGCCAATATTGCCATAGCCCGTATTATGATAACTGCAGGTTTTGACCCTGAAAAGATTGTTATGGTGGATTCCAGGGGAACATTACATAAAGGCAGGAATGATCTGAAAGAAAAATATAAGGAAAAATGGCATATTTGTGAAATTACAAATAAGGAACAGGTAGCCGGGGGTATTCCAGAGGCCATGGGAAATGCCGATATTCTCATTGCCCTGTCATCTCCGGGCCCGGATGTAATAAAAAAGCAATGGATTAAATCCATGGCAGAAGATCCGATAATATTTGTCTGCGCCAACCCTGTGCCTGAGATCTGGCCATGGGAAGCCAGGGAAGCCGGCGCAAGGATAGTAGCTACCGGCCGTTCCGATTTTCCCAACCAGATTAACAATTCCCTGGGTTTCCCTGCAATCTTCCGGGGTACTCTGGATGTCATGGCCACTACAATTACCGATGAAATGTGTATAGCTGCCGCCGAGGAGTTAGCCTTGTGCGCCAGAGATCGGGGATTGAAGGAAGATTTTCTTATACCCACTATGGATGACTGGGAGGTTTACCCCAGGGAAGCTGTGGCTGTAGGTATGAAAGCTATGGAACAGGGAGTAGCCAGGTTGAGGCTTTCCAGGGAAGAATTGTTTGATAAATCTTCAAACATAATTAAAAATGCTCGTAGTTCTGTTAAAGTGCTTATGAAGGAAGGATTAATTCCCGAGTTCAACAAAAAATAGATAATAACAGGAACCCAGAGGGAAACTTCTGTTTTTTTTTGTTCTTTGAAAGGAAGAAGCCAACAAACAATGAAATAATTTTTATGCTTTTAACAATACTCTCCAGTTTATTTAAGGGAAGAATATGATAAATCAGAAAGGGCTGCTGAAATTTCGGAAAACAAAATAAACAAAGAGAAATATCAACCTGTTTACAAAATAAAAACCGCTGCAGAAATGAGCGGTGTTACCGCCAATCTTATAAGAGCCTACGAAAACATGGGATTGCTGAGGCCTTACAGAGAACCCAGCAGTAATTACCGTTTATTTACAGAAGATGAAATTGAATGGATTAAAAGAATCAAGTATCTGATTAATGAAGTGGGGCTTAATATTGAGGGAATAAAGGCATTTCTCACTGTGGATCCCTGTTGGGAAGTCCGGAATTGTTCAGAGGAAGCCCAGAAAACATGCGAAGCTTTCAAAAAGATCAATCTGCCTTGTTGGTCGATAAAATCTCAAGTTGAATGTTGCGATAAGCTGGAGTGTTACAAATGCGAGTATTTTATCAGATCGCGACAGCACCGGAAACTTCAGCCCATAGAGAAACAGAACAAAGCAGAAGACACTGATTAACCAGTTTTCACCGGCAGGCGGAAGCAGAAAGAGCTACCCTTGCCATATTCAGATTCGGCCCAAATTGTACCTTGGTGTAATTCTATGATTTGCTTTGATATGGCCAGGCCCAGGCCGAAACTCGATTCCCCTCCGGTGGGGCGGGAGCTGGTGGTGGAGAATTTCTTGAACAGTTTCTGAAGTTCGTTTTGTTTTATGCCAGGCCCGTTATCGTTTACCCTTATTTCAATGAATTCACCACCGTTTTTGGCTACAATGTTTACAATACCTTCTCTGGGGGTATATTTGACAGCATTTGAAATTAAATTGTCCAGCACTTCGCCTATCTTACCCTTGTCAATAGAAACCCGAGGTAATTCCGAAGGCAGCACACACCCAATTTCAATATTTTTAGAACGGGCAACAGGAATGAAATCCTTGTAATGGCGTTCAAGTAATTGTTTGAAATTTACCTCGGTTTTATTTAATATGAGTTTACCTTTTTCTATAACTGAAATATCGAGAATTTCGTTTACCATTTTACTGATATGCCTGGATTTATCCACAATGGTTTCCATTGATTCCTTCTTTTCGTCCTCACTCATCTTGTGGACATAATCTTTCAAAAGATTAGCGGTCATACTTACTGCAGCTATGGGAGCTCTCAAATCATGGGCAACAATGTGCAAAACCTCGTCTTTAAAATCGGATAATTTCTGTAACTTTGCATTCTGGGCCTCCAGCCTGTTAAAAAGGTTGGTATTCTGAATCGCTGCCGATAACTGGTTGGCTATAAGGGAAAGGGTATGTTGTTTGGATTTCTTGAAACTTTCCTTGAAATCTGCAAATACAAAAAGAAGCCCCAGATTATTGTCCCCCACATTTAAAATCGAGGAATGATAATTTTTCTGAGAATAGTTTACATCGCTTAATACTTTTTCTGTAACATTTATCTGATATTTATCATCTTCAACTGTCAATCCGGTTTGTAGTTGAAAATCTTTTATAGCAAGCTGGGCAAGGTTTTCATCTATATTGTCGCCGGTTTTTCTGGCTTTATAAATTTCAATTGTGCTGGTTTCATTTTTATTATATAATAAGACCCCCCAGGTTGAGAGATCGAATATTCTGAACAGATGCTCATGAATTTTATCCAGAATAACCTTTATTCTTGTCTCCGAGGTCATAATACTGCCCAGCTCCATGGCCTGCTCCAGATCATAGACCAGTAAATCAAGGCGGGCGTTTTTACGATCTATTTCCCGGACGACGTTCTTCAGATGCAGGTTTTTTCTATCCAACTCCCGAATCAGATCTTCCTTCTCTTTTTGAAGCCTGCCTTTTATAACTGCTCTCTTTATTGAGTGCAAAATAGAATTCATATCATGAAAAGGCTTGGTTATGTAATCGAAGGCTCCCCAACGTATAGCTTCCTTGGCATGATCCAGGCTCCGGTTGCCTGTAATTAATATTACCGGAACATCACTGTAATTATCGCGGATTTCCTTTAAGAGCTCGATTCCGTCAATTCCAGGAATCAGGATATCTGACAATACAATATCGTAATTATCCTCGGATAATTTTTTCCTGGCGCTCAGGCCGTCATCTACCGACGTAACCTGGTATCCTTCTCTTTCCAGAACCTTGGTCAGAAGTTTCAGAATAGTGTCATTATCCTCAGCAACCAGAATTTTGCCCCAGTTCTTATTGTTAAAAGATGGCTCGTTGGTGTTGATCATTTCCATAAACTATTCACTTAATTTTTTTCTTTCGTCGATTACAGCCTTTATTTTTCCGGTTCGGCTGCTTTTCCCGAGAGCTCCCGGAGGGACTACTTCCACTTCCAGGAACATCCAATCTTCTGCCTCACAAAGATCCAGCTCCGGGTTGTGAGCCAATATTATATGCCGGGCTTCACGGGCCAATTCGTTATAATCTGCCTCTGATTCTCCCGCTTCTATTTTTATCGTCAGTAAATCTTTAGCATTTCTGCTGCTGGCAATCAACTGAATTATGGGGGTCAGTTTTCTCTCGTGGGTTATAGCTTCAAGAACCATACGGGGAAAAACATTCATTCCGCTGATTCTTAACGCATCGTCGCAACGCCCCATTAACTCGAAAAGAGGTGTCCCATGCATACATTTACATCCACGGTTCAATTTTCTTCCCAGGTCACCGGTTCGATAACGTATAATTGGCATTAACCGGCGGTTTAGATTGGTTACTGCAATTTCTCCCACTTCACCATCGGCAACAGGCTCCCCGGTCTGGCGATCGAGAATTTCCAGAAACATATACTCATATAACTGGTGGTGAACGCCGCCTATATTTTCCTGGCACTGATATCCAATAGGCCCCGCATCCACTGAAGCATAACCCGCAGAGTGGATCAGCCTCGTCCCCAGTATCTCTCTAAGGAAACTTACCGCCTCGGCGCTGAAATGCTCACCTCCATACAAAATCTTTTCAATGGTAATATTTATCCCCCGGTTTTTTATCCGTTCTGCCAGTTGAACAATCATGGAAGGCAGCCCAACAATGGTGGTGGGTTTGAAAAGCTCCACATAATGAATTATCATGTCCAGCTCCACATTACCGGCTATGGGCAGCGATACGCAACCAATTTTTTCGAGAACATGG
>CAZSLZ010000146.1:0-7716 GCA_964607865.1 uncultured bacterium
TTTTAGACAGCGTGGGGGCGGGAGAATTGCCCGATGCAGCTGAATATGGAGATGTGGGAAGCGACACTCTGGGGAATATTTCCCGGGTTCGGGGCTGTTTGAAGATGCCGGTTATGGGCAGCTTGGGGCTGGGTAACCTTCATAAAATAGAAGGCGTGCCTCCCAGCGGGAACCCCCGGGGTTTATTTGGTAAAATGATGGAAGCTTCCAGGGGTAAGGACACTACCACTGGTCACTGGGAAATAGCCGGTTTGAAGAAGGAGTCTGCCTTTCCAACTTATCCTGATGGTTTTCCTTCAGAGATAATGAATAAATTTGAGGAAGAAATCGGTACAAAGACTCTGGGTAATTATCCAGCATCAGGTACGGTTATTATTGAAGAACTTGGCGAAAAGCATATGAAGACCGGGTATCCTATAGTCTATACCTCTGCGGATTCGGTTTTTCAGATTGCCGCTCATGAAGAAATCATACCGGTGAAGAGGTTATATGAAATATGTGAAATTGCCCGAAAGATGCTTACAGGCAGGCATGCTGTGGGTAGGGTAATCGCCAGGCCTTTTATTGGCGAGCCCGGTAATTTCACCCGTACCCGGAACCGTCATGATTTTTCGGTTTCCCCGCCGGAAAAGACTCTTCTGGATTATTTGAAAGACAAGGGCATGGAAGTGAAAGGAGTTGGCAAAATTAAGGATATTTTCAATGGCTGCGGGGTCACCGAAAGCCATCATATGGAAGATAACCTGGACGGTTTAAAAGTTACGAAGGAATTGATTGAAAAGGATAGCAGGGGCTTGATTTTTACCAACCTGGTAGATTTTGATATGCTTTATGGCCATAGAAATAATGTGGAAGGTTATGCCAGAGCCCTGGAAGAGGCTGACGGGTATCTGGAACAAGTGCTGGATGCAATGAAACCCACCGATGTTTTATTTATCACTGCTGATCATGGGTGCGACCCCACCATAGAGACATCCACTGATCATTCAAGAGAACATGTGCCTCTGCTGGTCTATTCCCCTTCAATTGAAGGTGGGGCAAGCCTGGGAATCAGAAAGTCATTTTCTGATATAGCAAAGACCATCGCGCAAATTTTTGGTATTCAGAATGATATCAAAAACGGAACCAGTTTTTATGATAAGTTTAAATTTAAACCTTGAAATAGTCAGGAAATTGAAAGCAAGAAAGGAGAACTTCCCATGGTAGGTATTCGTAAACAAATGGAAGAAACAGCTGAGTATATTAAAAAGAAAGCCCCCGGTTTTCAGCCGGAAATTGGTTTGATTCTGGGCTCGGGGCTGGGAGTATTGGCTGAGGAGATTAAAGATCCGGTTAGAATTCCCTATAGTGAAATTCCCAATTTAAAAACCTCATCAGTAAAAGGCCATGCCGGTGAACTCTTTTTAGGGGTCCTGGAGAACAAGAAAGTGATGGTTTTCAAAGGCCGTATTCATTTTTATGAGGGCCATTCCATGCAGGAGATTACTTTTTCTGTAAGAATGATGCAGGCCATGGGAGTCAAGACCCTTGTTATTACCAATGCCTGCGGTGGCCTCAAAGACAACATGCGCCCCGGAGATCTTATGGTAATAAGCGATCATATCAACCTGATGGGAACTAACCCTCTTATGGGCATCAACGATGATGAACTGGGGCCACGGTTTCCCGACATGTCCAATTGCTACGACCTGAACCTGCGTCGCATGGCTTTAAGGTGCATGGAAGAAATCAAGATAGATCCCCCTGTTTCTGGTGTTTATTGCGCAGTTTCCGGGCCCAATTATGAAACTTTTGCCGAAACCCGCTACATAAAAGCCATTGGCGCTGACGCTGTTGGAATGTCCACCGTACCCGAGGTAATTGTGGCAGCTCATGCGGGAATTAAAGTGGTGGGGGTTTCCTGTATAACTGACGTGATTCACGAACCCGGCGTGGAAGTAACCCATGATGAGGTTCTGGAAGTTGCCCGGAAAGCCAAGCCCAAATTTCTGGAATTAATGAGGAAAATTGTTTCCAGCATTCCATAAAACGGAGATGAATTAGATGCTACCCTATGACATAATAATAAATAAACGAGATGGCAAACCGTTGAGCAAAGAAGAGATCCGGTTTTTTATTGATGGTTATGTAAAAGAAGCTATACCCGATTACCAGATGGCAGCTTTTTTAATGGCGGTGTTTTTCAGGGGTATGACCGACGGAGAAACCGCCGAGCTTACCCGGATTATGATTAATTCCGGGGATGTAGTGGAGCTTTCTGCTATTCCCGGCATAAAAGTTGACAAGCATTCCACCGGAGGGGTTGGAGATACAACTACCCTTATTCTGGCGCCCCTGGTGGCAGCTGCTGGGGTGCCGGTGGCAAAAATGTCGGGCAGAGGTCTGGGCCATACTGGAGGTACCCTCGATAAACTGGAATCGATTCCCGGTTTCAGTGTTAATCTTTCAGGTGATGAATTTATTAAACAGGTGAATGATATTAATATCGCGGTTATTGGCCAGACAAAAGACCTGGTACCTGCCGATCGGAAAATGTATGCCCTGAGGGATGTAACTGCTACCATTGACAGTATTCCCTTGATTGCCTCTTCAATTATGAGTAAAAAGCTGGCAGCGGGCACAGATGCCATAGTTCTGGATGTAAAAGTCGGCAACGGCGCATTTATGCAGAACACAAGCGATGCCCGTGAACTGGCGGAAATTATGGTGAATATCGGCAAGTTAATGGAGCGAAAAGTGGTGGCGCTGTTGACGGATATGAACCAGCCCCTGGGAACCCATATAGGAAATGCCCTGGAAGTTAAAGAGGCTGTGGAAATTCTGCAGGGACAACATAAGGGTTCAGATCTTTACCGGGTATCCTTGATGCTGGGTTCCTATATGTTATATCTGGCGGGGGTTGTAAAAACTTCTCATGAAGGTTTGGAAAAACTGGAAGAAATTCTGGAATCGGGAAGAGGTTTGGAAAAACTACGCCAGATGATCATAGCTCAGCATGGCGAACCTGCAGTTGTAGATGATACTGGCAAATTGCCACGCGCCAAGTTTCAACTGGAAGTTCTGGCCCCTCTGGGCGGCTATTTATCTGAAATTGATACCCGTTCATTGGGCAAAGCTTCTCTGGTTCTGGGCGCAGGGAGAAAGAAAAAAGGCGATTTCATAGATCCGGCAGTGGGTTTTGTTTTTAAGCCCCGACGGGGAGAACTTTTAGAAAAGAACCAACCCATTGCAACCATTTTTGCCAACGATGAAGAAAAAGCAGAAGAGTCTTCCAGAATAATTTTAGATTCGATAAAAATCACCGAAAATGAACCTGAAAAATCCGGTTTAATTATTGATGTAGTAAAATAACTTTCAATGATAATTTAACTGGAAAACATTAAAAATAAGTGCTATAATTATTTTATAAGGTTGTTTTTGTTTAAGAAGTGTCTTTATGAAGAAAAGAAAAACAAATAACAATGGCTTTTCCATGATGGAATTGATTTTGTCATTGGCAATAATTGGGCTTGCCCTCATGTTTTTTATGGCAGTTTACTTTGGTTTGTTCAAGGCGTCCCAGAAAGGTGTTGACCTTACTGCGGGAACTACCATTGCAGAATCAGAATTGACTCAATTTATGGAAAACCTTGAATCCAATCCCGCGGGTTTATCAAGTATTACGACTGTGACTTTTCCTGTAACCGGCAGTAGTACTCTTAATACGACTGTTTTTGATTATGAAATTAATGGCTCCGTTGTTCCTAATACTGACGGAAATTTATACAAGGTTGACATTGTAGTGTGGTGGTGGGCTGGAGATGAAGAAAAGGCAAAAAGGCAGGGTTATGGCCGATTAAGTGTTCGAATGTCCCGGCTGGTATATTTGAAATATAACCCAGCTTATAAGTAGGTGGGTGTTAATGAAAAAAGTCCATAAAAAAATCAGGGGATCTTCATTATTGGAATTATTAGTGGCCTGCGTAGTTTTCAGCCTTATGGTAATTGCCACTTTTGCCATTATCAGGTATTGTACGACTAACTGGAGAGGAATAGAAGACAGGGTAGTTGTTCAAACCGAAATTAAAAAGATACAGTCGGCTGTTTCTGATAAACTTCTGACCACAGAATTTGATTCGGTTCTGACCTATCAGCAGGATTATCGCCACACTTTGGCATTTAAAACTTTTACTGATGCCAATGGTAACTTTGTTACTGATCAGTTTGGTAACCCTGAAAGTCAGGGATACTTACTTTTCATTTTACTGAGGCCGGAAAATGACCCTTGCACCCATGAAAATTTCGATAACGCAAACATCTATGATTATGATAATATTTGTCCCCATAAAATTCTTTTAATGGTAGATCTTACAGAGAAGCCTATGGGTGTTACTGAACCTATAAGTTTCACCAATTCATCTGAATTAATCGATTATCTTCCAGGGGGGAAAGAGGGTTATAGAAAGAAATATTTTAACAGTGGCGGGGTATCTCTTGAGGAATATAAAGATGATATATGTAGTACCGGTGGAAACAAAGACTATGTTAGAAATGTAAGAATTATTGCCCGCAATGTGTTAAGTTTTAATGTGGAAAAAGCTGAACCGGAGGTTCAGGTTGTGGTGAAGGCATTTAAAATGCTGGGCGGTTCTTATGACAGAAAAATAGGAACCGACAATTTGGATGACAGCCGTTTTACCATTCAGGTTGACAATCATGTTATTCCTCAGAATTAATTACTTCAAAATTATTAAGAAAAACAAACATTTTTCTCCGGTTTTTTTCAAAAATATTTGCTATAATTATAACAAAGATTAAAAATTTGTGATGCAGGTGATTAATAATGAACAAAATGTTCAAAATGAAAAGGGGTATGGTTCTACTTACAACCTTGCTCATCATTGGTTTTCTGGTTATGATTGTAACCGGTTCCATGATGTCTTCCATGCAGGAGTTGTTTATTGCTTCGAATTATTACCAGGACCAGGCTGCCTACCAGACGGCCTTGGCCGGTATTAACTATGCCATGTTCCGGTTAGGACAGAATCCGGCCTGGCAGGGGTGTGAGCCGGGCACAGGGGCTGGAAGCGACTTTACCCTGGTGACTTCAGATGAATTTGAAGGACTGGAAGTTTATGAGCGCCAGGTTGCAGGAAACCGGGGAGCTGTGGAAGGTAAGGTAAACCTGGGAGAGGTTGCAGGAGAAAATATGCATGGCTATTTTGATATTTATTTTATTCAACCCACCAGCGCTGCCCCTCATATGACTTTCTTCACCGGTGAGGAAGGTGTTGGCGAAATGCCCGAAGGAGGGTTGATACCTGCCGGTATTCCTCTTTCATACAATAATAACGGCAATCCCGTTTACAACCCCAATGCCAATTCAGAAAATACCAATACCCTCAATGGAAGCTCAGGTTCATCAGAATCTAAAGTTTCCAGAGTCGTTCCTGAAAACAGTATTTTACTGGTTTGCCGTGGAAAAGTCGGAAAAGAAGAAAAGATTATAGAAACCTGTATCAGGTTGGGCCCTCCCAGCAGTTTTGATTCGGTTGTTGTGGGCCGCAGCGATATTGAAATTAATGTTAATGAAGAAGGAACCCTGGAATTAAAGGAAGGCGACGAGAAGAAACCTCCGGTTATGAGATCAGGAGGGGACATTAAACTATATAAGGGAGATCCTTCAGATACACAGACAGATCCAGAAGACTGGATTACTGTGGAGGGTGACGAAGGTGGCGGCAGATGTAATGAAAGTGTGGTTTTCAACCCTTCCCCCTTAAAAGATAATGAGAAAAAATTTATGGGAAACCAAACCGTGGATATTGAATCGGTGTTGCCTGAACTTGATGTTGACGAGATGCTTCCAACCGTGGAGAGTAATAATGTTATTCATGCGGGTATATACAAACTGGAGCAGTTAACAGAAGCTGATGGGGTTACCCCCAGTTCAGCTGAATTTCCCAAAGTAACTTATTATCCCATGGAAGATTGTGATTCTATTGATGAAAACCTGACTTATCCTTCTGCTGATTTAAACCGGTCATTACCCGATGATGCCGATGCCAGTCTATCGAAGCTAAAATCATTAATAGACACCAGTCAAACTGGCACTGATGTTACCAAGCCACTTCTATGGGATAACGAAACCTGCACATTATATTTAAAAGACGATATAAAAATTGCCCATAGAGATTACGAATTGACGGAAGTAGATCGAAACGGAAATACTACTTCAACCAAAGTTCCTCTAAATGGAATACGTTTTATTTCTGATGGTGTAAAAAGAATTTCAGTTAAATTAGATTCCGCCCCAAAAGCTCAACAGGGAGCAGATGTGACCCGAACACCCGTTTACTTCATTAACGACAACACCAATGGCAATATTGCGGTGGATGGTGAGTTGTCAGGAGTAGGAATGGTTTACAGCGAAGCTGATATTGAGCTTGAAGCTGAAAGCCAGTTTGCCGCTGACGAAGTTCATGGTATTGGATTATATGCAAAAAACAATATAATTATTGACGAAATCGAAGAAATTCCCATGGATCTGGAAGTTTTCAGCCAGACAAATCCTTCGAACCTCGATACTTCTACTGTAACCACAGCTTTAAGTGTGCTTAACGATGTTATTGATATCGAGTCACGATTTGATCGGGTTCAGGCTAATTTTGCCGCCAATAACTCGGCAGCAGATATAAAAAGTGATCTTTCAGTAACTCTTAATAATAACGGAAATGGTTTAGCAAATGCTCTGGCTGATGTTGAGAACCGACGGCCCGGGAATAACGGCCGTGGCAGAGGACATGGAAGAGGCGGGGTTAAAGCTTCTATCGACCTTAATTCTCTTGATGATGCAAGAAAAAATGCAATAATCAGCCTTGGGCTGGCAAAGAAAAAGAAAGACGGCAGCCTGAAATTTAAAGTCAACAAACATACTGACAGGCAATTGGAATACCTGGTTAACAGAAATATTCAAATAGTGGACCCTGCCGCCAGTGAACCGGTAAACATTAAAGATTCAGTATTCAAGGGGCTGGTTTTTTCCTGTAAGGATTTCATTGTTAACTCCACCGATACAGGTTTCAGGCTTGAAGGAGGCCTGGTAGCTTATGGGGGAGACCCGACAACTGTTGACAGCGAAGGTAAATGCAGTACTCTGTATTATGGCGAGAACAACGAGAAAACTGGAAAAATAAAAATTATTGCCCACGATGCTCAGTTCATATATGATACCAAGTATCTTTCAATCTTCCAGAACAGCAGTAATATGGCGGCAACTCCTCTGTATTGGGCAGAGGTTCCTAAAAATTAAATCTGAAAGATAAAAATATAAAAAGAGGCTGTCTGAAAAAGGGCAGCTTTTTTTTGTTTTATATAATTCTAATCTGGTCATCACGAGCATCCGTAAAAATGCGTAGTGATCCCTCCCCAATTAAGAATGGGGGTATATATCGTTCGCCCCAATTAAGAATTGGGGAATGTATCGTTCGCATTGTAACTGGGAAAAAAAGCGAAATATCCGGGCGCTCACAGACGCAAGGCAAGTGGGTTGTGAACCAACCCTGATTTCGTCATCACGAGGATTGCAAAGCGACGTGGTGATCTCTTTACCACTCAGGTAAGTGGGTATAGAATCAACCCGATCTAAATTGAGATTGCCACTGTTTCACCGAAACCCCGCATGGGCCATAAAGGGCTGTGGAAATGTGACAGGCTTTGGGGAAACAGAATAGTTAT
>CAZSLZ010000147.1:0-7643 GCA_964607865.1 uncultured bacterium
CTTGTAAAGTTCTATGAACATCCGGCTTACTTCCGACGGGGTAGTTTTGTTGTCCAGTCCCTCATCGATTTTATGGAATGCATACATTTTCCGGTTTAAAACCGTATTTTCAAAACCCATTTCCTGGGCGGTCTTTTCAATGGTATCCATACCAAGGTAATCCATCAACATATCTGTGGCGGTATTATCAGATTCAATTATCATAAGCTCCACCAGCTGTCTTATACTCCATCTGGTACCCGTTTCCTTGTCCTTTAAAATTCCTGAACCACCGGTTTTATCAGTTTTCTTTAATTCCAACTGCTCATCCAGGCTTAATTTACCCTGTTGAACCTGTTTAAAAACCTCAAACATTATGGGAATTTTAATCAGGCTAGCCGATTCCATTACCAGGTTGGCGTTTTTTTCGACTTTTTCTCCGCTCTGAAAATCATAAACCACATAACCAACGGTGCCTGGATATTCTCTAACTATTTCATCTATACGGTTCTGCAAATTATTGTAATCCACTTTTATCAACTCCTCTGGTGAGGGTGATGGGGAAGGTTCCGGCGAGGCCTTGGGGGTTTCCCTTATTTCCGGCGAGCCGGGCAAAGCTGTGGGTGAGGGGAATTCTATGGGTGCAGTGGGTGTTATTGTTCCGGTGGCAGCCACAGTTTCCCTGGGCGCGGGTTTCCCGGCATCCTCATTTAACGGCTGAGAAAGCACATAAACTGACATTATTGTCAGAATAACTATTATACCATAAAAAATAATTCTTTTCAGAGCAATTTTCTTTTTTTCCTTCATTTCTAACCTATCCTTCAGTTGCATCCCCGGCAGGGTTTCTGCTCATGGGGTTCATTTTCATCTTTAAGTTTTTCTCCCAATGCTTTCTGTATTTTTTTCAGAGCTTCCTTGTAATGATGCCGGGTAACAGGGTCATCATTTTTTAAAGCCCGGCCTATAGGCTCAACAGCTGCCAGGTCCCCAATGTGGCCCAGGCTCTCGGCGGCGATGCTACGGACGTGCCAGTCAGGATCCTGCAAAGCTTCTATAAGCATAATCACCACCCTGGGTTCATTGAAATGCCGCAATGCAGAAGCGCAAGCTTCACGAATATGCCAGTCTGGGTGCTTCAGCCCTCGAATTAAACCGGGTATTCCGTTGGGAGTTTCCAGATAACCCAGGGCAAAAGCCACCGCCTGCACTACCCGCCAATCGGGGTCTGCCAGGGTTTCCATTAAGGCATACAAAGCTTCCTTTTCCTTCCTGTTGCCCAATGCTTCCACCGCAGCTCTTCGAACCTGCCAACTTTGATCTTTCAGTAAGCTTTTTAACAGATTAAAGGCTGCCGGGTCTTTGGATTTCTCCAGGCTTTTCACCGACGCAACCCGGCTTCGCCAATCCGCAGAGCCTGACATTCTTATCAATTCACTGATTTCCGACATTTTATCAATCCTTAATAATATATTTTCATTGCTTTTTTAACTTTAGTCATGGTGCGGCTTACTACTCTGCAGGCGTTTTCCGCTCCCTGTTCCAGAATCTCTTTCACTTTTTTGGGGTTCTCTTCCAGTTCCTTCTGTTTATCCCATACAGGCTGCATCTCTATCTTCATCGCTTCAAAAAGCATATCCTTACAGTTTTTGCAGCCGAGTTCGCCGGTTTTGCAGGTTTGATATACTTTCTTAACATTTTTACTGGTGTTAAATAATTTATGATAATAATAAATATTACAAATTTCTGGATGCCCTGAGTCTCCCTTATAGATTTTCTCGGGGTCGGTTACGGTTTTTCTGAGTTTTTTCAATAAAGGTTTGCCCTGCTCTGACATCAGGATTGTGTTATTATAGCTTTTTGACATCTTACGCCCATCGGTGCCGGGTACCAGGGAAAATTCCGCCAGTTTTGCCTGGGGCTCGGGAAAAACTTCCCGGTCATACAAACGATTAAAACGCCGGGCAATCTCCCTGGAAATTTCCAGGTGAGGCAGCTGATCTTTGCCCACCGGCACCAATTCGCCCTTTACCGATAAAATATCCGCCGTCTGCAATATTGGGTATCCCAGAAAGCCATATGTGGCAATATCCTGGCCCAGTTGTTGTACCTGGTCTTTAAATGTGGGGCACCGCTCCGCCCATGACAAGGGAGTTATCATTGAAAGTAAAAGGTGAAGTTCAGCAATCTGGGGAACTTTGGATTGAATATAAAATGTGCATTTTTCAGGGTTCACACCTCCGGCGATATAATCTATAACCACGTTATGAATATCTTTTTTTATGGTATCCGGTGACATATACCGGGTGGACAGGGCATGCCAGTCCGCCACCATGAAGAAACAGTCATATTCTTCCTGTAACGCAGCCCAGTTTTTAATTGCGCCAAAATAATGGCCTATATGTAATTTCCCTGTGGGACGCATTCCGCTTAAAATCCGTTTGCTCATAAAAATCTCCTCTCAAAAAGGATTGTATGTAAGCCAGAGTTTTTTTGTCAAATTTCAGTTTCATCCGGTTTTTTTCCTTCTTTTTATTTTTTGAATCAAACCTGAAGCAGAAAGAATGCAACAAATACAATAGCCGCCAATGGAAAGAGTATAAAACAAACTAATTTTGAACAGGCCTGATATCTTCCACCCTGTAATATTCTGTGTAATAATAGGAAAGAAATTGGCTCAGTATTTTTCCTATTGCCTGTGGATTTGAAATATATGGGCTGGCAGGTATGTTTTTTAAAATCTTCTCCCAGCGGGGGCCCATGTTCTCTATAATGGGTTCAGCCAACTCCTGGGGCAGAAGTTGAATTAACAGAAGAGCCTTTTCTATCTGGCGGATTATCAAATCCGATTCCAGGTTACTGGAGATATATTTTCTTATCCAGTAGGAAGAATATGCCGGCATTTCAAAGGAAAACTTATTGAAACTATCCATGAAGGAATCCTTGACCAGCCACAATTGGGAAATAGACTGGGCCATCTCTTCCGGTGATTTCATGGCAATCTGTCTTAAAATCAACATCCACTGTTTATCAGTAAAGGGAACCCGGGGGAACCGGCTGCCCTTATAATACCACATAAAATCTTCCAGCACCCAGTTCCGCATTTCACTCACTGATATGGGCTGTTTATTGTTGCTGGACTTCATCAGTTCTTCAAGTTCTCTGCCCCTGATATCGGACAGTATCTGGCGATACATTTTTTCCGCCGTTTTCGGGGTGAAGGATGCAAGAAAAATTGCCAGTTTTTGAATGGAAGATAACTCAAATTTTACTTTAATATCTGGCAGTGCGTTCTTAATTTGGGAAGTTAAAATCTTAATCTGCTCTTCTCTGTAGGTTTTTCCTACCATACTGTCCATATTGAAGATGCTTGATTTCTCAATATTCTCAGGCAGGTTGGCAATTTCAATAACCAGGTTTACCAATTGTTTATAATTTAAATCATTAAATACTTTTTTAATAGCCTTGCTATCACTTTTGACTAATAAGGCAGCCAATTTCTGTAATTTTGAGAGGGGCTGGACCGCAGGCAGTTTTGTATTAAACTTCCCCGCCAACCTTGAAATATCCGTCGGCGGAGTAAAAGATATGCTTTTTTCTTTGTTGAAAAACATTTCAAGGCGTTTTTTGCTGATTTTGCACAAATGTATATAGTTTCGAAGTTTGATAAAATCAGTAAGAATTTTCCGTCGGCTTTTGATATCCGATGAAACCCAGAACCATAACCAGTTCAACCATAACCGGGTAGATTTGAGCCTGATTTTTTTGAAAAACTTTATCCCCTGGTTGGGCTCTATCTCACCGGGTTTTATAATTACCACATCGGGCAGGGTTTTCTCCAGGGCGCGCCTTAAAATTAACCTCACCGATTCACCGCATAAAATACCCATTCTGAAACCTTTCTTCTGTAAGGAAAGATAAGTATGGGTCAATTCTTCCAGTAACTTATTTAAAATCACATCGTTTTCCGGTAATTTTTTTTCCCTGTTTGCTTTTTTAAACAACCATAGCTGCAGGTGGGAATCCAGGGTGACAAACATAAGTTTCTTGTCTCTGAAGGCGTAATTGAAGATATTGTTTTTCAAATCTTTTCTTAAAACTTCAGTCATGGAATCAGGATCCTTATCGGAATTTTCAGTTTGGGCCAGAGAGCGGATAACCCGGGAAATCTGGGTCAGAGGAACGCCTTCAGGCACCAGGTTCTTCATAACCTTAACAAAGCCCGAAAAATCAATCTTCTGGAGGCTTTTTCTTACCATAGAAGGCTCAATCATCTTAAACAGATCCAGTTTTTCTCTTACCGATTCAGAGGTGATGAGTCTTGAAGCATTTGCCCGGAGTATGGATTCCATATGCTCCAGCATCAATTCTTCTATGCTTACACTGTAAACATTGGTTGCCGAATATCGATATTTTTCTTCCTCATCCAGCCAGATACAGGGAAGGCTGTAAATGGGATCGGTCCGGGTAGGAACCGGCAACTTTTCAGCTTTGTCTTTTTTCATAATGAGAAGGGATTTACCGGGTTCAACCTCTTGTTTGACTATCTCTCGATTGAATAAAATAAACCGATACGATTTGCTGTTTAAATAGATATTTTCCCGTATCAAAAATGGCGGTAGTTTTATCCCCCATTCCTTTATTAATCTGCTGCGAATATTATTCACCTGGGAAATAAACCTCAGTTTGTAAGAATCCCGAATTAAGTAAGACAGGGAACGGCCCACCTCAATTGCAAACATGAAATGGGGAATTTCCTCATATATTTGGTTTTCAAATTTTTTATCTTCCATCCTTGCACCTGTTTATATTTCCCTTTTCTTAATTGTCATTTTTCATAACATTTTCTTCTGTCTAAATGTTTCATTTCCGTCTTATTCTGCCCACAGCCGGCGCATAAACCTTTTTTATGCCTTCAAACCATAAAATGCTTATAATGCCTGCAATTAAGGCAATTGCTAAATTGTCCGGGGATAATTCGGAAAAACTGAACAAGTTTCTCAGGAAAGATATGGATAAAACCAGGGCCAGAAAAACAGTTGCCCCGCCTATAACCCACCATAAAGCTAAGTTGGGAATGGCAAAACTTCTGATTATAGAGTCGGTCCAGGAGCGGTTAGTCAGGATTAATCCCAGGTTGGCGATAATAAGGGTTGTAAAGACCATTGCCCTGGCATTTTCCACAGCTATTCCCCTGCCTGTGGCAAACAGATACAGCCCGATAATTACTGCCAGAACAAACAAACCCTGAAGAAGGCTGATAACTATATTCTTCCGGGTAAACAGAGGTTTCTCCGGATCCCTGGGCGGCAAATCCATAATATTCCTTTCCTCAGGCTCAGCTTCAAAAACCACCGAGCAGGCGGGGTCGATGATCAATTCCAGAAAAGCTATGTGCACGGGAAACAGAATGAGGGGCAATTTAAAAAGTACTGGAAACAGAGAGATTCCGGCAATAGGTACGTGAATTGCAATAATGTACACCATTGCCTTTTTAATGTTCTGGTAAATACGCCGGCCCATGGTCACTGCCCGCACAATCGATTGAAAATCATCGTCCACCAATACAATATCTGCCGATTCCCTTGCAACATCTGTGCCTTTTCCGCCCATGGCTATTCCAACATCAGCAGCTTTCAGGGCGGGAGCATCATTTACCCCATCCCCGGTCATTACCACAACTTCCTTGTTGGCTTCCAATATCTGGACAATTCGCAGTTTTTGTTCAGGTACCACCCGGGCAAAAATCGTAACATCCTTTACCCGTTCCCTCAATTCATCTTCTTTCATTTCGTTAAGCTCAGCTCCGGTAATAACCTTGCTCTTATGATCCATCCCGATTTTCCTGGCTATATTCAAAGCTGTGCCGGAGTAGTCGCCGGTAATCATAATTACTTTAATTCCTGCGTTTTTACAGGTTTGAATACATTCAGAGATATTCTCCCTGACCGGGTCTTCAAAGCCCAGCAGCCCCACGAATTTGAATTCAAAATCGTGTTGCCCGTCGGGTAAGTTATTCTGTTTTTGGAACCTGGCTTTAGCTGCCCCCAATACCCTGAGCCCTTTTTCCGACATTTGGCGGACTTTTTCCAATATTTGTTCTGTCTGTTGCTGATTCATATGGCATAAATCGGCAATGGCCTCGGGGGCTCCCTTGGCAGCAATCACATAACCACTTCCTTCTGGGGACTTCCATACGTGAGAGAGGGCAAAAAGCTTCTCGGAAAGGGGGTACTCATAAATCAACTCCCAGTCTTCATGGATATGCTCGGTATGTTCCAGAAATCTTAGCCCCATTTGTTTCAGGGAGATTTCCATGGGGTCAAAAGGGTCTTTCTGGCTTGCCAGCATACTGAATTCCACCAGTTGATGGAATTTTTCAGGCAAAATATCATCAGACTTTTTGCTCACATCCAGAAATTCGCCATCGGCATATATACTTGAAAGCGTCATCTGGTTTTTTGTCAGGGTACCGGTTTTATCGACGCAAAGGACAGTCGCAGCCCCCAGGTTTTCTATCGCCGGCATCCGGCGGGTTAACACATTCTTTTTAGACATCCTCCAGGCACCCAGTGCAAGAAAAATTGTAAGAACCACGGGAAATTCCTCGGGCAGAATTGCCATAGCCAGGGTTATCCCAGCAAGGAAACCTTCCAGCCAATTCAACCGGGTCATCCCATAAACCACCACCACCATGATGCACAGAACTGCCCCTACAATTGCGATATCTTTTACCAGCCTGTAAACTTCTTTTTTAAGATGGGTAGTTTCTTCCTCAATTTCAGTAAGAGATTTGCCGATTTTTCCCATCTCGGTATGGATCCCGGTAGCAATAACCTTTGCAATTCCCTGGCCCCGAACTACCATACTTCCGGAATAGATCTGTTTGATGTTGTTTTCATCGTCGCTACAATGAGACTTTCTGACCGGTTCCGATTCGCCGGTAAGCAAGGATTCATCTAAATAAAGGTTCATACACCAGGTTAATTCTGAGTCAGCAGGAACCCGGTTGCCCTCGGAAACCACAATTGTATCACCAACAACCACATCTTTACCCGGAATACGTTTCTGCTGATAATTTCTAATAACCAACGCCCTGGGGCTTGAAAGATCACGCAGAGAATCCAGGGCTTTTTCTGTTTTTCGCTCCTGGGATATGGTAATACCAATAACCACCACAACAAACCCCATAAGCATTATGGCTTCCTTGAGCTCGCCAAGAAAAAAATAAATTGTCCCACAGGCCACCAGGAGCAAAAACATGGGCTCTTTTACCACCTCAAAGGCTATTTCAAAAATACTTCTTTCCTTTGAAGAGGGCAACTGGTTATAACCCCACTGCTTACGTTTCTGCTGAACTTCTTCTTCAGTAAGGCCTTTAATTTGAGTTACATCAATTTGACTATTCAAAATAACTCCTGTTTATCAGTTTCAAGTAACTGTCAAACTCATGTTTTGTTTAAAAATGCCGGTCATAATCAATTTATTGAACTATCACCTCATTTTACAACTTTCTCACGAAAAAATCTATAAGAAAAAGTATAATAAAGCGTCATTATATGAATTAATTATTTGATATATTTTTAAAAAATGACATTTTCCATTCAATAAAAAAGGCTGCCCTTTTGGGGCAACCCCTTTATCCTGTTTGAATTATTGTGTTA
>CAZSLZ010000148.1:0-7468 GCA_964607865.1 uncultured bacterium
ATTGCAGGTTTTACGCCTATACCCTACAAGGTTTTTGCCATAGCAGCGGGTGTTTTCTATATTAATTTCTGGAAATTCGTCATGGTTACCGTCATAAGCCGAAGCGCCAGGTTTTTTATTGTCGCCGGTTTGATTATGGCATTTGGCCAGCAGATAAAAGTGTTTATAGATAAATATTTCAATATTCTCTCTGTCATTTTTGTGGTTTTACTGCTGGGCGGATTCTATGCCATGAAATACATAAAAATGCCCGGCGGTAAAAAAGAAGAGGAAGAAATAAAAGAAGCTTCCGATAATTCATTGGGCAGGGAAGCTTCCGTGGATGCAGATCCGGTCTAAAACGATTATACTCTTCTTAAATATTCTCCACTGCGGGTATCCACCAGGATTTTTTCCCCCTGGTTTACAAACAGGGGAACATTGACAGTAGCGCCTGTTTCCAGCTCGGCAGGCTTGGTCCCACCCTGTGCGGTGTCTCCTTTGAAACCGGGTTCTGTATGAGTAATTTCAAGCTCCATATGAGCAGGGGCTTCAACACCTATTACCGTGTCATCATGAAGCTGAACCTGCATATTGGCGCCGTCTTTCAACCATTTCATGGCATCGCCCATAGTTTCTTCGGTGATATTATATTGAATAAAAGTCTCGTTATCCATGAATACATGTATATCGTCAGAAGGATAAAGATATTGCATTTCTCTGCTGGTTACATGGGCTCTTTCCACCTTTTCACCGGCCCTGAAGGTTTTTTCGAGTACATTTCCGCTTTTCAGGCTTTTAATTTTTGTGCGGACGAAAGCTGCGCCTTTTCCAGGCTTAACATGGAGAAATTCCACAATATTGTATAGTTCTCCGTCAAGAATTATCGTCATTCCGTTTCTGAAATCATTACTTGAAATCATCAGGTTTCCTCCAATTATAAAAGTATATCTATGGTTTTATGCTTATTAATATTTTCCTGTTTTCCCTAAGTATTGTCCATTATTTTTTTCGTTTAAGAAGGTCTTCATCCCATATCACGCTCTTATTACCGCCAGATTTAATGGCGAACACCATGGCATCGTAGGAATTTTTCATAACTTCTTTGGGAGATCTTCCTTTTTCCGGGAAAGACGCGATTCCCAGGGACATTGTAATATGGCCGGGTATGTCTTTAAAACTCAGGTTCCCCACAGTAAAGCGGATTTGTTCTGCAAGATTGAAACCTACCTGGTATGATGTATTGGGAAGGATTATTACAAATATTTCATCACTGTAACGGGAAGGGATATCACTGCCTTCTTTAAGGAAATTGTTAACCATGGTAGAAATCTCTTTCAGGACGTTATTAAGGCTGCCGTCGCCATATTTGGTTTTGAGCTCCTTATGCTTGTCTAATTTGAAGAACAAAAGAGAAAGAGGGTGTTTATTCTTATTTGCCCTCATCATTAACCGGCCTATGCTTTGTTCAAAAAATGACTTGAAATAAAACCCTGTTACCGGATCTACGGCTCCTGGGGGTATCATCCTCATTTTCATTGCATCCGCAGATGGGGTTTCTGGCAGAGCCTTTCCAATAGAATTCATTCTCTGTTGGTTTGGCCGTTTCATAAATGAACCGGATTTAGGAGTACGCATTCCGGGCTTTCCAGATTTCTGTGGAGTAGGAACACTCCGTCCGCTGAGGTTTATATCAATTTTTCGAAGTGAAAGTTGAGATGTGGGAATATTCTGCCTGGGCATTTTTTTCAAATGTTCGGTTTTTGGCTGCCTGGCCGGGGTTTCATTACGCCTTTTGAATTCCGCGCCACCAGCTCTTCTCTTAGGTTGCTGGGATGAAGGAGGGCTGGTTTTGGAACGGCGGATTAGCCCGGACATGGGTTTGGATTCAGTAGTAGTATTAAGTTGTGGCAATTGTGATGTGGAACTTTTGGAAGTTCTCATCTGAAGCTTGGGAGGCGACTTCAATTTGGAGGTATCTATGGAACGTTTTGAAGGCCTGGGTTTCTGCCATTTGGGAATACCGGGCTTACCGGGCTCCTCGACATCTCCCCTGGGTTTCTCTTCCTCGGTTCTTGAAATATTGACGCTTCTAAGGCCCGATTTGGTTTCATTCTGCTCTTCATCAGGCTTGGCAATATTGGGAGCCTGTTTATTGGCTTTACGAAAAGTAAATGCGGAACCGCTTTTCTTGTCGCTTCTTATTGTTCCCGTCAGTCCGGAAAGGTTTAATTTCTTATCAGTTGAACCCGGCTGATCCTTGTCGAACTGCTGGGTTTCAGCCTCACTTCCCCTGTTCCCTTTCTTTTTGACACCCACAGGGGTAATATTTAGTATATCTTCCAATTTGCCGGTTTCTGTCCCTTGTTTTCTCATTTTTATCGGTTTTTTCGCCTGGGGTGGAACTGAATCAAGAGTAATTATGCCGGGAGTTTCCTTGCCAGTTTGCCCTTCATCGTCACCCAGAAAAGCGCCAGCTTTAACAGTTTTTGTTGATAATTGCTCCTGATCGGGACACAGAGTAGGAATTACTTTCTTGCCCTCTACAAAAAGACAGTTGCGACCTGACTGAATCGCTTCATCTAACGATTCCCTGGCAAAAGATTCAAAACTCTCCTGGCTGGTCACATGTTCGGGATGGGTTACCAAACCAGCTGTGATGGTAATTCCAGGTATGGGGCTTTTAAATTGTATCTGCGAAATTTTCAGGCCCAGATTGTGGGCAATTTTTATACCTTTCTGACTATCTATTCCAGGAAGGGTTATGGCAAAACGATTGTCAGCGATGCGGAAAATTGAGACTACATCTTCGCCTAACTCATTTTTTATTTCCTGAACCAGGGTTTTCAGGACATAATTCTTCTTCTCTTCACCAAACCGTTTTTGTATTGCCACAAGACGGTCAACTTCAAACATCAATAAACTGACAGGTTTTCGCTGATCCTTCGATTTATTGACCTCATAACCCAACTTTTCCCGCATATAAATCTGGTTATAAGCCCGGGTGGCCATATCGGTAATGGCTACTTTCCTCTTGTATATACGGTCGGCAGATGCTGCAACTTCACGGCCTATCTTATGAATTTCCAAGACATTCTTTTTAAACTTGGCTTTGAATTTCTTTTTATCACCGGCCTTCAGGCCCGGATAGCACATAAAAGCTAAACCCCAGAAGCCTTCCTGGGTAATGAATGGAACACCTATACGTGGAGATGCGGAATCCAGGTATTCAGCTACTCCGGGAAAAGCTCTCTGAAAAATTGCTTCCTTTTTTTCTATTTCATAAACAAAAGGATGGTCTGCATTTTTATTTGCCCATTCATAAATTTTGTCCCAGTCCACCTTCAGTTCATTATATTTATCTTGAGGCAACTCATCAGCCAGATATAATTTTAAAGGTTCGCCTTCCTGCTCAATAAAATAAATTAAGGATTTTGGCATAAGAGTAAGAATTTTTAAATGCTGAAGGGCAAAATTAGCCAACTGGGGAAAATCCTTGGCATCTCTGGCAGAATAAGGCAGGTGCTTTTTGGGGCCTTTCTGCTGGGGTTTTAAAACCAGAAGCCAGAACAAAAGCATTGCTATTGAAATAATTGCCAGAAGGATTATGGCATAAACTGTCCCCTTTCTTTTGGAACGTTCAGCTTTCACAGCATCATAGTAAACTTTTATGCTTTTCTTGATAATTTCATTGTCACTATGCTCCTGGATACGATTAAAGTAGGCATGGGCCATGTCCCATTCTTTCCGGTTCATATGAATAACTCCCAACTCCGAATGGGCGTTCCAATACATGGATTTATAGCGATCTTCTTCCTGCCACTGGTTATTCTTATCCAGCATTTCAATGAGAACTTCAAAATTTGCCTTGGCCTGGTCGTCCTGGTTCATAGTCTGATAGATACTGCCCAGGTTCCAGTATAACTCGGGCTCCTGGTATCCCATGTCTTTTGCAGCCTGAAAAAGCTCCAGGGCTTCTGCGTGCATGCTTTCTTCGTTGTAAATTTCACCCAGCTGAATTATATATTCAATATTGTTGGGATCATAATCAATAGCCTTTTTATAACTTTCGATAGCTTCCTGGTTTCGGTTACCCATGTTTAAAATTAATCCCAGTTTTGCATAGGCTGGAGCATATGTGGGATATGTCTTGATCGCTTCTTGAAACAACTGCTCAGCTTTATTAAGTTGATTGTTTTCTATTTCGTTTATGCCTCTTTTTACGAGTTGTTCAGCCTGGGTTTTCAAGGGAGACTGGGCATTAGAATAAGAGGAAGGAAAACAAAAAAGGAAGATGAATAAAAAACATAAAAAGACAAGATAATGCCTGGCAACACCAAATAAGAAAGTATTGCCATTTTTCTTTCTATAACAAATATGTTCTAACATAATTATATTTACACGGTCCCAAATCTTTTTACATTCTTAAGTTGATGAATATAAATTCAAAATTGAAGGCTGATTTTCCTGCATAAGTAAATACCACAGAAAAATTTTAAAAATAATAAATAAACCAGTTTCATTTTTTAATACAGTAATTATTGGTGCTCGGGGTATAATTGATGGGCGAACTACCTTCCTTACGCCTGTTTATCTAGTCGCCATTCTGATATTTCTGTTTTATATAACAGAAAATTTGTTATTATTTTATTGTTTTTTTTAAATTATGTTTTTTGCAAAAAAGGGAATAAAAACATGGGGTTGCTTCCCGGTTTTACTGAAGGAATTTAACGGAAGTTGAACAATTACTGACTATGGCTGAAATGCGTAAAATACCCTATGATGTTGAGATCAACATTGGCAATATTCCCACCAGGTACTGCCGTTATTATCAGGAGCAGATCTTTGATTATTACGACGACGGCAGGGCCAGGTTTGAATGGGACAGGTTACGCCAGGATTTTATGCTGGGCCTTGATTTCACCATTGAAGAAGTTTGCAGTAACTGTCCGTTAAATATTATCCTGGACGTGGAAGGTTGCCGGGGAAGGCTGTTCGACTTCGATATCTTCTTAAGAATGCTTTCCAATGTAAAGCCCGATTCCTTATTGTTTCAGAAAAATATCAAAAATGCGGAGTTTTCCAGGGAAGAAACTGAAAACCTTCTTCAGGAAATGGAACAACTGCAGCAATACTGTAAAAATATTACCTGGCCTGTGGCACAGGTTTTTTGCAACGATGAACCGGTTCAATCTGAGGAATCGGTTAAATATAACCAGATGGTCTATTATGAGTGGGGAGGAGAGGAAGCCCCCAACTTTTTTGCTTCCAACCAGGGTTATCATGCGGGGATTACCAAGGAAGGAATTATCCTTAAGAAGAATTTCGGAGAAACCCTTCCAAATGTCTTTGTTTCTCTGTCACGTAAAGGACTGAGAATGAAAGGTACCGATCTTGAAGGTAATCTGGTACCTGTACCAATGAACAGAGCAACTCTGCCCGACTGGTGGCCCGAAGACCCCTATAAGGAATCAGAACTTAAATTTACCAGCTTACCCGTTTCATTTATCTTCTATGATATTTTCAACATGATTATCGTTTACGGGCAGATGGCTCTGCAACATTATACAGGAATCAATATTTTCTCTAAATTTTACAGAAGAGCCTGATAACCAGAAATGATAACTAAAAAAAGTAAATACAACTTCTTATTATTATTTGCCCTTGCAGTCTTAATTATTTCCATGGTATTGGGTTTTTATGTTTCCTTTTATCTTAACAATTTCTCCCGCTTTTTTCTAATAATGTCAGCAGGCGCCCTGGGAACCCTTTTTGTGGTCTTTATTATCTACTTTTCATCTCTTGTACTAAAAAAATACACCCAACCTGATCATTCCATGCTTACTTACCTGGTAATTTTTCCCCTTGCTTCCCTCATCAGTGGTATTCTGGTGGAAATTTCTGTTTTCAGGCTGGGAGGCATCCATTATTTATGGATTATTGGCACAACCATCACTATTTCTATTATCGGTGTGGGAATTTTTATACACCAGAGAATCAGAGAATTGATTCTTGATTCCCTGGACTCACTCGAAAAAGTCTATGGAAAGATAATTTTCTCTCTTAACCAGGCGCTGGAAGCAATTGAACCATATAACACAGGCCACTGCGAAAGGGTAGCCTGGTACTCGGTACATACGGCTCGAAAAATGGGCATGTCTGACGAACAATGTCTGAATGTTTTAAGGGCAGGGCTGCTTCATGACCTGGGAAAGATTGGCATAAGCGAAAAAATTCTATTAAAGGTCAACAAATTAAAGCAGAATGAATGGGAACTTATTAAACATCACCCCATGATTGCACGGCAAATTTTAAAACCACTGAAAAGCCTGGAAAAAGTCAGCCAGATTATCAATTTCCATCACGAACGCCCCGACGGCGGGGGGTATCAGAAAGTCCCCGACAACTTGATCCCCCAGGAATCAAAAATCATTTTTGTTGCAGAAGCCTTTGACACCATGACCACAGTAAAGCCCTATGGCAAAACTCTGCACTATAAACAGGCACTGGAAGAATTGAAGAATGAAAAGGATTCTCAGTTTGACTCTGAAGTGGTGGATGCCTTCGTGGAATATATTGAAGAACAGGAAAATTTCTATCCTCCGGATCACACTGAAATAAGAAGAAAATTAAATATTGATGATATTTTAACTGAACAGGACATTGAAATAAAACCAATAAGAAATATCAGGGAAGTCAACCGGGGCCTGGCTTGGTTAACCGAGTTCTATAATCTCATGGGAATAAGAAAACGGCAATTCTCGAGTTACCTTATGGTATGCCTTGTGGCCGGAACAATTCTGGGCCTGTTAATGGGATTCACCATTTATTCATACTCCGCAGATTTCCTTCAGTTTATCTCTTTTTTCCTTCAGGGTTTCTGCGGAGGAATTCTGGTTTTTATTCTGGGAGTCAGTTTTATCAAAATTATCAACCACTTACCCAGAGAAAAAACCCCCTCTTTTTTATATACCCCTGCTGGGCGGGCACTGGTATTCTTTCCCGCCGGGCTCATCGCAGCTTCTTTTTCATTAAATTTCATATATTTAAATTTCACTCATATTCACAGCCCGGGCCTTTCCTTCTGGAATATTTCCTACATATTATTTGGAGGAATCTTAGCTTCGCTGATAAGCTATTTCGCGCATATTTACCGAAAAATTTCTCATGTACTGGTTACTAATTTCAATAACCTCCAAATGCTTTACTTCGAACTGATTTATTCTCTTGCCTTTGCCCTTGAAGCCAAGGACCCCTATACCAAGGGGCACACCGAAAGAGTCGCCCGGTATTCGGAAATGATTGCCCAAATGCTGGGTATGGAAGAAAAAGAAAGGGAAGATCTCAAGCTTGCAGCTTTTTTTCATGATATAGGAAAGATAGGGGTTAAACTTACGGTGTTAAACAAGAACGGCCGGCTGGAGGAGGATGAATTCAAACTTATTAAACAGCATCCGGGAATAGGGGCAGAAATAATAAAAACCACAGG
>CAZSLZ010000149.1:0-7026 GCA_964607865.1 uncultured bacterium
CCCTGATAAACCCGCAAAGGAGATTATTGGAAGAGAACTCTACCGATATTTCACCAAGAATTTCCATCCCGAAAGCAACCGCATCTTTGCGGGAAACCGTAAAGCCAAGGTTTTGGAAGCTATCGAAGGCAAGAGAAACAATGTTTCAAAATCCTTTAACCCTTCGGAAAAAATCAGCGAAGACAGGGAAATGGAAACCATCGGCGATCTGGCAAAGTTCTTTGGAGATATGAAGAACTTCGAAATGGATCCCAAACCCGGAACTGATACCCGGGTTTATGATCGCAGGGTCGAAATTTCCGCTTCCCAGGTTGACAAGGTGGCTCGAAATGTACCACGGTACATTGATGATATGGTCAACGAAATCAAGGATAAGGATTTACAGGCTATTGCCAAAAAAGCTATTGAAAAATGCCCCAAGGGTTTCTTCAAGGCTCCATCCTCATCATCAGGAAAATTCCATCCTGCCGACGAGGTTGACCCCAAAGACGTTGATGTGGTAAACACTGATAAATACGGAGAGTACCCTGGTGGAGGGCTGGTATTGCATACCCGGAGGACTCAGGCCATGGCTTCGAAGTTATGCGACCACTTCGGTATCAAGGGCAAGGAAAAAGATGAAGTTCTCACAGCTATGGTATTGCACGATATGATGAAAAGCGTACCCATGGAAGAAATGAAAGAGGGCATGAAAAACGGCACAGAAATAAAATGGGGCGATCATACCGTGGGTAATCACGGCGAAGTTGCCGCCGAATGGATAAAAATGCTGGATGACAGCAAGAACGATAAACTCACCAAAAACGTCAGAAGATATGTACACAACCATATGGCAGTCTGGACCGAGCCCAAGGAAGCTCCCCCGAAACAGCTGGGAGAATTCATAGTTTCTATGGCAGACTACTCTGTCAGTCAAAGTAATATGTATATGGAAGTATAAAATCAAAGGGCCGGTTTTCCGGCCTTTTTTAATTGCCATGAAAAAAATATCCGAAAAATTAAAGAATAAATATAAACCATTGTTTGAATTCCATGAACTGCTGGAAAACCTGGTTCAGAAGAATTTAACCCAAGACTATAATTGCGGAGAATGCAATAAATGTTGTAAATATCCATATTTTTACATGTCCCTGTTCACTCCGGAATTTAATCTCATAAGGGATTATCTAAAAGAAAACCAGGTTCCGATCGAAGTTGAGTTTGAAGTACTCAGGCTTAACGATAAACGAATCTTCTATAAAGACTGGATTTGCCCTCTATACGATTTCAAAAACCGCCAATGCGGTGTCTATGAAGTGCGCCCCTTCTCCTGCCGGGTTTACGGGCCTTATTCCACTCTGAAAGGCCGAATTGAAGGCTGCGTATTCGAGAACCCCATAATATACGATTATACCGACGATCTACCCTTCTGGAAAGACTACGCACAGGCACTGAACCATTTTGAAGAACTGGAAAGAGGCTATATTGTCCCCCATTCCATGACCTTTCAATACCCCACTGTGGAATTTCTTATGAACTATCAACTGCCATGGAGTTTTACCAGGAATTTTAACAAAATAATTTTTCAGACCCAATTAAAATAAAAAAAAGGGAAACCTCCCAAGTTTCCCGTCAATAGTCCTTCTCCCGCAGACTATTAAAAAAATTTGTTTTCCCAACTTCTTTAATATTATAGGATACTCTTGTATCCCTGTCAACCCTTTTTTAATTTTTTTTACAATTTTATTAAAAGATTATTTGATTTTTTAGTTCCTTCAACGCACCGGAAGATGACTATGCATAAAGGGAATAATTAATTACTGTTGAAGTTATTTTTGAGGTTTATTATGAAAAAGTTAATTATAATAATGTATTTCATTCTGGTTTCAGGTTTTATTTCCAATGCCTCAGAGTGTTCAGGAATTGTTAAACCTGGCTGGTTTAAAGCAGGCAACAAATGGACATATGTTTCCACAAAAGGCAGGCAGAAGGAGATAATAAACCGGGAGATAGTTCAAAAAAAAGAAATAAATGGCGTTGAAGTTTACCAGGTAAAAACTTTAACAGAAAATAAGCCTGAAACGAAAAATTATTATAACGTTATGGTGCGAAAAGATGGTGTGGTTCGTTATCCTCCATATAAGAAACCAGATTTAAATATTGCAGGCCAGCTAAAACAACAGAAACCGATCCGGTTAGTACTCAGGTTGCCAATACAAATTGGAGATAAATGGAATTGGAAGATCAATTCAAAGAAGACAGGCGTTATAAATACTGATTTTGAGGTATTGGGTTACGAAACTATAACGGTACCCGCAGGCTCATTCGAAACTTACAAAATTAAAAGAATTCTTAACAAAGACAATCAGAAATTTTTAATTTATAAATGGATGAATTCCAGGGTGGGCCTGGTCAGATATCAACGTTTTCAAATTAATCAACAACAGAAGAAAGAAAACTTAAAACTGCTGCATATCGATGAATTACTGTTATTTAAATAATCCTGGGGGGGGTTATGAAAAAGAATATTTTAGAATTATTGAAAGAGCGAGTTGTAATTTTTGACGGAGCCATGGGCACTCAACTAATTGCCCAGGGGCTTCGAAAGGGAGAATGCCCTGAGAGGTGGAACATGGACCGCCCCGGCGATTTAAAGCAGATTCACAGCGCCTATTTTAATGCCGGCGCCGATGTGGTTACCACTAACACCTTCGGCGGCACTCCGGCAAAGTTGAGCAATTATAAACTTGAAGAAAAAATGGAGTTAATAAATAAAAGGGCAGTAGAGCTTGCAAAATCGGTATGCCCTTCTGAAGGCTATGTTGCGGGTGATATGGGGCCAACGGGTTATTTTCTTCCTCCGGTGGGTAAGGCAGCCAAGGAAGATTTCACCAGGAATTTTAAAGCCCAGGCTGGGGTGTTGGCAGAAGCTGGTGTTGATTTTCTGATAATTGAAACCCAGTATGATATAAACGAGGGGCTGGCAGCTTTGGAAGCAGCCAGGGCTACAGGGTTGCCGGTTTTTATAACTTTCACCTTTGAAAAAAAGAAACGGGGTTTTTTCACCATTATGGGCAACAGGGTGAGCCAGGTAATGAAAGAGCTGGAGAAGAACGGCGCCGATGTTGTGGGGGCAAACTGTTCTCTTGAAAGCAGGGATTACGAGGAGTTAGTTCAGGAGATCAAGGAATCCACTGATTTGCCGGTTCTTGTCCAGCCCAATGCAGGCCAGCCCATAATGAATGCAGATAAGGTAACTTATGGAGAAACACCGCAGAACTTCATGAAACATATAAGCAAACTGGTAAAAATGGGAGTTAATGCGGTGGGGGCCTGTTGTGGGACAACGCCGGATTATACCAGGGTACTGGCAAAAGAGTTAAAAATTTCCGCTTCGGATAATGGAGATTAACAGCCAGACCCCCATAACTGCAGATATGGCATACCCGACAATGCCTATAAGAGGTATATCGTAAATCTTGGGCGGAATATTGGAAAGAACCACCAATGAAGAACCTATTATAAGGGATGCCAGAACTATGGAAAATGAAACCCTGTTGCTGATAATCCCCAGTTGATCTAAAACCGGCAGGAGCCCTTTATGTTCAAAGGAAACATCGACCTTGCCCTTTTTCAGTTTATAGATTACATCTTTAACATCACCGGGAATATCCCTCAGGACTTCGTTTAAATCCAGGGCTGACCAGAAAAGGTCCTGAGCCAGCCTTTCGGGGTCCAGTTTCATTTCCATGGATTTTTTTGCAAAAGGTTCAATCCGTTTTATAATTTCCAGATCGGGATCAAGCTCCAGCGCAGTGCCTTCTATAGTGCCAAATGCCTTGAATAACATGTATGCCTGGGGGTTGATTTTCACATTATTTCTATCCATAACCCTTAAGAGGTCAGGAAACATCTGGGACATCTTTATCTCTTTAAGGGGCATATAGAAATAGTTCTGCATAAAATCAGTAAGATCTTTTTCAAAACTCGCCTTATCCTCATAGACTCTTTGCCCTGACAGTTTAAAAACCGACTGAACAAGTTTTCTTTCATCTTTAAGGGTAAGGGCAATTATGAAATTGTTCAGGCCGTTTTTCAAAGAAGTGGTAATTACACCCATCATGCCAAAATCCAGAAAGCAAAGGACATTTCCCGACAGGGCATGAATATTGCCACTATGAGGATCAGCATGGAAAAAACCGTGGAAAAATACCTGCTCCAGGACCAGATCAGTCCCCCTTTTTGCCAGAATTCTTGGGTTCAGCCCAGCTTCAATAATCTTATCTCTTTCATTAATCTTAACCCCTTTTATATATTCCAAGGTCAAGACATTGACAGTTGAATAATCCTGAAAAACCCTGGGGACCCGGATCAAATCGTTATCTTCGAAGTTCTGGGCAAAACGCCGGGCGTTAACCGATTCATGATTGAAATCCATTTCCTTTTCCAGAGATTCACTGAATTCGTCCACCAACTGAGTGGGGCTGAAGGAGCTATTTTCAATGAGGTATTTTTCCGCCAGATAGGCAATATGATAAAGAATTTCTGTATCTATCTGAACGGTTTCCTTGATATTGGGCCTTTGAACTTTTATTGCCACTTCTTCACCGGTTTTAAGGCGCCCACGGTGAACCTGGGCAATAGAAGCGCTTGCCAGGGGGGTTTTATCAAAATGATCAAAAAACTCTTCCACCGGGCCGCCAAGCTCGGTTTCTATAATCTTTCTGGCTTCATTTCCGGAAAAAGGTGGGACCTGATCCTGTAATTTTTCCAGCTCCAGCGCCAACTCGGGAGGGATCATATCGGGCCGGACACTGAGAATTTGCCCGATTTTTATAAAACTGGGCCCCAATTCTTCAATCATTAACCTTACCCGGGCCCACCTGCCGATAGTATCCACATCTCTTTTCGGCTCAGTATCCAGAACATGGCTTTCAAAATCAAAAGTCTTGCCCAGGTTCAACCTCTTGACCAGATCACCATATCCATATTTGATTACAACCCGGACAATCTCCTGATATCTTTTGATATGTTTGTAGGTTTTGCCGATAAAATCCAGCTGTTTTATAGGTTTCATTCTGCCAACCAGTAAAAAGCAAACAGGCTGTTAGTTTCCAGCCTGCTCATGTCGAATTCTTTCAATAAATTCAGGAGGCAACTTGGAATCCACATTTTCCACAGCTTTAACCTCTGGAATTGCAGAGCGAAGTTCTCTTTCAATTCCCATATGCAAGGTGAGAGAACTCATGGGGCAACCTCTGCAGGCGCCTTCCAGGCTTACCTTGACAATACCGTCATCTATTTCCACCAGGCGGACATCACCGCCATCAGCCTGCAAACGGGGCCTTATTTTTTCAAGTTCAGCTTCCACTCTTTTTGTAATATCTACATTTTCTGCCATAATTTTCACCTCAAAATTTGATTTATTATAAATTAATCGTTATTTTTATTTCTCCTTTATATAAAACAATATGCGCCAGAATAAGTTCCTGAGCAAAATATTGCAATAATTAAAGAAATGTTTACAAAATCAACCTTGCATCTGAGCAAAAATTATAAGATAATATATAATAGAAAATAACCTTAAGGTGTAAATAATGAATATTAACAAAGTAGGCGGTTACATAAAAGAACTGCCGGGAAAAATAAAAGACTATGCAAAACCCCGCCCCACCACAAGTGGTGACAGTTTTGAGCCTTCTGCAGTTTCAGGAGCCATATCGGGAGGGATTCAGGGAATAATTGCCGGAGGGCCCTTGCTGGGAACCGCAGGTGCAGTCGGAGGTTATGCCGGGGTTAAAGCAGGCCGGAAATCCGGTTCATTTCTGAAAGCTCTGGGAATCGGCTCCGCAACCGGCGCCGCCATAGCAACCGGCGCATCGGTTGCCATTACTGCGGCTATGGGTGGCCCCATCACCATACCAGCTATGGCAGCCTGTGGAATTCTCGGAGGTTTGGCGGGAGCCGCCGGCACTCTGGGAGGAAGCAGAAAAGCTGCCACCCGTGACGGCCTTTATGGAGGATTGTTGGCAGGCGCCGCAGCTTCTGCAGTTGCCGGAAACACCGGCCTGCTTCTTGCAGGGACTGCTGCTGGAGGAGTAGGAGCCAGCGCCGCAAAACCCGCAGGCCGCGCCATAGTAGGCGCTCTTTCCGGAGCAGCCACAGGAGCATTAACAGGAACCCTGGGGGGGCCGGCAACCATAGCAGTGGGCGCAGCAGCAGGAGCTGTGGCAGGTGGTGTTGGCGCAGTTATTGGCCCCACAATTCGACAGGTAATGAGAAACGGTATTGAAGATATATCAAACAAAATCGTAAATAAATTAAAACCCCATTTAAAGAAAAACCCTCTGGGTAAAAAGAGTAAAATAGCCCTGGCCGCTACCCTGGGAGCTGTCAGCATAGGTTCAATTGGGCTGGTTATGGGGTTACCCATAGCTGCAGGGCTGGCAGTGGCAGGAGCAGCCATCGGGGCAATCGGCACTGCCCGTTCTCTTATAGCTGACAAAGGCAATACAACAGAAATACAATCCAAACCAAAACTCAATTTAAAAACCAACACTGAAAAAATATAGAAAAACAGGAGAACAATTGTTGAAAAATTTCTTTTCAAAATTTAATAAAACCCAGCTATATATATTGTTTGGCTCAAGCCTGGCAATTTCGCTGGGGGCATTAATCTGGGGAATAATCGCCGGCCAGGTAAACGATGCCTTTGCAGCTGGTGGTTTTCTTTGAATGGACTGCATAGGAATGGGAGGATAAATCCCATCTGGATTCCGGCGTGACCGGAAAAAAAGGGGCTGTCCCAGAAGGATGGCTCTTTTAAATTTTTCTGAATGAATTCGAAATTTGTCATTGCCAGGGTGGTTTGGGCCGGGAGACAGACTGTTGGCAACAAAGTTCTGTCTTCAGCCGGATTTCATTATGCTCACGGACAAAAAAGACGTTATTACAAGGTTTTTCATACTGTGGCAACCTAAAGAAATTTGTCATGCGAGGTTTCGAAGAAACCGTGGCAATCTAAAAAGCGCTTCGTCATTGCGAGCC
>CAZSLZ010000150.1:0-6911 GCA_964607865.1 uncultured bacterium
ATAAACAATCTACTCCAATTCAGGTAATTTTATCCAGCGCCAGAGCCACCAGGGCTCCACCGGTGGCGCCTGCAGCCAGGCCCGCTGCGGCATAACCCAGTATATGCCCTGCCCGGCTTACACCGGTTTCAAACTTTACCACCGGTTCCTTCCAATACCCGACGTTTTTGTATTTAACCCGGGTATGGCTGTTAACATTTATGCCGTCGCCAAAATTATCGCCGGCATAGGTGGATTTTTCAGTCCCTACCGGCTCCCTTATTTCATGAAGCCTCTCGGTTACCATAGCTTTACCATGCCCGGTTACGGTTCTGCCGGGGACTTCCTGCATATGAAGGGTCCCATCGGGGTTTCTTACCGGGAATTTTGCTGTTACTGAATGGCTGCTTACGCCATTGTAACCGCCACCCTCGAAATCCAGGTTGATATTGGTATCTCTACCCATCACCTTTTCTTCGAACATTGGTTTTTTAAAACTTCCCAGTTCCACGGTATCGGTGGGTAAAGCTTCAATCTTCTGATTAGCTATAATTCCTCCGGTAATTCCGCCGGCTACAGCGCCCACGCCGCCGCCGATGGCAGCTCCGGTAAATAGTTTTTTGCCCAGGGGTTTCATAATATATACCTCCAATAAAAATTGAATTCTAACTTGATATTTCTATTGTAATGCAAATAAATATTAAAAGAAAGAGAGTAATTGTTAAAAAATTGTAAACAGCTTCCATGGCGGAAATATTAAATAAATACTATTTCGGAATTTTCCAGGGTGGTATCAACCCGAAGCATTTCAATATCTTCATCCTGTAGAATTTTAAATATCGTATCCATAATTTCTTTATGAACATCATAATAATTTTCTACTTCGTCCCTTATGTATAGAAGTTCAAGATGAGCTTCCTCGCCCTCGCAACGATAACTTTCAGTCAGGGTAATTTCAGCCACCCCAACTACCTTGCCATTTTCATGGGCAACCAGGAAACGCTTGGAATCGTCCTCGCTGTTTTCATAATAAGCAACCAGATCATTAAGCCTTTTTTTATCCACATCCTGAACATAATAATTCCAGGCTTCATAAATGATCTCAATTAGAATATCAAGATCTTCCTTATTGCAATTTGTTACTTTAACATTACTCATTTCAGGGCTTTATTTTCTTTAGATTTGTTCTTACAGTATTCACCAGTTCATTAATTTGGAATGGTTTTCCTACCACATGGTTGATTTTATATTCTTCAACCTTTTTTGTGTCCAGCTGAGCTTGCCAGCCTGTAGCCATTATTATGGGAATTGACGGATTTATTTTTCTGATTCTTTCCGCCAGGTCAAAACCTGACATTCCCGGCATACCCAGATCTGTCAATATCAAATCGAATTCTTTTTGCTCAATTTCCTGCAGAGCCTTTTCACCGTTTTCAACAGTGGTTAAATTGAACCCTTCGCCCAGCAGAACTTCAGCAAGCAATGCACGCACCATGGGTTCGTCTTCAACCACCAGAATATTGGCTTCCATGGCCTCGCTAATTTCGAAATGCTCTTTTATTTCTTCCACTTTCTGCATTATAGCCGGCAGTTCTATGGTTATAATAGCACCCTGCCCCAGTGGGTTCTCCCTGGTTATTCTTCCCCTATGCCTTTTGATTATATCTTTTGCCACCTGGAAATTAACTTTTTCTTCCCCTGCTCTGGTATGTTCCAGAAAGGGGTCATAAACAGACAAGCCTCGCCCGATAATCTTCCTGGAAGAAGATGAAAAACGGATCACGGGGTTTCCTTCCTGCTGGTATGTTTCTATATTTATACAGCCTCCTGCAGGCATGCCTTCCAAAATGGTAAAGATGGCTACAATAAAAGTTTCCAGAAGGGTGGAAGGATTCCCCAGAACCAGGGGCAACCTGGAAATATCCATCTCAAACTTATACTCAATATTTTTTGCCCATGCCTCGTCCTGCCATTTGGAACGGGTGATGTGAATGGCGCGGTTGAGAATATCAGTAAGTTGAACATTCTCAAATTCCATTTCCACGTTCATTTTTTTGAATTCCTGAAGGGAGCTTACAGTTTCTTTTCCTACCAAGGCCGCCGACCTGATCTGATTGATGACTTTCTGTGTTTCCTGATCCAGCTGCTTGTTTTCAACTAATTGAGTATAGGCAAGAATTCCCGCCAGTAAATTATTCAGGTTATGTGATATTCCTGCGGCAAGGTCTCCCAGGAGTTTTAAAGATTCAAAGCTGATCATTTTTTCCTGGTAATTTTGCAACTGAACCAGGGTTTCTTCGGTGGTATTTACACATTTGTATTTTTCCATACTTACCGCCAGTATTTCCGATACCAGTTCCATAATTTTTACATCCAGCGGGGCAAGTTGATCGTTGTTTTTTTTGGAAAGCCCGATAAGCAGGCCGGCAAATTCATTTTTTAAAATAATTGGAGCAAGAACAATTTTCTTGAACCCCTGTTTAAAAAGATTTGCCTCGAAAGGTTCTTCGGCGTTTTCTCTTAAATGGCGGGCCAGTGCCCCTTCCTTTAAAGCTTTTTGAATGGGCCGGGATTCATAGGTATAAAACTCCGACAGGCTGGCCAGAGATTTGTCAATAACAGTGATTACCGAGAAAATATCCAGAACCTTATTGTATTTTAAAATAATTATGTTTTTCCAATAAGTATTGCCGGCAAGTTTTTCTGCAGCAAATGAAAAATATTCTTCCACAGTGGGGTAAAACATGGAAGAACCGATCAGTTCCTTTATAAATTGTATATTTGCTCTCTCACCCATCTTGATTAATCAACCTTCTATATTAATACTATTGACTTTTCTGGTTTTTCTTATATAATTAACATGGTAGTGGGGGAGTTGGTAACACCAGCTGAGAAAACAATAAGTAATTTGTTGACCCTTAAAACCTGAACTGGTTAATTCCAGCGGAGGAAACTACTATCCCGGTTTTTGCCGGGATTTTCATTTTATTCCACCAGTCCCTTTCTCATTGCTGTTGCCACTGCCTGTGCCCTGTCACTGACCTCAAGTTTTCTGAAGATGGACCTTAAATGGGCTTTTACTGTCTTTTCACTGATGGTCAACTCCGCCGCAACTTCCTTGTTTGATTTTCCCTCAGCGACATTCTGCAGTACTTCCACTTCTCTGCTGGACAAGGTCTTAATGCTGGAGCCTTTCGAGCCTCCCCGGCCTCTTCCCTTGCCCGTGGAAGCGATTTCATTCAGAACCTTCCGTGCCAGGGAAGGTTGAATGTAAGAACCTCCCGAGTTAACTATTTTGATGTTTCTGACCAGTTCATCCTGGGAAATATCTTTCAAGGCATAACCGGTGGCGCCGGCCCTTACAGCTTCCCTCACATATTCTTCTTCATCATACATGGATAAAATTATAATTTCCACATCAGGCAATTCTTTTTTAATCAACCGGGTGGCTTCGATTCCGTTAATTCCCCCCAGGTTGATGTCCATAAGAATTATGTCAGGTTTCAATTTTCTGGATTTCTGGAGAGCTTCCTCGGCGGAAGAAGCCTGGCCTACCACCACAAATTCTTCTTCCAATTCCAACATCCTGGCAAAACCTTCCCTTACCAGGGTATGATCATCCACAATTAAAATTTTTATTTGTTCGTTTTCGTTGTCATTCAAGTGAAGCAACCCCTTTCAGACTATCTGTATTTTCCATCCAGTTTGCCAGAGACATATTAACATTTTGAATGAAATCATTTTCACTTTTTCGGTTAAGAGGAATCATTGCAGAAACAATACAGCCGTTTCCCTCCTCGGATGTAATTTTAAAGGTGCCTCCCAGAAGGGAAACTCTCTCTTTCATTCCCTGAACGCCGTGGGAATCTCCCCGGATAAATTTTTCGGTTACGTTTTTCCAGTCAAACCCTTTTCCATTATCAGCCACTCTTAAATTAACATTTTTCGGTTCAATATCGAGCCATACAAGAACCTTGTCGGCGCCGGAGTGTTTTCTGATGTTGGTAAGTGCTTCCTGAATTATTCGAAAAGTAGCAGTTTCCACCACCGGGGGAAGCCTGGTTCCTTTTACATTGGTCATAAAATCAATCTTGATTCCCATTTCATGTTCATATTTCTTAATATAATTTCCCAGTGATGGAACCAATCCAAGGTCATCCAGGGTTGAAGGCCGCAGGTTGAAAATAATCTGCCTTACTTCTTTTACACTGCTACCCACCATCAGTTTTAAATCTTCCAGCTGGTTTTCCAGTTTTTCCGGTGCTTTAATCAGCAGGGACTGGCACATTTGAATCCGGGTATGAATGCCCACCAGGGACTGGGCAATGGTGTCGTGAATCTCTGCTGCTATGAGTTTTCGTTCTTCTTCCTGGGCCTGAATAAGTTTTGATAAGAGTTTTTCCACAAGAATCTGCTTGCTGCGGGCTGATTCATAGAGCAGGGCGTTTTCCACGGCAATTCCCGCCTGCCCTGCCAGTATAGACAGTAAATTAATACGCTCCTTGACCAGGCTGTGTGCATTTTTAGAAAAAACCACGATAATTCCCAGTAAACGTTCGTTGGAGAAAAGAGGAACTGCCGCAGCCCCCTGCATCTCTTCCTCCACAGCCCTGCTGATAAGAATATTTCGTTCCTCGTGAGGTATTTGAGAGAAATCCTGAATAATCAGAGGGCGACGCAGGGTCATTATTTCTTCAACCAGTGAATCGGAAAGGGATAGTTTGACATTATCCTTGAAATCACTGGTGAGCCCGGCAATACTGGAAGATACGAATTTCTCCATTTCTTCGTCATATATAAGAACTGTGGAGGCGTCAACCCTGGTTACCCTGGTAACCAGGCCGGTGATTTTGTCCAGCAGAATCCATAAATCCAAAGATGACGTTAAAATCTGGGCCATTTCATTGAAAACCGATAACTCACGAACCCTGCTGTTCAGTTCTTTTACCAGGGTTCGTTCCTTGCGCCGGGTAACTTCCTGTTCTTCCAGCAAGCGGCGGAACACACTTACCGATAAACCCTGAAGTATTTCCACTTCCCGGTTTTCTTCCAGATCTTTCAGGGTGTCGTCGCGTACGTCCCGGGTATCAATTATCAGGTCAACTTCTTCCAGGCCGGTTATTTCCCTGGGGTCAGAACAGCACTTGATACCCAATTCCTGTGCCAGAATTTTGGAGCTGGATTCCTTGCTGAGATCACAATAGACCATCATATCCACAATTGATGAACCGGAAAAAGTCTGTACCATATCGATTCCCGATTCACCCTGGCCTATAAGGGCAACTTTTATGGGTTTATGGCCCTTCTTGCTTTCCAGGCTTATCATCTGCCGTGAAGAAACAATATCTTCCACACTTTTTATAAGCCTTAAAGGGTTGAAAGGTTTTGTAAGAAAGTCCTCCACACCTTCTATAAGGCCCCGTTCCTTGCCTTCCCTGACAGAAACGGAAACCCCGGTTAAAAGAATAACCGGGATATTTTTAAGCTCATCATCCTTTTTCAGGTTGGACAAAACTTCCCAGCCATCCATTTCCGGCATCATTATATCAAGTATAATAAGATCAGGACGGTGACGGCGGGCCATATTCAAAGCTTCCCTGCCGTCGGCAGCGCAAATCACCTCAAAGCCTTCAAATTGTAAATTAACCTTTATTAACCGAAGGATGCCCGGGTTATCATCAGCTATAAGAATTGTAGCCCTGTTTTTTTTTATGAACTTCATAATGCTTCCCTGAGTCTGGTAGCCGCCTTCCTAGATTCTATTCTAATTAAACCCAGATTGGTATTCGGTTTGGTTGCCATAGCCAGAAATGTGGCTTCATCAATGTTCTGTACAATAAACCTTGCATTTTCAGCTTCGATTATCAGGTTGCAGGTTTCTCCGTAGTTAAACTTTTCGTCTATCATTGATTCGGTGGCATTAAAAATATCGGCAGACAGGGCGCCTACCATATCCATATCAAGTTCGCTGTCCCAGATTGAAACTATGGCAAGGCCGTCCTTACCCACAACCATTGACCCCATAACTCCAGGTACTCGATTCAGTTCTTCCAGAATATCTTCCATATCAACCTCCCTGTTTTGTGTTATTTATAAACCTTTCAATTATTTTAACAACATAGGTTATTATTATAGTCGAAAGGTTCTTTCATGTTATGCCAGAACCGACTTCAGCATCTGTGCCCCCTGGGGTATCTTATTGTGCCAGAATTCACGGGGAATGCTGGCATTCAAACACAGGGCCAGAATATTCTCTTCCTCTATGGGAATAAGGTAGTAATAATTGTTTGAAGTCTTTATGAAAAGCTGGGTTACCTCTCCCAGGAAAAGTTCCTTGAAGTAGGGCCTGTTATTTGCCAGAACCATACTGCTGAAGAAACCCAGTGATTCAGGATCAAGGCCTTCTTCATTACTCCGGGATTCCACAATCAGCCCGTCTTTTTCCAATAAAAGACTGCATTTTACACCTTCTGTGTCGGCAAGGTCCTGAATAACCTTACTCAATACCGCTTCTCTCAAGCTGGTTTCGCCCGGCAGGTTTTCCTGCTCGATTTCCATCTCGGTGGCGCTTTTGTCTTCATGAACCACAACAACCAGATCTTCACCGGGGAAAAGTTTCAATCTTCCCTGCCTGCCTTCCAAATGAATCGATTCCAATGAGCCAAAATCCGATTCCTTCAATGAGCGGTCTATCGATTCCACTATGACCGAGCCGTAAGCTGCCAATTGATCACCGTCCAGCTGGCTGTTCAGGTTGTTAACGAGCATCAGCCCGTCGGCGGTAACTAAAGCTGAGGTGAAAAGCCCTATATTGTTAATTTCTTCCAATTCCTGCTCGATGAGGTTCAGGTTTTCCCCCACTTCGCTTTCATTGTAATGGCTCAACAAAAGGTCAGCGCTCTTTTCCAGGTCTTCCTCTGCCGAGGTTTCCG
>CAZSLZ010000151.1:0-6889 GCA_964607865.1 uncultured bacterium
CCCGGTGACCCTCAGTTTCACAAAATGGGCAATGGCCCCCAGAAACCCGGCGACCCTCAGTTTCACAAAATGGGCAATGGCCCCCAGAAACCCGGCGACCCTCAGTTTCACAAAATGGGCAATGGCCCCCAGAAACCCGGTGACCCTCAGTTTCACAAAATGGGCAACAACAATTACCAGGAAAATATGAATAACTTCGCTTTTGGAGTTCAGATGAGAGGAATGTATTTTGGATTCCTGAGATAAAAAAATTACATAACAGGGGGGCTTTCAAAAAGGAAGGCTCCCCTTGACAGAAAGGAGATAGTTATGGATCTTTTTACAAAATTAGCTGAAATTCAGGAAATACTCTGGGGCAGCAGGAAGCAGGAAACCGAGGAGGCCACCTGGGAATTTTCAGAACATACCGATTTAAATAATATAATCCATCTTTTTCCCGTTCATAATCCCGAATATTATATTTCCAAGGTTTATAAAATATACTGTGATTATATGGACACCAGCTATGAGCTGGGATCTTTGGAAATTTTTGAGAACAAAGTGGTTAATGAAATTGATAAAGTTGACAGAATGCTGATAGATTTTGAAAATATAGATGCACCTGAAAAATCCCTGGGAATCCATAATCTATTCCTTGACGGCTACAGTTTCTATTTTGAAGGGCTTTCCTGCCTTGAACACTGGTTTTATGAATGCAACCCGAAACTGATAAGCCAGGCTATGCAGCTTATTTATCGAGGCGATCAAATAATTCACCAGGCTTTAAAAGAAATTGATAATAAAAGCGAAGATATGAGAGTGGTAATATAACTAAACTTTCATTTCTTCCGGGTTTTCCAGGTATCTGTCCAGAGATTTCCACATCTGGGGATGGCCGGGTTTTTCGAGATATTCGACTATTACTTTTGCCAGGGTTTCAATCACCCAGTTATAATAATGCCACCTTATAGACTCTGGATGAACGTCGGGGACCATATTGGTGAAATCTATGGCTATGGGTTCCCCGTTGCGAAATGCAAATTCACACACATTCATATCAAAATCGAGAGCATCAGAAAGGGTTACGGCAAATCTGTGAACCTTTTCTCCCTGTTCAGGTGTAAGATGATTGTGATCTATCACATATTTTTCGTGAAGAGCTGCATAGGGATGATATTTAATAGGCATGGTATATTTACGGCCCAGGCAGAAACATCTTACATAGTGATCATAATCGATGTTTTCCTGAAGAAGCATCAATTCCTTTCCTGAAAGATGATAATAATACATTAATTCTTCCATATTATGCACCTTATAGACATCACGCCAGCCCCAGCCCCCCGCAGGTTTAAGAAAGGCGGGAAATCCCACATAGCCCAGAATGTCTTTCCAGTCCAGGGGAAAAACCATATTCACCAGATCGTGTTCATCCAGTCCGTCGGGATGTTTCCTGGGCGGCAGGAGAGCTGTGCGGGGAATGCTTACTCCCAGTTCCTTTGCGACAGCAAAACCGAAATATTTATCTACATAAAATCTGAAGGGGTTATTGATAACATAAGTGCCGTTGAGTACAGCCTGTTTACAGAACTGCAAGTAATAAGGCATTACATGGGAGATACGATCCAGAATCAGATCATAAGGAGGAGTTCTGTCCAACCTCAATTCGGGAATCCTGCAAAGTTCAACTTTAATTTCCTCCCCCATCTTTTCACCGGTTTCAATAAGGCTTTTCATTAAATCCGACAAAAAAGGCTCATCCTGGCTTGCCAGAAATCCTACTTGTTTCATTTTATCCTCCCATTAATAATTATTTATTTCTTCATACCAAATTTTCATTTGAGCTTTGCCCAGAATTTTTTCTATCTTGTCATAAGTTTCCTCCCGGATGGTTTTTACCCGTTTGTAGTAGAGGGAAGCTGCGTTTTCAAGCTGAATCTGGGTATCATTATCAGCCTTGTATTGATGAATAAGGTAAAATGGGTTAAGCAGCAGCTGTTTTTTTACAGCTCCGGCGAAATCGGCTTTATTTTTTATTTTAACGTAAGTGGAATGCCATTTTTCACCATTTTCCCTGCCCAGTATTTCCACAATTTTTGCCCCGTATTGGTTTCGGCATTCCAGAATCTGTTCTTTTTCTTCCATCAGTATTTTTTTTAATTCATTTTCCTGGGGAACAGTAAGCAATATTTTTTTTGCAAGCCTGTCCCAGGGTGAATCTTTATGTTCCCTGCAGTATGCATTGTTTGCAAAAACCAGAAAAAGAACTGTTATAAGAATTAACACAATTAATTTTTTCATATTTAAATCTCCGGTTTTCTGTCGAATATTTGCCAGCTATTAAGCAATTCCAGTGATTCATGGCGGGTCATGGAGGTATGCAGGGGGGTTACCGAAACCCTGTTATCATGAACAGCCTGGTAGTCGGTTCCTTCTTCCTGCCCGCCTCTTGGTAAATCTCCGGTAAGCCAGTAGTATTTAATTCCCCTCGGGTCAGTGCGGGATATAACTTTTTGTTTATAGACAGTCTTTCCCTGAACCGTCAGATCAATGCCCTGAACCTGATAAACTGGAATATTCGGTACATTCACGTTAACAAATTCGCCGGGTGGGAGGGACTTTTCCAGAATTTTTCGTGCAATTTTAGCAGCGAAATGAGCTGCAGTTTCATAATGAGCTTTGGAATCGAAAGTGGACAGGCTTACCGCCATAGCTGGAATTTTCTGGATAGCTGCTTCCAGGGCTGCAGAAACGGTTCCCGAATAAGTTATGTCATCGCCCAGGTTTGGCCCCCGGTTAATACCCGATACCACCAGGTCCGGGGTATTTTCCAGGACGGCATGAACCCCTAAAAGGACGCAATCGGTAGGGGTTCCGTCGCTGGAAAAAACCCGGGCTTTTTCCAGGTCAGCTTCCTGATGAATTCTCAGAGGCCTGAAAAACGTCAGCCCATGGCCAATGGCGCTTCTTTCCCTGTCGGGAGCAACCACGGTTACTTCACCCAGTTCCTGCATGGCAAGGGCAAGAGCTGTAATACCGGGAGCGTCAAAACCGTCATCGTTGGTGACTAATATTTTATACATAAACAACCTTTCCTGAGTTGTGATAATTACATTAAAAAATATCCTTTTCTTCTTTCATCTTATCCTGTTTGGGATTCCAGATATAAGCATACCAGTAAACCGGCATAGCTATAATGCTTCCGAATAATATTACCGCCAGCCATATTATTTTTTTTTCATCCCGAATATTTTTATTTTTAACTATGAGATAAACATAAATACCCATAAGGATAAAGATTATACCTATGGTTATCAAATGAAAGGCTGCCACCAGCAGAACCAGCCAGGACTGATTCTGCAGGCCGGCGTTTGCGGTAAAGATCATGGTGATTATGGTTATCATTATAAACAGGAATAGATATATAACCGGCCATAAGGTAAACACACCAAGAATAAGTTTATTTCTTTTTTTGGTTAACACCGGTCAAATCCTTTCATTTCATACGCACAATAAAAAGAAGAACTCAAAATGAATCCTTCTTCAGAATTTTTATGGCATAAACATTTATGCTTTTTTACTTTTTTTGGCAGCTTTAAGAAGGTTTTCCGCCTCATCTATCAGTTCTTCTGCTCTCCTGACTCTGGGATCTTCTTTAGATCTCCGTTCGCTCATGATAGCATCGTAAATATAAGCTGAGGTGACCAGCATGCCTATTCCCATACCCAGGGTCATCCACAGAAATGTTTCTTTTTTCACAATAATTCCTCCCAGAAAATTTAATAATTTCTTCTATAATAAAAATATGAGTTCCTTTATAGCCAGTAAATTTTAGTCGTTAACATCAAAAATATCAATGAAGTCGAATTTATTCACGTCCACCAACCCTCTGTCGGTAACTTTCAGGCTGGGAATCACGGGCAAAGCCATGAAACTCAGTGTCATGAAGGGATGAGGGACTTTTGAGCCCAATTTATTAGTAATCTCGTCAAATTCAAGCAGCCTTTCGTGTACCTCTTCCAGTGAAAGGTCCGACATTAACCCTCCAAGAGGCAGAGGCAACTCAGCAACCACCTCGCCGTCTATCACAATCACCTGTCCTCCCTGTAATGCCTGTATTCGTTTGGCAGCAATCATCATATCCTGGTCATTGGTTCCCAGAATTATGAGATTATGAGAATCGTGGGCCACAGTAGAAGCCAGGGCGCCTTTTTTAATGCCAAAGCCATGGATAAAACTTTTACCCATATTTCCCGTGGCATTATGCCTTTCTATAACAATCATTTTTAAAATATCGTTCTTTGTATCGGAAACAGCTTCTCCGTTTTCTATTTTTGCTTTCATTTTCAATTTCTTGGTTACAATCTGTTTCGGAACAAGGCCAATCACATTTATTTCTTCGCCTTTTGCCTCAATTCTAAACATATCTTCGGTAACCGGGGGTAAATTAACAGTGTTTAGTACCGGGGCAGGATCCAGGGGCCTGGCACTGTAGGTGATTTTACCCCTGTCCGCCACCAATTCGCCTTTTTTGAAAACTTTCGAAATGTTGAATTCATTGAAATCGTCAATTACCAGTAAATCTGCAATATAACCCGGAGCTATGGCGCCCAGGTTTTTCAGGTCGAAATATTTTGCCGTGTTTATAGTAGCCATAGCCACAGCCACTGTAGGATCCATTCCATTATGTATTGCTTTTTTAACCGCATAATTTAAGTGCCCTTCTTTTAAAAGATCGGTAGGTTCCCGGTCGTCTGTTACAAACATACATCTTCTCATATTAACAGGGGTCACCAGGGGCAGCAGGGCATCCAGATCCCTGGTTACCGAGCCTTCTCTTATCATAATATACATTCCCAGCCTGAGTTTTTCCAATGCCTCTTCATAAGTGGTACACTCATGATCAGATATGGCGCCGGCGGCAATATATGCATAAAGGTTTTTGCCCGAAACACCGGGGGCATGGCCGTCAATACGCTGTACACCCTTTACCTTCAGTTTTCTTAAAACGTGGGGGTCTTTTTGAATTACACCGGGAAAATCCATTAATTCACCCAACCCCAGAATTCTGTCCTTGGTAAATGAGGGGCCTATGTCTTCGGCGGTAAGCCTGGCGCCGGAGGTCTCCAGGGGAGTGGCGGGAACACAGGAAGGTACCATGGCATATATATCCAGAGGGACCACCTTGTTTGCGCGCAGAATAAATTTTATACCTTCGATACCCCGGACATTGGCAATTTCATGAGGATCCACCACCACGGTGGTGGTCCCCCGGGTCAGAGCCACACTGGCAAACTCGGTGGGGTTAACCATAGAGCTTTCCATATGCATGTGACCATCAATAAAGCCGGGAGTAAGATATTTGCCTTCCAGATCTATCACATGGGAAGCTTCGTAATCGCCAAAGCCCACAACCAGGCCGCCATCGACTGCAACATTTTCTTTATAGATTTCGCCTGACAGCACATTAACTATCCGGGCATTTTTCAATAACAAATCTACCCGTTTTTCTCCCAGTGAAGCGCGGATAATCTCGGAAATATCCAGGGTAACCTCGGCACCTAACAAATTTATCATCCTCTCTTGGTTCAATTTATTAATTATCAGTAATTTTAAATTAAATTTCTTAAACTTTTTCCAATTACATCGGGGTTCTTGCCTGCAAAACCTGCAAACTTCCTCAACATTATTTCAGGGCTGGATTCTTCGGTTTCCAGGTTTAAATGGTTGTTTTTTATAAATTGGCTTACCACCAGGGTTATTTCTAAAAAACTTCTGGTTTCATTCCGTTTCAAAGCATTTACCAGTTCTTTTTTTTCTTTTCCTGAAAAATAACTTAACACCCTTGCGAAACATCCCAGGGGTATGACAAATAAAATAATTCCGGCAATATCCAGCGGAGAATCAATTTCCATGCTTTTTTTCAGAATTTCCCGGGCATGGTCAAAAATTTCGTCGGGCAAAAACCATCACCCCCCGGTTCACACAACCCTGTTTATATATTTTTATATTCAGGGTTCATCTCCCTTTCAAAAATAAAACTAAATGAAAATTTCTTGTGATTTTTTAAATAATGTAATATACTTTACATACAATAATTTTGAGGTTAAACATGTTTACCCGGATTGTGGCGAAATATTGGTTAAAAGAACAGGATATCATATAGAAAAGTTGGATATTAAAAATGAAAAATGCAACTATTGCAGCAGGAGGATCCCCGGGAATTGGAAATAATTGTAAAAGAAGTTACGGGGAGAAGTTATGAATAATCAACCGGAATATTACAACAACAGCAATAATCAAGGCCCGAACCCCTTAATGGGCTATCTGTTCGTGCTCATGTCAATTTTTATGTTGGGAATAATGTTTTATCTATTCATAAATTCTTCTCATCAACCGGTAACCGCCGACAGCCCAACGAAACCCACCCCCACCATGCTGGCCGTGGAAACGGAAACTCCAATTAAAACCCCGGCAGAAACTCCGAAAATGCCTGTTGACGAACCGCCGAAAACCCAGACTCCGGAACCGGCGCCTGAAAGAACCTCTAAACCTCTAAAACCCAAAGAGGAAGAAATTGAGTTTACCGGAGTGGAGCCTGATGATGCCCCTGATATGGAAAAGGCAATCGGCGATATGTTCCAGGACACAAAAGCGCGGGTTTATGTTATCGTATATTCCAGGCTGGGTTACGGTGATAAAGCCTACATAATTGATAAACGAGCCAATAACTATCGGTTCTTAAAATTTGACGAAGTGGAGCCGGACAAATACAAGGTTTCATTACCTCCGGGAGATTACACTCTGAAACTCATCAAGAGGGGCTATTTTACTTTTACTGCTGACTTGCCCCTGGTGAAAGATCAACTGGTGGCGGATATAAACGAACCCTTTGTTAAGAGGCCTTATTTTC
>CAZSLZ010000152.1:0-6828 GCA_964607865.1 uncultured bacterium
TTCTTATGTGCAGATATATTTATCCTCATATGAAAAAGAAAAAAGATGGTTTTATACTTAATATTTCCTCGGGAGCAGGAAAAAACGGAATACCCAATATGGCAGGTTATTGCGCTTCAAAATTTGCCGTAGCTGGTTTCTCGGAAGCTCTGGCTCTGGAGGCAAAACCCAACGATGTGAGGGTATCAGTCTTATATCCCGGCTCAATAAATACCGGTTTTCATGAGAAAATCGGTGCTGAACCACCGAACCAGAAAAAACAGGCTATGATGCAGCCCGAAGATATTGCCGGGACAGTTTATCATACCGTTATTCAACCCCGGCGATACTGGGTTTTTGAAATTGTAATGCGGGCCTTTTATATGGGAAGATAGATTTGTATTCTTTCACGCCCTTGGAAGGGAAGATTATTTGTTTATTTAAAAGTAATACATAATGGTTTTGGGAGTAATAAATTTCCCCTTAGAAAGGTTTTGGTGTGAAAATGAAAAGAAAATCAATTCTTTCTGTTATCAGTCTTGCTTCAATTGCATTAATTTTGGGGTTATGGTCGGCTATAGGTTTGACGGGGTGTTCGGGTGGCAGTTTTTATCATCCTGATTCATCGCCCACTCCGACACCATCGGCGTCCCCTTCCCCCATACCTCCTGCGGTTCCCGCAATTACTGGAATCACTCCGGCCCAGGCTCTGGTAGGGGCAACAGTTACAATTACCGGCGAAAATTTTGGTGAAGATCAATTCTGTGCCAAGGTTTATTTTAATAATGTACTGGCTCAACAGATTGAAAGCTGGTCTGATACTTCCATTACCTGTAGTGTGCCACCCTGGGCTGAAACAGGCCCGGTTAAGGTTGCTGTAAACGAGTTGGAAAGTAACCTGGATGTTATATTCACCCGGCTGAGAGAATGGACGGGAAATGAAGAGATGAACCCTGAAACTGATGACAATGTTCTTTTTCCTGCATATGCCACCGACTCGAATTACAATGCCCTGTCTTTATATATTGAAGAAAGCGCCACAACTGCAACTTTATATTCCCGACGGTTTAACTCCGGCCTTTCCGCAAGCCGGCAGGGAGAGTGGGGAGATCCGGTGCAGTTGGCAACCGGTGATGAATCCTCAATTGCATTTGCTGATGTAGTTTTTCTTCCCAATAATAACGCAGTTTGTGTTTACAGCAAACTGGATGAAGATGAATTCTTGAGAATATATTCCAGGGCCTTTGATTCAGAAAGACTGAGTTGGGGTGACGAAACCTTGTTGACTTCAGGTAATGTTTTTGCAGGAGAGTCGAAACTGAGCATCGATTCTGAAGGCAATGTATTCTGCCTGTTTATTCAGGAAGATGCTATCGATGGGTTTAACCTTGATATGCATCGGGCAAACAGGGCGGGAGCTGCTTATTATGTTGCCAGGAAAGATTACAGCACCGGTCAGTGGTCGCAGCCCCAGCAGTTGACTCCGGACGGTTCTCCAGGCATTGTCAATTCTTATGCAAAAATTGCTTTTGACAGCAATAATAACGCCATGGTGGTATTTGAAAACCTGGAAGTTTCTATTGTACAACCCTATAATGACAAGTTGCAGGTAAGATTTTCCTTTAAGTCATATTCCAGATATTACAATAACAGCACTTCTGAATGGTCTGAGCCAATTCTTATAAATGATAATAACCTGGTGGAAAGCCCCGATGTGGCAGTAGATAACCAGGGGAATTTCTGGGCAGCCTTCCACTCAACGGAAGCAGAGCCGGTAGATGGTACCAGGGCCAGAGTGAATGGAACTGCCATTCAGGTAGCTCAATTCTTATCAGACGATGGTGAATGGAGTGAGCCAATAACTGTTAAAGATGGGTATGATTATTCCATGATTACCAACAGTACCCGTCTTTATGAGGATTCCCAAGGTAATATATATGTTTTCTGGCTGGCCGACGATGGAGGCGGTTTTGATAACCTGTATGTCAGCAACTACGAAAACCAGGAATGGACATTACCACTTCGACTGGATAATCAGAACCAGCCCACTACAGAATTTTCCCTGGCTTATGATGAATATGGCGACATAAAAATAGGCATTGTTCAATCTGATGGAAATTTTGACAGGGTCTATATTATTGGGTATGACAATTCCGGGGAGGAATGGTCGCAACCCCAGGTAATGGACCCGGGATCCGCAGATTGTTATGGTGTGGAAGTGACCACCGACGAAAATAATAATTTCTATTTGATATATTCCTGGGATGGAGATCCCTCCAGGGTTTATCTGAATAAATTCGAGTAAAGTGATGAACCCGGTTATACTAAAGTATAACCGGGTTTCCTTCAATAAAGGAACCAAAATTACTACTTATTTCTTAAAGTATTTTGTTGGATTCCTGTATATATAGATATTGGAAATCAACGAGAATGGGAATTTCCGAACTTATTCCAGGGAGAATTTTTATGATCAATCTTATGTGTCAGGGATGTGGTAAGGAAGTGGAATTGCGGGATGACCGCGAATATTTCAGCTGTCCTGTTTGTGGATGCCAATGGATGGATGAAGCCCCGGATTCCGATACCACAGAATTCCTTAACGTGTTCAGGGATTCTATGGAAATTAAACGCCAGGCCCTGATGGAAAATATGGAAAGCGACGAATTGGATAAGATTGATTTTGGTTTACTCGACGATGAGCATTTAAAGGAAATTTATACCTTCACTTTTCAACAATTGGATGGAGTCAAAAAAAAAATCCTGATACGGCGGAAATGGAATCCGAGAAAATCGCTGTATAAATATTATTTAAACCTGATAAAAAAGAATTACTATAGCATAAACTAAGTAAAGCCCCTTAAATGGGGCTATTTTATAGGGAAAATTATAAATTACTTTATACTAATTCCTAAAAAACTTCAACAATTGTTGAAAGAAAAAAATAAAATCTACACAAAATTCGTCATCACGAGCATCCGCAGGATGTGTGGTGCTCTCTGTACCACCCAGGTAAGTGGGTTTTGAACCAACCCGATCTGAATTGAGATTGCAAGGTTTCTTCGAAACCTTGCAATGACAACATGGTGGGCACTATTGTCGTGTTTTTCAGGTTTAGCCCGGTGAAATGCCGATGAAGATAACAACTGCTTTAATGATAGGATATTCATTAAAAGCAGTTATTATAGAGATTCAACCCTGGTAGATCAGATAATTCATTTTTCCTTTTTCGAAATGAGTATAAAACCCGTTCTCCGATTTCTAAAATTGGGGTCATAGCCATATTTCAGGGGAAATTTATTCTAAAAAGGGGAATGAATCAGGATTGTTCAGCTTCAATTTCTTCCAGTGTCCTGGATATATCGTCAATCATATAGTTTGTTGTGTCAGCTGTATTGTTGAACATGTTATTTGCTTTTTCAAGAAGCGAAAGCCCGGTATGCAGATGGCTCTGTTTTTGTTCATAAACATAATGGCGTAGTTTTTCCAGCCCTTCCTGGAAAGTTTTGACCCCCTGCTTATAGGTTTGTATGGGCCGGCTCATTATGGTGAGAGCCAGTTCGTTAAATCCTGCAGTTTTCATCTGTTTTTCTATGGGTTCCAGGTTTATAAGCATATCGTGGGTTGCTTCAGTGGCCCACTGAATGGTATTTTCATATTCTTCTATAGTAATCTGGTTTGTTAATAACTCTCCGGTGAGTTTCAGCATTTGGTTGAAATAACCCACCCGGTTTTCCACGGGGCCCAATTCATTTCCGCATTCGTTGCAGAAATTTTCCGGCCCTGGTTCTCTGTTACCGCATCTAAGACACCACATTGTTTTTTCACTCCTGAATATTATTAATTTAACTCTTCTGTATTTTTCTTTCCTTTCCTTTAAAAGTAAATTGGAGCTGAGGTAAGATGAAAACTTGAAGAATGAATCTTACCTGACAGGGATTTTTCTCTGATAGTATGATAAGACCAGCCTTCCTGGCAATTTTCTTTGTTAACCCTGATAACCCTGCAGTAAGCATAGGCAGCTGCCAGGTTATTTATGGAATCAACCCGTTTGAAATAAAGGGGGGTTTCATCTCTGTCTTCCAGGTTTGTATTATGGTATAAGGAAGTAAGAGGGGCAAACCGGGCGGTTTTATCGTTGAAGATTGTTATCAGGCGGGGTTGAAGGATGTAGATGTATTGGTCATTTTCCTCATGGGTTATGGCAACGTTAAACTGGACAGGAATATTCTGGGTGAAAGTATCTCCCATAACAGCCAGGGTGTTCTGGTTTGAATCGGTAATATAGAATTTTACTGCTCCCTGTTTCATATTTCCCACATAGGTTCTTCTTTTTCTCAATGCATCCAGAATTTTTTTAGCATTTTCCGTATCGCCGGCCATGTTGCCGGTTCCTCCCGTGGTATCCTGCAAACGTTCACTCCAGATTCCAGTGAAAAATGAAGTGGAAGTATCATCGAATAAGCCTGTAGAACTGTATTTGGCGACCGGCGCCAGTTTCCAGCCTTCTTTAAGGGCAGCTACAAAAGGGGAATTCAGGTTCATAGAATCTTCCTGGTTAACCTCAATAAGGGTAAAATAATCCAGGGCCTCCTGAGAGAGAGCATCTTCAAAAAATTCCTGGTTCAGCACATTATCTGCGGTTTCGGTTTCGGGTTTTCTAAACATTGCCACAGCAAAATTACCCTGTTGGGCCACCCAGTTAACCAGGGTAGTGAAATCAGAAACCGGGGTTGCATAGGTATTATCATTATCGGCATTGGTGAGCCTGTTGGTGAGGTCTTCCCTGATTTCCATATGCTCGGGTGTCTCCAATATGTAAACATTTTCAAAATTATAGCCCATGTCAGACCAATACGAAACATAATCGTTCAGAGCCTGGGCCAGAGGGCTGTAGTTAGTGTTGAATAGAGGATACATTCCATTTTTGATTATATCGACATAGTGATATTCAGATTCATGCAGTTGGGTGTAATCTTTTATTTTGTTCTCAAAAACCAGGATTCGGTTTCCTGAGTCTGTAAAGAATGCCAATTTGTCGGTTCCAAATACGGCAATTTCCCTTGGGCCTGCCCAGGTGAACCCGGTAATTCCGATGCATTCGGGCTGAAACTCAAAACTTTGTGATTGGGCATAAGTAGCGGGCAGAAGAAGGGAGCGAAGTAAATAAAAAGTTCTCAGTGACATCAGGGTTGACGGTTCCGTTATGCCCAGAAAGTTAAAACCCTGCTGGAATCCGGAATAAATCATAGTTTCCACATACTTCTCGCCGGTGTTAAGGTCAAATTCACAGCCAAGCTGGCCGGCGTAACTGTGCAGAGTAGCTGAACCCGAAACTGTTTCCGCCTGCCAGGTACTGTTATTGGAAAGGGTATTCAAATCAGCCAGGTAAGGGTTTATACCTGTAAGTATTTTTCCCTGGCACATGCCGGAAGTAAATAAAAATAATAAAATGTAACAAACAATGAAACTTGTAATAATTTTTCTGTTCATAACCAGCCCTGTATTTTATTATGCAAACATTATATCAAAAAAATAAAAAAAAACAACCGGCTATTCCAATTCATCCAGTTCTTCCTCGTCCTCGTCCCTGAATTCTTCGCTTATGTCAGTATGGGCAGGCGGTTGAAGGTAATCCTCTTCATCCTCATCGGGTTCGGAACATGGTGTTACCCTGTTTCTTCCGTTTTCCTTGGAAGCATATAGGGCTTCATCGGCTTTCCTGATAAGTTCCTTAGGGTTTGTTGCGTCCTGGGGGAAGGTTGCTATTCCAATGCTCAGGGTGGCGTTTATGGGGGTATCCCTGTAAATAACCGTATTGGCTTCGATTTTTTCTCTCAATCTTTCCGCAATAACCCTGGCGCCTTTTCTGGGGGTTTCAGGCAGCATAACGCAGAATTCCTCCCCGCCGTATCTGCCTACCATATCGGTGGCCCTGGTGCTGTTTTTCAGAATTCTTGCCACTTCCACCAATACCTTATCTCCGGCCTGGTGCCCGTAAGAGTCGTTAAGGCGCTTGAAATGATCAATATCGGTCATTAGCAGAGATACCGGGTGCTTGTATCGGTTGGCACGCTGCAACTCGGCATCCAGGTTCTGCATGAAATGACGCCGCAGAAATACCTTGGTAAGGCCGTCGGTAACTGCCAGCTCATACAATCTGGCGTTGTTAATCGCCACAGCAGCCTGATCCGCCAAGGTGTTCAAAATCTGAAGGTCTTCCTGTATAAAAGTCTTGCCTCCGATTTTATTGGACATATTAATGACCCCGATTATCTCATCATAAATTTTAAGAGGCACACACATTATGTTGTCCACATTGGAGGTCTGAGAGGCAATGAACCGGCTGTCATTTCTGGCATCTTCAATCAACAGTGGCTCACCGGTTTCAGCAACAATTCCTGCAATACCCTCGCCCAGTTTTATTCTGGTACATTGAATCTCCCCCTTGATAATCTTCTCTTCAGTAAGGCGATCTATTCCCCTTACTACCCTTACTACCAGCTCATCATTTTCCAATAACATGAGAGAACCCTTGGAAGCTTCCACCACTTCGATAGCCTGATCCAGAATTTGCACAAGTAGTTTGGTCAGGTCTTCAATGAAATTCATGGCTTTGCCCACTTCATAAAGAATTGACAGATTATGCATCTGGCGATCCAGTTCCCTGCGGGATTCTTCAATGGTTTCGTACAAAAATGCGGTTTCAAAGGCCACTGATGCCTGGTTTGCCAAATGCTCCAGGTAACCCATATCGGAACCCTGGATGTTTTTTGCTCCCAGGGTAATGATACCCACCACATTATCCTTGGTTTTCATGGGAATCCATACTGTGGATTCAAGTTTGGATAA
>CAZSLZ010000153.1:0-6691 GCA_964607865.1 uncultured bacterium
ATTTCCTTTCCTTCATCAATAGAATAATTACCGCTCAAAATATTATATACTTCTTCTACTCCCAGAATCTTGCTTTTCAACAAAACATCTTTATTACCTTTTTTCACCAGTCTATTTACTTCTTCAATGGCTCCCGAAGAAAACATTTTTTCTGTTCTATAATTTATTCTATTATATAAGATTTGCCGGTCGATTTCAATACTTATAATAAATGGATATAAATTAACTGGATGAGGTTCGGTTTTGTTATAAAAACCCGAAAAAGGCTTGCCGGTTTTTTCAATAATTTCCATTGCCCTTATTACCCTTCTCAGATTGTTGGGATGTATTTTCATGGCTGCCGATGGATCCTTTTTCTTCAGGATTTTATAAAACTCTTCTTTGCCAATTTCATTTGCTTTTTTTTCCAGTTGTTTTCTTAATTCCATATCCGGTTCAACATCGGGAAAATCATAAGCTTCTAATATAGCCTTGATATAAAGGTTTGTTCCTCCAACCAGTATGGGTAATTTTCCAAGGGAAACAATTTTCTTAATTATCTGGAAGGCCAATTGCTGAAATGCCGATACGCTGAAGTCTTCGCCCAGATGCATAAATCCGCTGAAATAATGGGGGATATTATCCATCTCTTCGGGGGTAGCCCGGGCGGTTATTATTTGTAATTCCTTGTATATCTGAGCGGAATCAGCGGAGATTATTTCTCCGTTGAACCTTTTTGCGATTTCGATTGCCAATTCCGATTTTCCCGAGGCAGTTGGGCCCAGGACTACAATTATTGGATTCTTGGGGTTGTTGTTGCTCATCTTAACTGGTAATCAACATCTCGTCAACTTCCCCTTTGCCCTGTCTTACCAGCAACGGGGTTCTGCCTGTCATATCTATTATGGTGGAAAGCTCTGTTTTCAGCAGCCCTCCGTCAATAATAGCGTCAATCTCATCCTTATAATTGTCGTAAATCTTAAACGGGTCACTCACCGGTTCATCCTCATCAATCGATAAACTTGTGCTTATAATAGGCCGGCCAAGCTGGGTTACCAACTCCCTTGCCACAATGTTATCAGGGACTCTTATTCCCACAGTTCTACGTTTGTTTAACATAAGCCTGGGCACGTTATGGGTGGCGGGCAGAATGAAAGTGTAAGGGCCGGGCAATAATTTCTTCATCATCCGGTAAGCTACAGTGTTAACTTTTGCGTATTCTGCTATATGTGTAAGATCTGAACAAATAAAACTCAATGGCTTGGGCCGGGGCATTTTTTTTATACGGTAAATTCTTTCGATTGCCTTTTTATTGAACAAATCACATCCCAGCCCGTAAACCGTGTCGGTGGGGTACGCTATTACCCCCCCGTCACGCAGTATTTCAACGGCGTCAGACAGATACCATAATTCAGGATTGTAAGGGTCCAGGCTGATTAACATTATTACCTCCAATGGTAATGCCGGATGGATTGTGCAATGCTTAACAGATGTTGATATTCTTAGAATTAATCCTATTTCCTTCCATCGGATGCCCAAAAAACCTGAATTATTTCTGAACCATTGGAACGAAAGCTACCCCTCCGTGGTCTTCCAGGTCATAACCATCTTTGGTTTTAGTTAAAACATATAATTTCTGAACTGAAAAACGAGGCCCCAAAGGCAGAATCATTTTTCCTCCCAGGTCAAGTTGGGATACCAGGTTTTCCGGAACATCCTCGGGCGCAGCGGTTAATATCATTCTCTGAAAGGGAGCTTCATCTTCCCAGCCTTCATAACCGTCTCCCACCTTGAAATGGATATTGCCGAAACCCAGGCTTTTCAATTTCTCCCTGGCTTTATCCGCAAGTTTGGCAATTCTTTCTATGGTATAGACTTCCTCGCACAGCTCCGCCAATATGGCAGTCTGATACCCGCTGCCTGTGCCTATCTCCAGTATTTTTTCATTGCCTTTTATTTCCAGAAGCTCGGTCATCATTGCCACCATATAAGGTTGGGAAATTGTCTGCCCATCGCCAATGGAAAGAGGGTAGTCTTCATAGGAATGGCCTTGAAACTCGGGTGGGACAAAACTGGCCCTGTCCACATTCATGAAGGCTTCAATAACTTTTTTATCAGTAATTCCACGACTAATGAGCTGGTTTTTTACCATGGATTCATTGCTGTTTGCTGAACGAAATAAACCACCCAATTATATCACCTCTTGAAATTCTTCATAATTTACAACAGATTCTTCGGCTTGTTTGTTCCATGTTAGGCAGATGCTATTTATTGTATAGTTTGAATTGACCGTTTTGAACTGATATGGGTATCAGGGAAATCTCTTCCCTGCATCCGTTCTTATCGAAGGAGAGAACACCGGTGGCGCCTAGAAGTTTGTCAGATATTTTCAGTTCTTCCTTAATGTAATCTGCCAACTCAGTGGGAGTTTCTGCCCCCTTGACAATTGCCTCGGATATGACCAGCATGGAATCATAAGCCATGGCGGATCGAAAGTTGGGGGTGACTCCTCCGTATTTTTGAAGATATTCCTTAGTGAAATTTTTCTGGGTTTCGAAAGGGGATTCGGGGAAAAAGAAGGATTGAAAAGTCAGCCCTTCTACTGAGTCGCCTCCCTGGGTAATAAGCTGGTTGGAATAGGTGGCTACCGTGGCCAGATGGATGGTTTTTATACCAGCTTCCTTCATTTTTTTTGCTAGTTTTGCCTGATGCTGATGATAGCCAACAAAAAAGACCCCGTCGGGATGATATTCCTTTAATTCATCGACTACCGGAGAATAATCGGTTTCTTCCAGGCTCAGATGCAATTCTTTTGTGTCGGATTTTTTCAATTCCTTCACGGTATTTAAAAATATTTTTCCATTTATACTGCTGTAAGGGTCAAATTGATCGTAAATTACGGCAATCCGTTTCAAACCCAGTTCATTTACCGAAAATTCCCCCATTTTTTTGCCCAGATAACGGCCGTCGCCGGAACTTCTGAAAATGTAACTTCCCAGATTCTCCAAATCGGAACAAACTGCAGTGGGAGCGACCTGGACGATTTTTGATTTCTCAAAAAATGGCGCTGTATTCAGCAGAAAAGATGATCTGACAGGCCCGATAACTGCCAGCAGGCCATCATTTTTGCTCACTTCGGTGGCAAGGGCAACAGCTTCGGATAATGATGATTTATCGTCGTAAACTTCTACAACGACCGGAGGTATATCTTCCTTTTTGTTGTGGTTTTCCTGGGCAAGCCCTATTCCTGCGAGCATCTGCCTGCCTGCTTCAAAATTTTCACCGGTTATGGACAAAAGCGCTCCCACTTTCAGAAAATCCTTGCCGGATAACAATACATGGCTGTTCTACCAGTAAACCTGAACCTCTACATCGGCCTGGTTTGCATATTTGATTTTGGTCAAATAAGACAAAGCCTCGGTCAGAACCTTTTTATCATTATTATTGTAGCCCTTTTTATATAATTTAATTCCCTTTTTTCTTATTTCAGCCAATTCCTTATCGTGTGAAAGAGCATAAGGAGAGCGGGGTTCACTGGGGTTGCCGGGTTGGCCTGGTTTTACGGCGTAGCCTTTCAAAACCCATAAAATTGCTAATATTAGAATAAGAATAATTGTCAGGTTAATCAGCAACTTATTATTAATAAAAGGCTTGCTGGATTTCTTGTCTGAGGCGGTTTTATCGGGCTTTTTTTCCTTCTTTTTTGAACGCCTTTTAAAATGGCTTCTGGGTTTTACGGTTTCTGCATTGGGTATGGTTACGGTTTCCCGGGCCTTATCCTGTGTTTCCTCCGGTTTTTCAGTTGAGGTTGATTTCAGTTTTGCTTCAATTTCTTCAGTTTTCCGGGGTTTTATAAGTCTCCGTTTTGATAATAATTCCCATCGTTGAAGATGGTTGTCTAATACACGGTGAAATTCCCCGGCGGTGCCGAAACGAATTTCCGGGCGGTAAGCTGTGGCTTTTGCAATAATTTCATCTAACTCCAGGGTAATTTTGGGGTTGATGCTGGAAGCCGGTGGAAATTTATACATGTTTTTCAAGTCGGTGGGATCTCTCAATGTGACCATCTGGTGCAGGATTACCCCCACCGGGTAGAGATCGGTTTTTTCATTATATACGTCCTGGGCAAATTGTTCCGGCGGAGCGTAGCCATGCAGGTTGACTTTCTTTTTCCGGGTTTCCCCTACAGGTTTAAAAAAATGAGAAAGCCCGAAATCGATTAATCTTATGCCATCGTCGGGGGTAACCATAATATGTGAAGGTTTAAGGTCTTTAAAAACAACAGGAGTGGATTGGGAATGAAGAAAATTTAAAGTATCGGTAATCTGAATGCATATGCTGACCGCGTCGGGTTCATAAACGGGAACGAAACTGTCTTCGATGAGTTTTCCCAGGTTTCTTCCGGGGATATATTCCATAACCAGAAACTGTTGTGTTCCTTTAGTGAAGTAATCGTAAAATTTTGGAATTCCCGGATGTTTCATAGAAACCAAGGCAATGATTCTCTTTTCAAATTTTTTCATTGCCACTTTTATTTGATGGGGATTTCGAACCCTTATAGTAAAGGCTTTCAGAATAACTTCCTGGTTGAGGTTGAAGTCCAGGGCGGTATATACGGTGGAATACTTACTGCTATGTATTATCCCCGTTATTTTATATCGGTTTTTTATTACATTTCCAACATCAAGCATAAGGTCCTCGTCGGGTTATTCATTTTCTATACATGACTTGCATTTATTTACGGAATCTTTATTGGCCTGATTAATGTTAACCAGGTATTTTCTATACCTGGGGGTTATCCGTTCTACAAAATGGCAGTCGATTCTGTGCAGTTTGCCGCTGTTAATATTCAGTACGAATTTTTTGGCGGGTATATTTAACAAAAAAAACAAGAAGAGAAAAAAAATTATTATAAAATCCTTAATAGCTTTAATAACATTATTGTAGTCTTTTTTCGGCTTGTCCTGTTCCATAGTATTTAATATCCAGATTGGTTTAACAATCTAATTCTATTTTGTTGATATTATTCCTGTAAATTATAATGCTGTCAAACTTGAATAGAAGGGAAAATCGAACCAAATGCAAATAAAATACAGTAATACACTGCAGAAATTTCGTGAATACCGGTTACTGTTTCTGACGAATTTATTTTACTCTCTGCGATTGGCGAAAGTTCTGAATTAAAGGTTGAAGTAATGAAAAACAGTTTTAATTTATTATTGGTTGAGGATAACCCGGAACATCTTTCCTTTCAGAAAAAATCCATTGAAAAACTGGATAACATCGATAAGGTGTTTACTGCCAAAAGTTCCAAGGACGCTCTTGAGTTGTTATCAAAAAACAATATTCATCTTATGGTTCTCGATTATGACCTCCCCGACTCCGACGGGCTTTCTTTTCTGGAAACCATTTCGGATAAAACCATAAGCATGGCTGTAGTTATGGTAACCGGCCTGGGTAATGAGAAAGTTGCCGTAAAAGCCATGAAGCTTGGTGCTTATGATTATGTGGTGAAGGATCGGAGCCTGTTAAAGAAATTACCCGATGTTATTCGCAGATCTCTCGATAAATACCGGCTTTCCCAATCTCTGATGAAAATGGAACAGCAGTTGAGGGAATCCAGGGAACGGTTCAAGGAGCTGTATGAGAATGCCAATTCCGGCTTCATCAGTGTTGATATGAAAACTGGCCTGTTCATACGCCCCAATAAGAAATTTGAAGAGATAACCGGTTTCACCGCAGAAGAAATTTCTACAATGAAATATTATAATTTACCGGTAGAATCAGAAAAGGACAGGTTCGTTTCTTATTATAATAATTGGATAAAAGGCTTGGTTGATGAGAAAAAAGCTCCCACTGATTTTGAAATGAAAATCAGGACAAAAAACAATCGGGAGTGCTATGCCAAGTGTATGGTTTCCATAATGCCCAGAATTAATGAAATGTTTATAACACTTAATGATGTAACTGAGAGAAAAGCTCTGGAAGAAAAACTGAAAAAAGCTAACGAACAATTGAAAAGTTATACGAAGAATTTGGAAAAAAAGGTGGATGAACTGGAAAAGAGCCTGATTATTGAACCAGCATTGGAGCATCCTACCGACTCGGCGCGGAAATATAAACTTGATTTTGGGTGCTCTTACCTTGTCTGCGAGGAACGCCCTGCAAAAAGTTATGAGGTCTTCAAGGATATGGTTTCTCACGGAATTTTCGGGCTTATCATAACCCGCACTTATCCTGGCAGAATTCAGCAGTTATATCACCTGGAAAAAACCCCAGTGGTCTGGCTTTCCAAAAACAAAGAGGAAACTTCTTCCATTCCCGGAGCAAACCTGGGTAGCCTGCTTTATACAATTTCTGAATTTATGGAAAAAAGTAAGGAAAGCGTTATTATTCTTGATGGGCTGGAATATCTTATAACCGTCAATGAGTTTAACCGCTGTATTCAGTTCCTGTATGACCTGTTTGAAATTATCATGGTTAATAAGGCTGTATTGATCATTCCCATGAATTCGGAAGCTGTGGAGATAAAGGAAGTTGCAATACTGAAACGTTCAACCGAAGACGTTCAGGATGTAGATAACCAGTGCAAGTCTTGTCAGGCAGGTTTTCTGAAATGTGCCAAAAACTCCACGTTCCCCTTGGGCCCTGTTATAGGGGATTTTACGGTTCCTATTTGAATTATCCTGGTTCAATCAGCGAAAGTTACGAT
>CAZSLZ010000154.1:0-6638 GCA_964607865.1 uncultured bacterium
TAAATGGTGGGTGTACTATAATCCAGGGCGCTTTTGATGTGAGGGTTCCTGAAGGGCAAATTTTGGAATACCAGTGAAAACCTGTCAAAAATGGAAGCCCGATTACAAGAAACCCCAAAACGAAATATCTTATCTTGTATGCCCAGCGGGGTAGCGAAAACTTTTTTCTGTTTATTCGGGCAAGTAAATCCTGAAACAGGCCAAAAGGGCAAAGCCAGGCGCAGGGCGCTCTTCCCACCATCATAATTATGGCACCGACAAGAATAAAACCGTAAACTGAAATATTGACTCCTTCATTTTTATGCCGGGTCAATACATTCTGAATGAAGTGTATTGGGCACGAAGTCCTGGCGGTAGGGCAATTCTGACAATTTAAAAATGGAACACAGAATTGTTTCTGTGGCCCCTTGTAAATTTTTCCCGTGTTAAAATAATCCGGGGCGCTGTTAATTAATACAGCTGTAATTACCTGGATAATTCTTCTGGCAATAGAAATAAATTTTACTTTCATTTTAGTTCAATCAGCCTTGAAAAATATTTTTTATTTTATTTTACCAAATTAGAGAATGATTGTCAATATCATAGATATAAATATAAATATAGATTAACCTATATGCGTGTAATAATCCCTCCACCCAGAATTTTTTCTGCATCGGGGTAAGAATAGAAAACTGCCGATTGCCCTGGGGTGATTGCCCTCTGGTGATCACGAAAAACAACAGTTACCCCATTTTCAGTTTCTTCAATAATCGCCTTAGAAACTTTATGGCGGTAGCGGATTTTGCAGAAAACTTTGTTTGCATTGGGGAAGTTGCCGGAAATCCAGTTGATCTTTGAAACTGTTACTTCGGTTTTCATTAAATCTTCGTTATAACCCACCACCAAAGTGTTGGTATCAGGTAAAATTTTTATAACATACAAAGGTTTGGGGTGGGCAATGCCCAGCCTTCTACGCTGGCCAATGGTGTAATAAATCACTCCCTTATGGGTTCCCAGTATTTCGCCGTTAATATGAATGATTGGGCCGGGAACCGGGCGATAATCATATTCTTCCTGAAGAAATCTTATATAATTGTCATCTTCTATAAAACAAATCTCCTGGCTTTCTTCCCTACCTGCAGGAATATAATCCAAATTACCGGCAATCTTTTTTACTTCGTTTTTTGTCATTTTACCCAAGGGAAAAAAAATGTTTTTTAAATGGTTCTGGGTAAGGCGATACAGAACATAACCCTGATCCTTGGTTTTGTCGAGGCCGGTTTTTAATTCATATTTATTTGTGGTATGGTTAAGTTCAATACGGGCATAATGCCCTGTGGCGAATTTATTGCAGTTATGGGCGTTGGCAAACTCAAATAATTTTCCGAATTTGATGGTGGGGTTGCACATCACACAGGGGTTGGGTGTTCTGCCTTTAAAATATTCACCGGCAAAATAATCTATAATTTCCTTTTGAAATTCCTGTCTTAAATCTACGGTATGATGAGGTATATCAAGGGCATCACAGGTTCTTCTGGCATCTTCAATTGTTGGGTTCTCAGTTAAACTGTCGGTGGGCGATACCACCATGGTCACACCAATCAAATCAAACCCATGTTCCTTCAAAATATAGGCTGCAACCGAAGAATCAACCCCGCCGCTCATGGCCAGTGCAATTTTTGCTTTCATTAAAATACCCCCGTGTTTTTTATAGTTTATAAGAAATGAATGGATTTGTAAACAGGTAATTTTGACCTGATGAAGGGAAACTGGCAAAAGCGGTTAACAGAAATCACTATGCCTGAATATGCAAAGACGGAAGCTATAGTTTTAAAAACATATCCTCTTTCCGAGAGGGATAAGATTATTGTATTCCTTTCTCCCAGGCTGGGCAAGTTTCGAGCTGTGGCTAAAGGCACAAAGAAAATAACCAGCAAGACCATTGGTAAATTCGAACCCATGAATATATTGTTTTTAATGTTAAGCCCGGGTAAAAACCTTGCCACCATACGCCAGGATGAAACTGTGAATTGTTTTTCGGAAATACGAAAAGACCTGGACAAAACCTTGGCTGGATTGTATATTTTAGATACAGTTAATAAAACCCACGAAGAAGATGAAGAAAATTTTCATATTTATAACCTGGTTAAAAACTGTCTTCTTTTATTGGATAAATGTGCAGATCCGGGATTAACTTCGCTGGTGTTCGATTTAAAATTTATTGATATGATGGGTTATGCTCCCCTTCTGGAAACCTGCGTCTGTTGCGAAAAAAAGGGGGATTACTGTTTTGTGAATTTTGAACTTGGGGGCGCGGTCTGCTCTGCTTGTAATAAAGAAAATGTTGATAGGGGAATTAAAATCAGCAGGGGCGGATTGAAAGCTCTTAAATTTCTGAAGAAAACCGGATTCGAGGCTGTTGCCAGGCTGAAGATGAGCCCGCAAATGTTTGAAGAGGTAAGAAATATATTAAACAAATACAAGGAATATAAACTTGCCGACTTCAACCTGTGTTCAAATTCTTTCTGTCTGTTGAAATGATTCAGGAATGTTTACGTTGATTTCTTCTATTTGATGTGAGCATAAAAAAAAGAAGCAATGGTTTTTGACAGAAGTATGTGGGCAAGGAAAATACAATATCTAGCCTGAGATTGCCATGGTTTCTTCATTCAGAAACAGTAAATAACCTTTAAGCAGGTTTTAAATTATTCTACTGTAACACTTTTTGCCAGGTTTCGGGGTTGATCCACATCCCGGCCTTTTTTATCGGCAATGAAATATGCCAGAAGTTGAAGTGGAATTACCGATAATATGGGGCTCAGGTAGTGGTTGGTGTGGGGAATGGCGATAATGTCGTCCAGGTACTCGCCGATGCTCTCATCGGTGTCGTTAATAATTCCAATTGTAACAGCATTGCGGGCTTTGGCTTCCTGAACATTAGATAATATTTTCTCGTAAACAGGGCCCTGGGGTAAAACTGAAATAACCGGGGTGTTCCCGTCAATAAGGGCAATAGGGCCGTGTTTCATCTCGCCGGCGGCGTATCCCTCGGCATGAATATAGGAAATCTCTTTCAATTTCAGTGCGCCCTCCAGGGCTATGGGGAAAGAAATGTTGCGTCCCAGGAAAAGAAAATCTTCGCATTTGTAGTATTTTCTGGCTATATTTCGTATTGCTTCGTAGTTTTCCAGAACCCGATCCAGCATATCGGGTAATTGTTCCATTTCCTTTTTAATCTCGTTGAACTGTTCTGTAGTTATGGCTTTTCTTACCAGCCCCACTTTAAGGGTAAATAAAAGTAAAGCTAATATCTGGGCAACAAAGGTTTTGGTGGCAGCTACCCCAATTTCCAGCCCTGCCCTTGTGTAGATTATATTGTTGGTTTCCCGGGTTATGGACGACCCCACAACATTTGTTATTGCAAGAGCATGGGCGCCGGAATCGATTGCAGCCCGGAAAGATGCCAAGGTATCAGCGGTTTCGCCGGATTGGCTTATGGCTATCATCAGGGTGTTTTCATCAATTACAGGGTTTCTGTAGCGAAGTTCCGAGGCAACATCAATCTCCACCGGGATTCTGGTGAACTCTTCTATGAAGTATTTGCCTATCATACCCGCATAATAAGCAGTTCCACAGGCAGTAATTACAATTTTGTTCAATTTATTTATTTCCTGGTCAGAGATATGAAACTCTTCTATTTCCACGCCGTTCCCGGAAAGCCGGCCTTTTAAAACATCGTTAATTACCTTGGGTTGTTCGAAGATCTCTTTCAGCATGAAATGCTTGAAACCGCTCTTCTGCGCCATACCGGCATTCCAGAGAACTTTTGTTATAGGCCTTTGAACCTGGTTCCGGTCAAAATCCATAATTTTAACATCATCACCGGTTATAATTACAATCTCCCTGTCCTTGATATGCTGGACATAACGGGTGAAATGAAGAAAGGCGGGTATGTCGGAGCCTATAAAGTTGCCATTGTCGCTTCTTCCAATTACCAGTGGGCTGTCCTGCCGGGCGGCAATTATCTTATCAGGTTCTTTTGAAGAAATAACCCCGATTCCATAAGAACCTTCTACTCTTTTCAGGGTATCTATGACTGCCTGAACAAGATCGCCGTTATAGAGTTCTTCAATTAAATGGACAAGAACCTCGGTATCAGTTTCCGATTTGAACCGGTGGCCCTTTTCTTCCAATTCTTTTTTTAATTCCAGGTAATTTTCGATTATACCATTGTGAACCAGAGAAAATTCATTTCTGCAATCGCTGTGGGGATGAGAATTCTGGTTTGAGGGCGCGCCATGGGTTGCCCAGCGGGTATGGGCTATGCCCATATTCGACATTACAGGTTTATTTTCCAGAATTTCTGATAAAACTGACAATTTGCCCTTTGCTTTGACTTGTTCAATTCTGGAATCCACAATAACGCTGATTCCGGCAGAATCATATCCCCGGTATTCCAACCGTTTCAAGCCATTCAGCAAAATTGGGGCTGCTGATTTTTTACCTATATATCCAACTATACCGCACATTATTTCCTCCAGCTAAAAAAATTATTTTTCAGGGCTCTGAAACATATAGCCCACACCCCGCACAGTGGTTATATATCCGGGGTTTGACGGATCTTTTTCCAGTTTTTCCCTGAGCCTGGCCACGGTTACATTCACAATTTTTGGATCTCCATAATAATCATAACCCCAGACTCTTTCCAATAAAGTTTCCCGTTTCAGGGCTATATTTTTATTCTGTAGCATGTAAGCAAAGAGATCGAATTCCTTGGGGGTTAATTCCAATTTTAGTTCCCCTCTGAAAACTTCTCTTTTGTTTAAATTGATTTTCAAATCCCCTATTTTCTGTTCTTCGGTGACTGATTTTCTGGCAATTCTTTTTTCCCGCCTTAACTGTGCCTTTACCCTGGCTACCAGTTCCCTGGGCGAAAAGGGTTTGGTCATATAATCGTCGGCGCCCAGCTCCAGCCCCAGAATCTTGTCAATCTCCTCATCTTTTGCGGTTAGCATGATAATGGGAATTGCCAGTTCACTGTAAATAACCCGGCATACTTCATATCCATCAATCCTGGGAAGCATAAGATCCAATACCATCAAGTCGGGACTGGCTGACCGGGCCAGTTTCAGGGCTTCTTCGCCGTCATAAGCTGTGATTACATCAAAGCCGGCTTTTTCAAGTCCATATTTAATTATATCTACCATAGTTTTTTCGTCATCAACTACAAGAATTTTAGCCATTTTTCAACTCCGTACTCATAGAAAGAAATTAAGTATCTTCTTCCGGTGTGAATTTTTTATTCTTTGACGGTTCTCTTTTAACAGGCACATCATCGGGAACCTCGGTGGGAAGCGGATATTTATTAATCTCCTTCTCGGCTTTTTCAATTCCGTTCTGCTGTTGCCTGGAGTGACCCGGCGTATAAATTATCAGGGTTTTTTCCGGTTTCGATTGCCACTGGAAATTAACCCCCAGGGTTTTCAAAACCTTGCTGGCAGGAATAATTGTTCTGCCTTTCCATAAATAAGCTACATCTTCACTTGAGGAATAATCGCTTCCCTGGTCCTTGTCAATTTTTTTTATTTTTAATGTATGTTTTTTATTGTTAAGATGAATGTTTACAGATTTATCCTGATTATTCCATTGCAGGACAGCCTTCAGAGGTTTCAATATTTCGATGGTGGTCCATATTTTGCTGTCTTTCAAAATAGGAGAAAAAGAGAGCTCCAGGGGTTTTCCGTTTATCATTACTTTTATATCCGATCCCAGAATGGGTTCAGGAATTGCTCTCTTTTTACCGACAATGAGCTTCAGTTTCTTATCATCCACCAGCCCCAGTAAACCGTATTGAGATAATTTTTCCTGGGCGGCCTTGTATATACCAGCAGTCTTATTGTAAACATCAGGAAAGGTCTGAATAAGAATCTGTTTGCTTGTGGCATCGTATCCAACTTTTACTGGCTCATACACTATGGTTACCGGCATATTTATATATACTTCCTCGAAAAGTTCCTGGGCAAGCTCGGGATACATTCTGATGCAGCCATGGCTGGCAGCCAGCCCGATGGAAACCGGGTTGTTGGTGGCATGAATTCCATACCCGGGTTTATCCAGCCCCATCCATCTGTCACCCAGGGGGTTATCAGGCCCGGCGCGAACGGGTTTTTCTTCCTTGGCCCATTCCGGAGGCAACCAGGTGGGGTTTTTAACCTTGGTGATAATCTTAAACTCGCCGGTGGGGGTCATCCATTTTTCGGGCGCACCGATTGCCACTGGAAAGAATTTTTTAAATTTTCCATCTTTGAAAAGATAAATGCCCCGTTCTGCCAGGTTAAGAATAATTCCATCCCTGGGGCGGGTTTCGGGCATAATCCATCGGGTGGGTAATAGCAATTTCTGTCCGGCCTGGGTCTTGATACCCGTCATACCATTTGCCCACATTATATGTTCTATGGCCAGGTCATTGCGTTTGGCAATTGGGTAGAGATCTTCCCAATCTTCAGCCACATGATATTTGAATTTGCCTTCAACAGTGGGTATTTCGTGAAGTTCTTTCCCGCTGGCCGGAAACGTGACACCTACAAAACAGATAAACAAAGCAATCAGGAATGTTCTGAATTTATTTAATATAAATTTTTGTCTTATCATTGTTACAC
>CAZSLZ010000155.1:0-6631 GCA_964607865.1 uncultured bacterium
CCGGGGGTTTATTCTTGTAATCAACAAACGGGACCTCCAGAATATCTGGCTGAATTCATCCCTCAAACACTTTTTAAAACATTATTCTCTCATTGCCTACTGGAAAATCAGGGAATCTGAAACCAAAACAGGGTTTTCCGATTCAGAAAAAGTTCGGGCTCTTGTTTTTGTATCAAACAAAACCAACCTTGAACGCCTGAAAAGCGAGCTTAAAAACTCTGATGAGCCTGAAAAAGAAGGGAAATATCCCTGGGAGCAAAGACAGAAACATAAGTTTTTCGTTGAAAAGAAAAATGTTGTAAAAATTAGATTCCTGGAAAACCATCATGATTTTCTGTCAAATTTTTCTTATCAAAATATAATGGAGTCAGGCGTTACAATTTAAAAAAAGGATGTGTCAATTTTGAAATCGTTTAAAGTTATTCTTATTTTTGCGGGTTTATTTATTTTTTTTGCCTGTCCATTGAAAGGTTATTCACAGATGTCCGCCGCCAAGGGTGAGAAACTAATTAAATGTTCAGTCCGCATTGACGGAGGCAAAGTTTTTAATATCGATTCTATAGTTCCAGAGGGAAAAGCTCTGCTGGAAATTACAACCCTGGCAAGCCATATGGGTTGGAAAGTTTCAGAAAGGCCGGGGCAATCGGTTATTTATATCGATAATAAACCTTTTAAGAATTTTACCCGATACAACGGGAAAGTATATGTTGATGCAAATTCCGTTGGCGTACTGTTCGGATACCGGGTCTCACAGCACAGCTCCGGGCTGGTGGTGGACTTTGTATCCAACGTTGAACATACCAACCTGAACGAACGCAGTTTTACCTTATCTATTGATAAAAAGGAAAAATTCAACTCTTCAATTCCAGATTCTTACTCTTATTACATTACAGCCAGTTTTAAAAACAACACCAAAAAACTCCTGGAAATAAATATTGTCAACCTGATGCTGGTGGATAACCAGAAAAAAGCTGTGCAGAGTTCAGTTTCGGGAACCCACGTTATCAAACCAGGACAGACCCAGAAAGTTGAGAAGATTCTATTTAATTTCTCAAATAGATTCAACCCGAAATATTTATATCTGATTCATAAGGATACTGTGATAGGTAAGACTTACTGGTAATATTCCTGAGTTTTGTAAAATTAATACATTATTATATGCAATTTATTTGTTAATTAGAAGAAAAGTTGAAATAATTGGGTAATTGTAATGTATAATTGAATTTTTCGGAAGGGTATTGGCTTAAAATCAAGAAGAAGCGTTTCGAAATAGAAAATATATTGTAAGGAGCAAGTTAATTATGATAAATATCGGAGTTATCGGAGCCGGTTATTGGGGCCCGAATCTGGTCAGGAATTTCCAGGAAATTAGCGATACCCGTGTTTTAATGTGCAGTGATGTCAGACAGAACCGTCTTGACTTTATTAATACACGTTACCCGTCAATACAGGTATCTACCAACTCTGATGAGTTATTGACAAATCCTGATATTGATGCAGTAGCCATAGCCACCCACGCAGCTTCCCATTATGAACTGGCAAAAAAAGCCATGGAAAACGGAAAACATGTTCTGGTGGAAAAACCCTTGGCAATGACTGGAGAAGAAGCCCTGGAACTGCATCAACTCTCGAAGAAAAAGAATCTGGTTTTAATGGTGGGCCATATAATGCTTTATTCCGGAGGGGTGGAATTCTTAAAGGACGCTATCACCAGCGGAGAACTGGGAAATATTTTTTACCTGGATTCAACCAGGGTAAACATGCAGGCTTTCAGAGAAGACGTAAATGTGGTGTGGGATCTGGCGCCCCATGATATTTCACTTTCCATGTATCTGTTGGGCGAAGATCCCATCAGTTGCAGAGTAACCGCCGAATCTTATGTAAGCGATCAGCAGGAAAATATAGCTTTCGGAATACTGCGTTTCCCCAACGATATTATCAGCCATTTCCATCTTTCCTGGCTGGCGCCCATGAAAATGAGGCAGACCAGCATCGTTGGAAGCAGGAAAATGGTAGTTTTCGATGATGTGGATACTTTTATGAAAGTAAAAATATATGACAAGGGCGTAGATATCACCCCTCACCCCCGTGGGCTTACCGAAAGACAGCTAACAGTCCGTAAAGGCGATATAGTTTGCCCTAAGATCGATGACAGGGAGCCCCTGATGAAAGAGGTAAACCACTTTATAGATTGCGTTCGGGATGGAAGCACGCCTCGAAGCGATGGCCTGAATGGCTGGAAAGTGGTAAAGGTAATCGAAGCTATGCAGAAATCGATGAAGAACAAGGGCAGCGAGGTGGAAATAGACTTGAGCGAAGCTCAGGTTGCCGCCAAGGTATAATACAGATTAATTTAAAAATCAAGGGGCCGTATTAGACGGCCCCTTTTTTTATTGATCGTATTTCTCAAAATCAATAAAGAATTTGCAATACTCAAATCCCTTCAACCTGGGTAAGCCGTAGAGCGCGCTTTCTTCGGGCTTATTACAGCATTCTTCCATAGTCTTAAACTTTTCCTCTATGGTTTCAATGGAAATATTCAACTCATATAAAAGCCCCTGAATATAAGTGCAGTAAACATCATATATCCGTCTTCTTTTCTTCATTAAAACCACATTTCTTATTTGCTGGGGAGTTCCTGCATTAAACCAATCCTCATCAAACATATCATCCTGGGTAATTTCAACAATAGCGCTCAGGGTTTGCAGGTACATTCGGGATTCACTTTTCGGATAAATCATAATAAACACAGCATATACCGGTGGAAGCACCGGAGAATACTCAATTCCATGAATATTTCTTATAATAAACAGATGGGGTTTCTTAACATTCGAAGTTTCCAGGCTGGGAACCACCAGGCCGGGCCTTAAATATGAAGGAGAACTGGTTTCTGTCTGTATCAGGGTTTCATACACTTCATTTTCGTCCAGGTCCAGTTTGTTGGAAATAGCCCTGGCAATTTTTCCCATAAAACCGGTAAGAGGTATTCTCCATTCCAGTTCCACAACTGTAGAATTCATTACCAGCACATCAAAGAAGTCTTCAATTACATCATCGCGCTCATGGACAATCTCCTTAAGTTCCTGGCCCAGATCCAGCTTGGCGAGAGTATAACTTTCAGGCCTGCTTAACCTGTCGATGACATGGTCCAAAGCTGACTCCTTATTTTTTTTCACTGTACTGAAAATTATATACCATACCAGGCTTGCAAACAGAATTATTCCCGAAATCAAGAGAGGTTTGCCTCCAATGGTTGCCAGCAGGGCAATGTATATCAGAATGCCAAGAATGTGAAAATATGGGTAAAAAGGCGAATGGTAAACAGGTTTGTAGTTATGAATGCCGCTTTCTCTTAATATTATCACCGACATCAGTACCAGGACAAACAGAAAAATCTGCATAGCCGAAGCGGTTTTGACCAGATTTTCCAGATCCAGAAAAACAATGGAAAGTATCATGAACATCCCGGTAAAAAGTATGGCGTTTACAGGAGTATCAAACTTTTTGTTAATTTCACCTAAAATTCTGGGCATATGCTCATCTCTACTCATTGCCCAGGTTGCCCGGGATGCAGACATAAGCCCCGCATTGGCTGTAGTAATAAATGCCAGCATGGCAGCTATGGTAATGAGAGCGAATCCGATTTTTCCCGCCACAAAATCAGCAGCGTCAACTATTGGGGTAAGAGAACCGGAAAGGGTATCGCCGGGGGTTATTCCCACTGTAACAAAAACCACCATCGCATAAATAAACATCATGACGCCAAAAGCCAGAAACATTCCCAGGGGAACGTTGCGTACAGGGTTATCAGCTTCTTCCGCCAAACTTACCACCTTGGTGACTCCACCGAAGGATATAAATACTATACCAACGGTATAAAATAAACCACCCAGGCCCTCCTTGAAAAATGGCTTGAAATGCGAGGGTTCGATATGATTAAACCCAAGAATTATGTAATAGGCCAGTATCAGCAGCAGGCTACCCACCAGATAAACCTGAAATCCGCCGGAATGTTTGACACTTACTATGTTTAAAGCCATGAATATAAGGCATCCAATTATGGCAATAATTTTGATCTGGGGTTCGGTAATGCCTGGAATGAGAAACTCCAGGCTCGCTCCGATTCCCACCAGGGCAAAAGCGCTTTTAAGGCTGTCAGAAAGCCAGAATGCCATGCCCCCCATGGCTCCGGCGGCTCCCCCCAGACTTCTGTCAATATAAAAATATGTCCCCCCGGCCTTGGGCATGGCGGTTGATAACTCTGCATTGCAGAAAAGAGCGGGCAGGTAAAAAAGCCCTGCAAGGATATAGGCAAAAACAACCGCCGGCCCGCTATATTTGTAGGCAATTCCCGGTAAAATAAAAAGACCCGAGGAAATCATGGCTCCGGCAGCTATGGCAAATAGATGGATAGTTTTAAGTTCTCGTTTTAATTTGCTCATTTCTTACAACTTTCATTTTTTTAATAATGAACTGGCTGTAATAGTTCAACGTTTATTTCCACGAAGAGGCCTGTTCCAAACTCTTAATTCTCTTGCCGGGTTAAGTTTCCTTCGATACTTTTAAAAATGAGTTGATTATTTATGAACTGAACTAAGTCCGGCGGCCTATTGCTTAAAATGGCAAGAATTGCTAAACTATTAACAGAGCGGGACTTTCAACAAATAATGTGAAATAACGTGGCTGGAGTTAAAAATATTGCGCCCACTGGACGCCTTTATATAAAGTTGAAAGATTCCCCGTTCTTTTTGGTTTCTGAATAATTCTATCAAAAAGATATTACAGTTGCTTTATTTTCTAAAAAAGAATTACCGCCAGTTTCAGGAACTGCTTCTAAAGCGATTCTCAACCGAGTATTCAAATGCTTCTGAAAGGGGCGGTAGTTTAATATCTTTAAATGTTTCAGTTGTTTTATATTATTAAATTCCACTTGTCCATTGACAGTTAATAACCCAGTTGCCACCTCCGGTGGGGCCGTCATTGGTCATGGAACGGTCAAAATGAATTGAAGCGTTGTTTCCGTTTATTTTTAATGAGTTGCCTACAATGGCTCCGTATATCTGTGCATTTCCTCCCAGGTGGACATCAGCAGCAGGCGTATAAAGCCCGAAAGTTCCTGTGCCCAGGCCACCCAAATGAACTGAATCAGTATCGGGGCCTCCATAGATAATAAGCCTGGTACTTTTTCCATCTTCATTTATATTGGCACTACCGGTTATATGAATATCTCCCAATGTATAAACATTGGTTCTTTCGGTACCTTCTTCAAGTTTTACGGTTGCCTGTCCCGAAAAATGTATTCCATCAAGAAAAACATAATCACCGGGTTGCAGAATTATTCTACTTCTTCCCGAAAGGCTCAGGCTGTCATAAGTACCTGGGGATATGGTTACATTCTGTGCATTGCTCAGGGTTATTGAGCCCAGTGACGGTGTTATGGGAGCCTCCTGAAAAGGGAATTCCTGAGGGGATGAGGTACTGAAAGACTGGTAGGATGATCTTCCCGTTACCTTCAATGTGTTTTCTTCTGTTCCATCAGGGCCAACTCCCACATCTCCATAAACTTGAACCCTCCCTTTTAAATTGACAATGTTATTCCCGTCGCTGTTGGTTCTTATATTTCCATCAGAATTACTATGAGTGGAATTATAATCGCCGGCAGAGGAGTCAAAACTATCCACAATAACATTGCCGTTCATTTCCATGGTGTTGCTCACAAAAACCGCCGCATCAAACAATGCACCTCCTGAAGTTGAAATAAGGGCTTCCTCTATTTTAGTATTGCCTTCATATTCACCCACAGAAACCAGGTGAATATATCCCCGGGGAACTACTCTGTTTCCGTAGCCGGTAACATCGCCAGCACCCATCATATTGTTGGTGGAATATGGAATTGAACCGGCATTGTTGAATGTTACAGTATAACTGGCACCGGAATGTGACAACCCGGCGCCGTCTATACCTGTTTCCCAGGACGAGTCCTGTTTAATTTCATAAATTGCCCGGTTTATACCCGCTTCAGCAGCAGCCTGGGCCACATTGTCTTCCACAATTCTGCGGGATAAACGGTTTTCAGATTTATGGTGATCCAACATCACAAGCCCCATGAAGAACATTAAACCAATAGATAGCAAAGCTATCATTAATATATATCCTTTTCTCGTTTTCATGGCTTCCATCTCCTAATTTCTCATTTTAATATCAAAATTCTGGGTAATCTCATCAATCTTCCCGTTGTCGTTTTTCCTTGTAAGAGTCAATGACATATGAGCCATATTTTTTGCTGAATCGAGATTAATCTTGAAATTATTCATATCATCAATTACCACATTTCCGCCATTGCAGGCATTGTTGAGTTCAGTAAGAGTCATGGCATTGGTAAAACTACCATAAACATCTTTTTTATAAAGTTTTGAACTATTGGCAGGTGAATAATGAACCACATATTTCTGCCAGACAGGCTCGCAGTCGGCATTGGTTACGAAGGCTCCGTTTTCATCGTAGGCAGACAGAAAACTCACAGCCTGGAGCCCCGAATCAGTCCGAAAAGTTATGGTGTCAATATTGCTGTTCTTCAACTCTATTTCCAGGTTATTTATAATTCTTCTGAAATTCTGGTGCTCATGGCTCT
>CAZSLZ010000156.1:0-6569 GCA_964607865.1 uncultured bacterium
TGGTGATCAACCATCCCGTGCCCCTAATCGACCAGCGCCACATCGCCGGGGAATTTGTCCACAGACATCGTAAGAATTTTCACTACCTGGCCCCGGTTCAAATCGGGGTTAGCCTGGAGCACCTGTGCCACAACACCCGCCACCATAGGTGATGCCATAGAGGTTCCCGGTTTGCCTACATAACTGTTATCTACCAGTGGAGTCTTCTGAACAGCACGGAAAATTCGCTTCATCTCTTTTCTTGCCTGCTTTGAAGAGGTCATCCAGCGTTCTATGGTGGAATCTGCAAACCCAAACATCATCAGAGTATCGGGAGGTATCCGGGTCAAAGCTTCGTCGGGCATGTCGTTCAGCCACTTCAACACGTTGAACAGCTGGTTGCTTCGTCTTGAAGAATCTTCCGTCCCTGGAGAAAGGGTGGAAATTATAGCTTCACCGGGAGCCACCAGATCGGGTTTCATCAGCCCGCTTTTTGCCGGGCCTCTGCTGGAGAAATCGGTAATCTTGTCATCGCTGGGATCCCGTGGGGTGTTGTTGTCATCAGCAGCGCCCACGGAAATAGCATGGGGGCTGTCGCCGGGCGCAGTCAGGGTTCCGGGTTTGGGCCCGCTGTTTCCCGCAGAAGTAACCACAACAATACCGTGTTCATATGCCTTTCTTATAGCCAGGTTTGTGGGGTCCTGGGTGAAATCATCATAAGCCGAGTGCCCCAGGGACATATTTATTACCCTGATATTATATTTTTCCTTATTTTGGATACACCACTGAATCGACTTGATAACATCGGAAGTCTTTCCCCCTCCAGACCCTTTCAGAGCCTTGAGGCCTATAATGCCGGCATCGGGAGCTGTCCCTCTGTATAAGCCCTTTGACATGGCGCCGTTACCGGCAGCATCGCCAGCCACGTGAGTCCCATGGCCCCCGTCGTCATAAGGAATCTTCATATCATTGACAAAATCCTTGAAAGCTACAATGCGGTTATTGGGAGAAGTAAAATCAGGGTGGGGGTAAACACCGGAATCTATAACCGCAATGCCCACGCCTTTTCCTGTGTATTTACGCGTCAGAGGGGTGTCGAAACGGGGCTCGGTAAGTTTGGGCCGCTCAACCAGTTTTATATCCTCGTCGCCGCCTGCTTTATCAATATCGCTTAAAGTCATTTGAGATGGATCCTTGGGATACCAGTTCTCTTCCTTATCCTCAAAAACTATATAACCTGCCTTGGCCAGCTCAGTTTTCTTGCTGTCATCAAGTTTTGCCAGATAACCGTTAACTATGGGCAGCTTTTCATCCACTTCAACTTTCATCTTTTTCAGTTCCACATCGTTGGAACGAAATAAACCGCCCTGCTTATCCTTTGGGGGTAAAATCAGGTACTGGCTCCCCGGTTTTGAAGAAGTAAAGCTATCTTCTATCGTTTCAGGTTTTGCTTCATTATTGCTCGATAAATTGGTTCTGGGAATATTAAAATTCAAATTCTGATTGCCGCCGATATTTCTGGTTGAATCCAACATCTTATGCTCCTTAAAGTTATTCGTTTTCAGTAAAAGTATATCATTTTCTTAAATAACAATCAATCTGGTTAATGTAAAAAAAATGTTACAAAAAATTATATAAATTCCTCTCTTTTATATTCACCCTCGGGAAAATTCTTTTCTGCAAGAGAAACGCATTCTTTTAAAAGCGAATAAAGTTTTTCTCTTTCATGGATTTTAAGGCCCTTTCCAAACTCAATCTTATTCTGGTTATAATCAAAACATAAATATTTTTTGTTTGCAAAAATCCGGTTCTGGGAAAACAAGCCGGAATTTTCTGCTGGAGCTCCCATATAACCGGAAGCATCTGCTTTTCTTAAATTTCTGATACCTGAAATCTTATATTTTTTCTCCAGCCCCCAGTTTTTTATCTTATAGGCAATTTTAAATTCATCATTTGCTATGGTTATAATTTCATTGCCTATCAGAAATTCCAGTACAGCTCTCAAAGCAAAAAATCCGCCAATAGTCCAGAAAGTAACCCAGACCACAAGAAAAAGCATACCAAATATGTCCCCAGAAATTTTACCGGTCTGGATTGTTTTTATTAAAATTTTCACAATAGAAGTAACTGCAAATATTTCTCCCATAAGCCAACCGGTTAACCATACACATAAGAAACCCACAACAAACCACTGCTTTTCTGTTGGGATAAATATTTCCAGCCCCCGATTAGTCTGCCCAAACTCAACCTTGCTTCCGGGCATAATTGGGAAACGTTTCATAACAACACTTGCTGACTACAATAATAAAAATGATTCATTATTATTCTTCTTCTTTGCATATTCCCTGGGAATTTCACCCTGGCTGTTTTTGATTCCAGGGTTTGCCTTATGCTGTAAAAGTAAGTTTATAACTTCTACATTATCTTTTAAAGCTGCAAAGTGCAGGGGCGTATCCCCGAAGACATTGGTTATGTTAACATCGGCACCCTTTTCGAGCAGCATCTTTACCGATTCAATGCAGCCACAGCAGCATGCCCAGTGCAAAGCTGTCATTCCCGATTTTGTTCTGGTATTCACATCGGAAAGATTCTGAATGAAAACAACCATTGCTTCAGGGCATCCCTCTTCTGCAGCCCAATGCAGGGGTGTTCTTTGATATTCATCCAGCGCAAACAGGTCCGCGTCATTTTTCAGTAACAACCGGGCAATTTCTCCCGATTTATCATAAACCGAATAATGAAGCGGTGTTTCTCTGCGGCAATTAGCCAGATTTATATTTGCTTTATACTGCAAAAGTATTTCCGCAACTTCTGTCCTTCCCCACATTGCAGCCAGATGCAGGGGAGTTCTGCCGCATTCATCCTGCAGATCGGGGTCAGCTCCCTGGGCTAACAGAGTCTTTACTGTTTCGTGCTTTCCCCTGAATGCTCCCCAGTGAAGCGGAGTACCCTGGTGAAAATCCCGGCTATTTGCCTGGGCTCCGTTATCCAGAAGAAACTTCAAAGCTTCAGGGTTGTTTTCCACGGCAGCCCAATGAAGCAATGTCCCTCCAACATTATCCTGATAATTCGTCAAACCTTTATCATCCAGAACAGCGTCCATTAATTTATCAAATTTGAAGTATTTGATAAATCCAATACATTTTTCTATAGAATCCATGTTCTACTCCAGTTTAAAAAAAGGATTTTTATTTATTGAAACCAAATAAAAGAAATGAAAGTTATTATAAAAAATCATCATCCAGATTTTTAACAGGCATATAATATATTATAACACTTGTGAAAGAGAAATCAAGAGAAGGTGGCCAAAAAATGATAGTCTATGATTATCCTCAAAAAGGCAATATTTCTTTTTTGCCCAACGAAGCCAGAATGGAGGGGTTTCCTCCTGAATATATACTCAATACCCTTTCACCCCCTTTCCCTGACACCAGAAATAATGACAAATGTTCAAAATTTAAGGATTACATAAAAAAATACAGATTAACCCTTTATCCTACCCTTCAGGGTATTTATCAGGTGTAATAATCTGTATTGATAAAATTTCATTTTTTGAATATATATATTCTTTCTCTAATTTTTATATCTTTTAATATTTTACATGTTCCGATTTTATCCTTTCACTTTTTCTTATTTATATTAAAATCTGATATAAGAAGCCTGTTCAATGGTTATTTCACCATCAAAAGGAAGTATCATATTTCTGAGGGCTACATCATAATGCAGGGGTGAATGTCCGTTGAACCTGATTGTTTTGCCTACCAACGAGCCAAACACATCCACATTTCCATGCACCCAGATAGGAGTATCCGGCGCATAAATTGCAGTAAAGGAATCAGGGTTTCCTCTCATATTAATGCTGGTGCAGTTGGCGGTTGCCATAATTACACAATCAGTGGCGCTTTTACTTACAGAATTCGGTTCGTGAAAAAGATTTCCATTCAACCCCGAGCGGCCCCGCAGATCCAGGTTTCCATCCACATAAATAATTACAGGCCCTTGGGATGGGTCAACCTGTATTGTAGCTCCGCCACTGAGGTCTATACCCTGGAATAAATATTCACCGGGAATGGGATTTCCATCGGCATCAAAACCGCCGCCATGGAGTATATAATCTTTCTGGGCGCTGGCATCAATAGCTTCATAAGCTCCGGGCTCCAGGGTTATAGAAGAACTGCTTCCGCTGCTGCCACCGCCGCTGCTGCCACCGCCGCTGTTGCCACCGCCGCTGTTGCCACCGCCTCTGTTGCCTCTTCCCCGGCTGGTATCCATTATCATATTATACTTGTAGGTTGAATCAAAAGCCAGCATCATTCCCCGGTTTAGATAACTTGTGGGCAGGGGTTGAGGGGTTTTCAAATGGTCGGGTATTTCCACTGAGGGCAGGGGAACTTCCTGGGGAAGGACATCAACGGTTCCTATATTGGGATGGCCACGCATTGTGAAATCGGAAGCTAAATCCGCTGCAGGCCCCAGCCAAAGGTCACCGTCGATACTCAGGCTGCTTCCATGGAGCTCTATTGCGGCGCCGGAAGAACCATCCAGTGGGCCATTGGTTCCTACATTTGCTTCTCCCGAAACATGGGAATGGGGGTTTAAATAAGGATGGGCAAAATTCAAGTCTTCAACGGCATATTCGGGATGATCCGGGTTGTTTGCCACATATTCGGAATCATAAGCGTCAAAATGAATGTTACCCCTGATATCCACCCATTCTTTTCCAAAGGCGGCATAACTGAATGCCTGGAAAGGGTTCTGGTTCTTCTTCAGCATAACCCCCACCTTGGTGGCCGATTGAGGATTATCGGCGCTCCCCACATAACCAGTGCTGATAACCAGGCAGGAATCAGCGGGTATGGTAATATTTTCTTCGGTATAGGTGTTTACTGGATTTACCGCATCACTGAAATTGTTATAGATTTCAACGGTATATCCGCTTTCCGAAGATTCCAGGGAATGGTTCAAATAAACCCATTCATCGGTATCGGGATCTTTTCCATCGGCAGTATGATCCTGTTTGAGATAGGCTATTCCCCTGGAAAGCCCCGCCTCAGCTGCGTACAAAGCCTGGACGTCATCTCTGGCATCGCCGGAATTCCTCATGCTGTAAACCGATATGGAAGTAGCAGCCATACCTATGGTTAAAACGATTATTATGACCAGAAGCACCATGGCAATGGTCATTCCTTTTTTGCTTGTTAATAAGTTGGTTTCCATACTTTCACCCCCACAAGGTGTTTAATTTCTTACAAATAATTCAGTTTCGATTGAAAATTTGTTGGGCTTTGTGTAGTCGGTAGTGTCATCCACTGTAAATCGAAAATTAATCCTGTCTGGCCCCTGGGTTGTATCGAAAGTCAATTCTTCAACCCCATGAGCCAGAATTTTTGTATTGGTTACTGTATCGTCAGACATAAAATCATTAACAGTAGCGTAAATTTTATTCGGTGTGGGGGATTGATCCGCCACGGGTATGGAAACTTCTTTTCTTACAAGGTTGTAACGATCTCCGTCATGGTCGAGATAATAACAAACCCATTTTTTCATATTCACATTTCCCTCGGTATCGAAGGAATAGGAATCGCCATCCATGGGCTGGGGAGAAGCAAACATCACATAATCTGCCTGCCTGGTTACAGGATATTGCCCCGATCTTACACTTATATTCTGTGTTGTTTTTTCAAAACTGCTCTGGGCAACCTCGGGTATCTCCTGGGATAATTTCTTGAATACCAGGATTGCTTCTTGTTGCAACTGGGAATTAGCGCTGGTTATTTTGAAATAATTCAGGGTGGAAATAAGGATTCCCACAACACCTGAAGCCACGATACCGAACAATACCATGTAAACCAGCAATTCCAACAGGGTTATTCCCTTCAAAAAATTTCTTCTCTTCATACTTAGTCCCTCATTAATCCGTATTTGCAATTATCGTTTCCACACTCACGCTCTTCTTGTATTCCATCTGTTCGACAGCTGAGCCATAAGGATATTTAACCGTCACCCGGACATTCCTAAGGTTGGCATCCGCCGGGTCTTCACTTATTGTTGTATAGGAGGTAAAGGGGATGCTGGAGTTTACACCGTTAACTGTGAGGTTGACAGTAGTGGTTCTATTCTGAAGGTCTGTATTCGACATGGCAACCTGGTTGAAAGGAAGAGTTTTGATATACTCCATTTCCTTCTGTGCAACTGTAGTTGCCAGAAAAATATGCTTCCCCTGGGAAAGGGACCTTACAGCCATGGGAAACAGGGTAAAAATAAGCAGCAGGCAGCTCACAAAGATCACCAGGGCGATCATGACCTCGATCAGTGAAAACCCTTTTTTGTTATTATCTATTCTTAACATATCAATCTTTCCTTTATTAAACTATATTAATTGTAATATCATATTACTTATTATTCTGTAATATTCATCACAGAATTTTCACTAATAAAAATCCTCAACGCATATTGCTGTGGGAACCCTTCCCAGGTCAATCTTTTTAACCACTTTTTTCTCAATAAAGTCAACTATACTTATTTCCATGGAACCTCTGTTAAGAACCCAGACTTCGCCGGCATTTTCATTATATGCCAGCCGATTCGGC
>CAZSLZ010000157.1:0-6335 GCA_964607865.1 uncultured bacterium
CCCCCATTCCAAATGGGGAGAGATCGCCACGCATCCTTACGGATGCCCGCGATGACGGTTTCCTTGTAGATTACTTTGTTTTTCAACAATGTTTTAAGTTTTTTGGGAATCAGTATATACATAGTTCTTACTAAATACAACCAGTAGCTTGTGTCATGTGAAGCAGTTTCAGTTTGTTATGGAGGTTTATACTTTTTCTGTCCGACAGCTCAGGGGATACAATAAATCTTCAATACTCCCGCCAGGCCAAGTCTGCCTGCGTTCATAAGAGAAATATTCCGGATTTTCTATAATCATAAAACTATATACAATTCAGGTTAATACCGTTGAACAGGGCCGGAGAAGAAGCTGATCAAATCTATATAGCAGGTGAGGGCTAATGCGATTGATACCGCCATAATGCCCCAGCCTACCATCATTTCTAAAAATCTGTGGGAATTGGATTTACGCAGAATGGCAAAAGGGCCTACCTTGAACTCTTCCTCCAGATAACCCCAGATGGTCATCAGGCTGAAAAAGGTAATAAAAAAGGGAATTATTGTAACACATGTTAACCCTTTGGTAAAACCGGTTATAAGCATACCTGCAAAAGTGGGCAAACTGAAAACCAAAGCTGTGATTCTGGTTTTCTTCTTTTCTTCATCGGTGAATTCTACCAGCGGGTATTTTTTGAAAAACTGGAAAAATTTCATATATACTCCTTAACTTAATAAATAATCTCTACATTCGTTCCTTTTTTTAAACAGTGTTTCAATTCAAGAATGTCTTCGTCTTTCATTCCTATACAACCCTGTGTACCATCACGGTTTATTCCTCCGCCATGAATTCCAATTTCTCCACCCAACGGGGTATTCCAGGGCGGGCGTTGTCTGTTTTTCCAGGAAGTAATGATTTCTTTATATTCCTCGTCAGAAATCAGGTTTTCTTTCAGCCCCCTGGCTGCATCTTCAGGGTTTGGATAAGACAAACCAAAGAACAGGGTAAATTGTGACTTTTCATTGATGGTGCAAATGTAGTAGTTTCCCCTGGGAGTACGCTGATCTCCCTCACATTGTTTGGTACCTTCTTTGGAGTTTCTTCCGCAAATTACTGGAAAAGACCTTATGACTTTCCCCTTGCCACTACATAAATGTAATACTTTCTCCCTGATTCTTACACAGATTTTATATATTCTGCAGAACATCTAATTAAAAAGAACCGTATTTTTCTATTACCTTATCCCACCCGGTTTCTTTTCCCAATGTCAGCCGGCTGTAAAAATCGGTGAACTTTTCACTGCCGTGGATGGGAGCATAAATAGATATTCCCGATGATTCATGAAGATTCACACCCTTGCGGTGCATTTCAAACAGAACAGCTTTATCTTTTATAAATTTTGCAGTTTCCAGGGCTGATTTCTTCAGGTCGCTGTCTTTAACTTCAGGATTGGTAATAATTTCCAGGGCGAGTGAACCCACATCCCGCATTTGGTTCATAGGGCTGGTGGATCCTCCCCCATTGCCTGCCATTGCCAGTATATTGGGCTGGCAATAGTGCTGGGCATTTCTGAAACACCGGCGGATTTCGTATTGGGAAGTATCGGTGTTTAACAATTTATCGGAAAAATCTTTTAACCGGTCTATAAAACCTGGCATGTTACGGCAATCTATAATGGAAGCTGAGAGGAGCATATAATTGTTCTGAGACCTTATCATGGCTTCCAGGGTTTCGCCTACAGTAAGCCCGTCGCCGTTAGCCTCTTCTTTCATTTTGGCAGCAAATTCATTATGTTGCCAGTTACCACTGAAAAGAACTTCCTCGGACCCCACCATAAAGTTGGCAGAATCTTTAATTGCGGCGGCAGTTTCAGCATTGGCCATAAGACAGGAATCAAACCCCACCACGTCAATTTTCTGCCCGGCCTCCTTCGTGGCTGTATCCAGCGCTGATTTTAATTCCGGGGTAAGCAGAATGTCGTCATTGTGCTGTTCATCGGGCATTGAGCCTATAAAACCATAACCGTGGCCACTCAAAATCAACATATAATGTTTCGCGGGAAACTTTTTCATACCCCAGCTGACAAAATCTTTAAGGGACTGGGGATGGGCCATATTGGTCTTACCCAGGTTTTCAGTTTCGGTATTGTTTTTCAACCCTAACCAACTGGGTTTCTTCAGGTGCATTCGCTGGGCTTTTCCATCTTTGTTGCTCTGGGCCAGTTGTGCCAGAAAAGTAATTTTATCATCACTGCCCACAGATTCTAAATCTTTCACCGATTTCTCTATATCATCCTGTAAATCGCAATTTCCATTAGCATAAAGCATAACTGTCCATTGCCGTTTATTTTCATGGGTTTGGGCAAGATTATCAAACAGAGGGTTTTTCAGGGCTTCAGCCTTTTGCCTGTCAATACCCAAAAAGGAGTTAATTTTTTCTTTATTTTCAGAAGCTGGCACAAACTCATCCTTTGCGGCAGCTTCTCTCATATTCTGTGCCCGTTTTTCAAAGGCATCCATATTTATGGGTTTGAAACTGGGTTGGGCTGGAATGGATTGATTGATTTTCATAGAAATACTCCCGGTTTTATTGCTTTATCTATTTTATAGTAAAAACACATTAAAAATCAATATAAAAATGTTAATTAATTATGAACATGTCAGTTTTTCAGGTTTCCTGTCCCTGGCTCATTCTGGAAAGAACCAGGCCTGCCAGGGATATCAAAATCACTGCCAGCAGTATTAAACTCAATACATATCCCTGAGGCACACCTTCAGGTTGTTCAAGAGCCTGCAGGTTTGTAATTCTGGAAACTCCGGGATTTGCCGAGGCATAGGTTATCTCCACCTCGTCACCGGGGGCATAGCCGGCAAAAGGAGGGTAGATTCTTCCATCTACCAGGTAATAATAAGATTTTCCAGTATAATTCTTTCCTTCTGTATTGAATTCATATTCCACTTCATAGGTATATTCAATAGCATCATTTTCATTTTCGCCTTTTATCTCATTAACCGCCAACACCTTGCCCCGGGTTTGATCCAGGCTGGTTTTCAACATTTTCCTATAATAATAGTTACCCCAGATAAATCCCAAAGCCAGTATGGAAATAACCAGGGATACAATAAAAAACAAGGGGTTAATTCTTATATGCTTCTTTTTTTCTTTTTCACTTTTTTCAATAAGAGCAATTTGATCCGCCCGGGCTTCCACTTCTTCCCGTTTATCATAACTATCTTCAGTTTCACTGGTTGCGCTGCCGGTTTCTTTTTCTATTTCGGCAGATTCTTCAATTTCCGGTGTCTCACCCCCGGCAGGCTCCACTGCATCGCCACGTAATTCTTTTTCCCACTGTTCTTCCAGTTTCAACCTTTCAGCTTCCCCAGCCTTTCTTTTGGCTTCAGCTTCCTTTGCCCATTCTTCCTCCTGCTCTTCCCTGGTTTTTTGTCTTTCTTCCTCTTTTTCGTTATGAGAGAAAACTTCATAAAGCCTCAAAAACACTTTCTTGAGCAATTCAGAATCTGAGCTTTCCAGGGCGTGTTTCAGATCTTCTGCCATTGTCTCAAATACTGTTGTTTCTATATCATAACATTCCAGATATTTTTTGTTTTCTTCTTTTTCGTAAGTTTTTTCAAATTTTTCAAAACTCTCTTCTGCTTTCTCCTTATAACCCAGATAAAGGTTTAAAACCGCCATATTGAAATGTGCCGGCCAGAATTCATCTTCTATTTCAGTAACCTTTTTATAACTCTCCAGTGCCTTTTCAATATCTTTTTTCTTTACTTTTAAATCTGATATATACTGTAAAAGATAAGGAGATTCAGGATGATTTTCGATTCCCCGGCTGATCAAATCACGGGCTTCATCCTCCCTGCCCTCCAGTTCAAGAGCGTTGGCAATAACCAGGAGGTTTGAAACCGACTCGATGGTAATATCGATTCTATCCGTAGTTTTCTCGACTTCATAGCCGTTTCTTACATAATACTTTACCCCGCTGGTTTCTTTTAAATCAAGCCCTTTCAGGTTCAGGTTCCGGGATGAATTAAAAAATAAAACAGCGCCTCTGGCCATTCGGGGAAGAATTTTTTCGATTATTTTTCTGGCCACCGGGTGTGGATAAAAAGAAGCTAAAAGATTGGCAAAAACCAGGTGGTAACTTTTTCTGGAAGTTTCCAGCTCCTTTGTCAACAAATCGGTTTTCTCAAAATTGACCAGTTCTTTTAAATCATCAGTTATTTCAAATTCCCGGTATTCGCTTTCCTGCAGAAAAACCGATCTATAACTTTCATCAATGCTGGCTGTTTTTTCTTCCTTGTACAAACCACTGCGGGCTTTTTCATAGTAACTGTTCTTGGGCTCCAAGGCGTCTATCTGTATTTTTACCATGGCAGGCAAATTCTGGCGTAAAGCCATGGCTGCAGAATAAACTTTCTCGCCGGAATCAGCCAGGGGAAATAAAACATTAAGGTGTACAGGTTCATTTTCGGCCTGGTTCTTTATTCTGGCTTTAAGTTCTTCCCTGAGCCAGTTTTCTTGATCAGGGGTTTCAATCTGGTGTTCATAAGAGTTGAATAAAATTTTCGATATAAACTTTTCATTCAGTAGTGCAAGTTGATCTTTATTTGTGAAGAAACCAGTTGCCGGAAATTTCCTTATTAATTCCCGGTTCCTTTTCAGCCTTTCCCCAAAAGTCGGAGTCAGCAGGGAAAAACAGTAATCGTCGAGTTTTTTGTATCCCCGGCTGCGGGAAAGTTCTGACATCTCTTTTAACAATTGCGGGGTGGTAACTTCTTTGGAAATAAAATTGTTTTGTTCTAAATAATTCATTACAAGTTCAAATGAATTTTTATCCTGGGTTATAAATAACATAAACTCCCCCTGGTAAATTAAGCCTGAAATCTAATTAAATTTCTATTTTATAATTAAACTATTTTCAATCAAATTCCTTTAGCTTTTAATCATGAAAGATTCATATAAGGCAGGAGATTTTATAAGGAAATATTAAAGTTACATGGTAAGAATTTAAGGGGGTATAATTGTGGGCCAGAATAACGAACACTATGACGAAGTTTTTATAAGTTATTCGCGAAGTGATAACAAAAAGGTCTCAGTTTTTGTTGAAAACCTGCGTCGTGCCGGCGTAACTGCCTGGATTGACGTTGGAGGCATTGACGGAGCCCTGCTGTGGGGCCAGGAAATTGTAGAAGCTATTGACAATAGCAAGGTACTTATTCTTATGGCATCCCGGTCATCACTCAGTTCTCATAATGTAGTAAAAGAAGTGGCATTGGCTTCTGAGGCTCAAAAACATATACTTCCCATTCATCTGGAAACGGTTGAAACCCCAAAAACCTTGAGATATCAACTGGCAGGAATTCAACACATAGAATTCTTCACCGGCGATGAAAAGGAAAATTTCCGTGCCATATTAAGATCTCTTGCCAGGCTTGGGGTAACTATCAAAGAGGATATAGACAGTTTCGTTCCGGTTTTGAGTGAAACATCCATGGTTACTGATAAGAAGATAACCCCCCCAGAAAAGAAGCCCGAGCCCATGGTTACGGTTAAAAAGATGGAAGTTCCGAAGAAAGAAAGCCAGGTTACCCCTGCCAGCGAAGGGCTTTTAAAAGAGAATAAGCCTGAACTGGAACCAATTCAGGAAAAAAGAAAGGAAACTGATACGGCCCCCACTCCGTTAAGTTCAGCCCGGGCACCGGTTCCTCAAATAAAGAAACTGGAAGCCAGGCCCGAACTGGCAAAAAAGGCAATGGGGCCTGAAAAAAAACCTGTTTCTGCTGAAAAACCCGAGGTACCTGCAAAACCACCTTCTGGCGAAACAGCGGAAACACCCAAAGAATTGACCCATAAGAAGTTTTATAGAAAATGGGATGTTAAAACCGGTGAAAAATATGATTTTTCCGCCCCTGTCTGCCTGGCTCTGGATAGCCTGAATAATTTATATATTACAGACCAGGAGAATTGTAAAATTTACAAGGTTTCTTCTGATGGCGATCTGCTTGCCACCTGGGGAGTGAAGGGCCGTAAAGACGGCCAGTTCGTACGACCCTTTGGTATTGCCGTAGATTCCGGGAATAACGTATATGTTTCTGATGCCCATGGCAACAATGTTCAGAAGTTCGATTCAGAAGGCAATTTCTTACTGAAATGGGGAAAATCAGGAAACGGGCTGGGTGAATTCACCCAACCCAGGGGTATTGCCCTGGATAAAGATGGGCTGGTTTATGTCATTGACGGTATGGTAAACCAGATGACCCCCTGCCGGGTTCAGGTTTTTAATTCTGATGGTGAATTTGAAAATTTATGGGGGGCTCTTGGCCGGGAAGACGGGCAGTTTCAAAACC
>CAZSLZ010000158.1:0-6173 GCA_964607865.1 uncultured bacterium
CTACATCAAATGGGTCTTATTGGGTTCCTGAATGCCTGAATTAACTGCAACAGTATTGAAAATCAATGAATGAATAATGCCAATGAAACCCCAATAGCTCCCAGGGTTCCACAAATTACATACATATAAATTACCGCCTGTTTCACCGAATAACCACGGGCCAGCAGTTGATGATGGACGTGTTCCTTGTCAGCGGAAAAAATCGGCCTTCCGTTGGTAAAACGGCGGATAATGGCGAATGAAGTGTCAAATATGGGCAAACCCATGATAAAAACAGGTATAAGTATTGCCACGGTGGTACTTACCTTCAGTGCGCCGATTATAGAGAGAGAGGCATACATAAGCCCCAGAAAAAGGGACCCGGAATCTCCCATAAAAATACTGGCGGGGTTGAAATTATAGCGAAGAAAACCCAGGGATGCACCGGTGAGCGCCATCATCAGCAGGGCAACAGTGAATTGCCCGGTCATAAGCGCAATAATAAAGAACAATATGGAAATTATTACAGAAACTCCTGCCAGTAAACCATCCAGGCCATCCAGAAGATTGATGGCATTGGTTATTCCTACAATCCAGAAAATGGTTAACGGCCAGGAAATCCAGGCAGGCAGATAGGTGAACCCCATAAAGGGGATATTTAAAAACGAAATTACAATGCCGAATTTTATCATAATTATGGCAATAACAATCTGACCTGCCAGTTTTAATTTCGCCGGAACATCATAACGGTCGTCCAGCATTCCCAATACCAGCATCAAGCCTCCACCTAGAGTCAGCCCCATCAGGTTCAACTGGGTCCGGCTGTGCATATGCAACCTAACATCTTCAAAGAAAACTAACGACATAAAAACCGCGAGTAAAACAGATAAAGCAATGGCTATACCTCCCCAGCGGGGAGTTGGTTCGGAATGAACCTTGCGGGAGCAGGGTTTATCGATGGCTTTGAATTTTATTGCCAATTGCCTTGCCACCGGTGTTAACACAAGGGTGCCACCCAGCCCGGCTAAAAAAGTAATTATGTATGGTAAAGCTTTGTTCATAGTTGTATATTAGTTTTGATTCTCCTTGAAGTCAACATCTGTTGTAAACTTTTCCACAATCATTATATCATATTTTTTACATTAATAAATATATATTAGAAATTATTATTGAAAAAGCCATATCAATTGTATTTTGCAGAGCCAAGTAACTATATATTGTGGTTGCGCAATTATTAATTTTCGATTACAGATTTTAATTTTTTGTTAAATAACTTGTAATTAGTTTAAAAAGATAGTATGTTTATTAAGAAGGTTTTAGTGCAAAAAAAATGATTCAGAGGTGCAAAGTGAAAAAATATAATGTGGCTGTTGTGGGCGCCACCGGCCTGGTGGGTGGAGAAATGATTAATGTTTTAAAACAGAGAAATTTTCCTGTTGCCGGTTGCCGGTTTTTCGCTTCACATCGCTCGGCAGGAAAGAAAATTGAATTTAAAGACAGGGAAGTTCTTGTTGAGGATATTGAAAACTGTGATCCATCTGGTATTCATATAGCTCTTTTTGCCGGAGGATCCATCGCCAGTATCGGCCACGCACCAAGGTTTGTAAAAGCAGGGGCGGTAGTAGTGGATAATTCAAAAACATTTCGTATGGATCCCGATGTCCCCTTGGTGGTTCCCGAGGTGAACCCTGAAGATTTAAAAAAACACAATGGCATAATTGCCAACCCCAACTGTTCCACAATTCAGATGGTAGTTGTATTGAAGCCTGTTTACGATAAAGCGGGCCTGGAGCGGGTAATTGTTTCCACCTATCAGGCTGTAGCTGGAACAGGCAAAGCTGCCCTTGAAGAAATGAAAGAGCAGGCTTTGCTGTATCTCGGTGAAAAATATGATGAAATCAAAGCTCTGGTTTATCCCCATCAGATTGCTTTCAATTTGTTGCCCCACATCGGTTCTTTTGAAGATGACGGATATACTTCTGAAGAACATAAAATGATTTTTGAAACCCGCAAAATACTGGGAGATGAATCTATAAGGATTTCAGCGACCACTGTAAGAGTTTGTACCGAAATTGGACATTGTGAGTCGATAAATATTGAAACAAAAAAAACTGTTACCGTAGAAGAAGTTAGAGAACTGATGAGGAATGCGCCGGGTGTTACCCTGGTTGATGAGCCTGGCAGAAATCTTTACCCCCATGCCCTGATGTGCGCAGGTAATGATGATGTTTACATAGGCAGAATAAGGAAAGATCTTTCCTGCGAAAATGGCCTGGAGGTTTTTATCGCTGCCGATAATCTCAGAAAAGGGGCAGCTTTGAATGCGGTTCAGATTGCAGAAAAAATGATTGAAATGAACCTTATTTAACGGAGTATAAAATGAATATAATTGTGCAGAAATTCGGCGGTTCATCGGTAGCGGATGAAGAAAAACGGGAAAAAGTCATTGAAAAGATATTAAGAGCAAAACAAGAGGGAAACCATGTGGTGGTGGTGCTTTCTGCCATGGGCAGGGCGCCCCACCCTTATGCCACCGACACTCTTATCGGGCTGGTAAAATTTTCAGAAAAGCATCAGATTTGCCCACGGGATCTTGACCTGCTTACATCCTGCGGGGAAACTATTTCATGTGTGGTTATGGCTCAGAGTTTGAGGGACCGGGGCCATGATGCCATTGCCCTTACAGGTTGGCAGGCGGGAATAATTACCGATAACAATTTTTGCGATGCGCGAATTAGAAAAATCCAACCTGATTTTATTCTGCACAACCTTGAACAGGGAAAAACACCCATAGTAACGGGTTTTCAGGGGCTTTCCGAGGACGGCGAAATTACAACCCTGGGCAGGGGGGGATCCGATACCAGCGCCACAGCCCTGGGAGTAGCTTTGAAGGCAAAAGCTATTGAAATTTATACCGATGTGGATGGGGTTTTGTCTGCTGATCCCAGAATTCTGGATTCTCCCAGGCAGATTCCAGAGTTAAATTATATAGAAGCTGGTGAAATGTCAGGGCAGGGAGCCAAGGTTCTTCATAAAAGATGCATTGGCCCGGCGCATCAGCACAGCATTCCCCTGTGGGTTAAATCCACCCTTACCGATAACCCAGGCACACGGATAAGCAATGACACAGTTGAAGAAGGCTTTGAAACGGGAAGAGTAGTTACCACAATTGTTCATGTTGACAGTATGGCTCAGATAGCTGTGGATCTTATTGATACTCAGGACCGATCATTAATGAGGCTGGAATTACTTCGGGCATTCTGGAATGCAGGGATAAGTATTGACTTTATTAATGTTATAAGAGAAAAGCTTTATTTTATTGTAAACGAACATGAGGTGATGCAGGTGGTGGCAATATGCAGGGAATTGGATTTACCGGTTTCCATCAACCACGACTGCGCCAAGGTTTCCTGCGTGGGTATCGGTATGAAGGGCACTCCCGGTGTCATGGCTTCAATTCAGGAAGCCCTGGCAAGCGCCGGTGTTAACATGCTGCAAGCCACCGATTCCCATGTTACAATCTCATGCCTGGTAAAGGGTAAAGATCTTAAAAATGCGGTTGCTGCCCTGGCAGATAAGTTCAATTTAAGGGAGTATTAATGACACTGGAAGCTTACAATTTTTCTCATATAGTAATCATCGTCATTCTGATTGGTGTGGTTTTACTATTAAAAAGAGGGCTGGAGAAGCCCCATAAACTGGTGGTCAAATACTCCATGGCTACTCTGAGCGGGGCAACAGTTGCGTTAATAATAAGTTATCTGCTGGCTCATCTGGTTACCACCATCGTCAGAAATTCTCAGTTTAACCCTCTGGCCGCGTCAGAGATGGGTTACTCTTTTATGTTCTGGGCACTGTTTGTGGGTTTTGGTTTAATAGGAATTATCGCCGGTGGGCTGGGAGGAATGCTTTTTCTTAAAAAGCAGGGCCAGAGTGAACCCAACAGGCAAACAGGATATGAAAACCCTCAGAAAGTTCAGGAAGATATTATAGAAAATGACGATTCAGCTTCCCATATTGACAACCCTGAAGAGTTTGATTCCCCCTCTTCTTCTGAAGATTAACATTTGTCTTCAATGAAGGGATTTCTGTATTATTATTAAATTTATAATTTTAAGTACATAAAATAAAACAGGAGGAAGATTTATGAAAAAGTTGGGACAATTGATTACTGCAATGGTAACCCCTCTGGATAAAAACCTGAATGTTGATTATAAAAAAGCTGCGAGATTGGCAGAAATGCTTATTGAAAATGGCTCTGACGGAATACTGGTGGTGGGGACCACCGGAGAATCACCCACATTAACCCATGATGAGAAACTAAAACTGTTTCAGGTTGTAAAAGATGCCATTGGCGGTGCTGCCAGCGTAATTGCAGGAACTGGTTACAATAATACCAGGGACACGGTTAAACTCACAAAGGAAGCAGAAGAACTGGGTGTGGATGCAGCTTTGGTTGTGTGCCCCTACTACAACAAACCTCCTCAGGAAGGCATTTACCAGCATTACAAAACCGTTGCTGGGGCTACAAAGCTGCCGGTTATAGTGTATAATATTCCCGGCCGGTCTGGCGTTAATATCACTCCTGAAACCATGGCCAGGCTTTCGGAGATTCCCAATATTGTGGCAAACAAGGAAGCTGCCGGCAGTGTGGATCAATGCAGCCAGATGGTTGCAAAGACCCAGGCAACACGAGCTTTTGCAAAATACCTGGATGATATCGTCGGTGATGAGAACGAGAATAATATTGATCTGGACGAAAAGATCTTTTCTATTTATTGCGGGGATGACTCCCTGACATTACCCATGATTTCTGTCGGTGCAGTAGGGGTTATAAGCGTAGCTTCCCACATTGCCGGCCCCCAGATGAAAAAAATGATTAGATTGTTTTTCAAGGGTGATATTTCTGAAGCATTAAGAATTCATCATACTTTGATGCCGATATATAAAGGTTTGTTTAAAACAGCAAACCCGATACTGGTAAAAGCTGCCCTGGGAATTAAAGGTTTTGATGTGGGCGGGGTAAGGCCTCCTTTGATTCCAGCCACAGTTGAACAGATTGAAGTATTGAAGGAAGATATGCAAAAAGCCGGGCTTATGTAAGAAAAGTGATGAACCGGGATGTAAAGATATTATCCCGGTTTTTTATTATATCTGAAATCTATGGAGACAAGTATTGTACAACTCATAATTCAAAACCGAATAGGCTTTCTTGATAGAATTTTTGTGTTTTTCGGCCAGGAATACTATCTAATACCCCTGGCTATATTTATATATGGAATAATATACTGTAAAAGTGACGATAAACAAAGGGTATTGTTGTTGATTCGCCGGACCATTGTAGCTATGGCATTATATATGTTTATCAGCGAGTTGGTTTTAAGAAATATTTTCTATCGTCCCCGGCCTTTCTTGGCCATAGATAATATTACCCTCCTGGGCAAAGAAGTAACCAACAGCTCCTTTCCCTCGGGACATGCAACTTTTTCAATGATATATTGTTATATGCTGGTCCTGTTTGATAAGAAATTTATTCCTCTGGCAATTTTCTTTGTATTTATGATAAGTTTTTCCCGAATCTACACCGGGCATCACTGGCCCTCCGATGTTGTGGCCGGCATGATTCTGGGGATTTTATATGACCATCTGGCAATTTTTCTGATAGATAAATTCGAAAAAAAGGTGAAATGAATGAAAAAAAGTTGTTTGACTGAAGAAGAAATTAAGATGTTTGATGATATGGAGGAAGAAATCAGAAAGTGTACCCTCTGCCGGTTATCAGAAAACAGAACCAATGCTGTGCCTGGCGACGGCAACCGATGTGCTGATTTTATGTTTGTTGGAGAAGGCCCGGGTAAACAGGAAGATCTGCAGGGTATTCCCTTTGTGGGCGCTGCGGGGAAACTTCTGGATGAGTTATTGGATTCTATTAACCTGAAAAGGGAGGATATTTACATTACAAATGTGGTTAAATGCCGGCCTCCCAATAACAGAGATCCCCGTCCCGAGGAAGTGGAAGCCTGTATCCCATATTTAAGAAAACAGACCAAAATAATAAAACCCAAAGTTATCTGCACCCTGGGTAACGCTGCTGGTAGAAAACTTGTAAGGCCCGATATGGGCATTTCTCGCTATCACGGACGTTTTTTCAAAAAGAAAGGGCTCTTCTTCTGCAGTCTGTATCATCCTGCAGC
>CAZSLZ010000159.1:0-6167 GCA_964607865.1 uncultured bacterium
CATAATAGTAGCCGGGGGGACCCTGGGGGTCACCCTGGCTGGTATCACTATTAAACAGGGCCTGTCAGTCGTTAATATTTTGAAGGAAACCTTCAAGCCCAGGAAAATCGACTGGTATGGTTCGGTGGCACTGTTCATTCAACTTGCCAACGAGGCTCGCCGTGAAGGTGTCTTGTCTTTACAGAACAGTATCGAGCGCCAGGAAGACGATCTGGTGAAAACCGGCCTTCAATTGATTGTGGATGGCGCTGATTCCGATATTCTCTTCCAGGTAATGGGAACAAAAATTCAGATGAAACAGCAGAAAGATGAACTGGGAGAAAAGATTTTCTCCAAAATGGCTTCGGTGGCTCCGGCATTTGGTATGTTGGGTACAGTGCTGGGCCTGGTTCAGGTGCTGGCCAACCTTTCCGAACCTGAAAAACTGGGGTCGGGTATTGCCCAGGCATTTTTAACAACCTTATATGGTATTATTGCAGCCAATATGATTTTTGCCCCCATTGCAACCAAAATTGATACCAACAACCAGGAAAAACGAAAATTTTATGAAATGACCCTGACCGGAATACAATCCATTCATGAAGGCGACAATCCCTTTATGGTTGAAGAAAAATTGAAAGCTTTCTGCCCCGATGTAGAGGAACCTGCTCCCGAGGGCGAAGGCGAGAAAGAAGGAGAAGAGGCAGAATCCTATGGCGCAGGGGAAGTCCAGGCAGAGGCAACTTAATAACGAGCCCAAGAAAGATAAGGGCGGCGGCGATGAGTGGATGACATCTTTTTCTGATATGATGTCATTGATGTTTTGCCTTTTTGCTGTACTTTACGGAATGTCAAAAATTAATGAGGACCAGTTCCGCCAGTTGGCGGAAGCCCTGTCCATGTCCTTATCTGTAGGTGGCCTTCAAACCAAGGTTGAACAGAAAAAAGAAGCCACCGATAACGCCGAGGGAGATCCCACTGTTAAAATCGATTCGAAAATAAAGCAGTCAATTGCTGAGAAACCATCGCTGGGGCCATCTCCGGGTTTGAGCACCCTCAACGGCAAAAAAATGGCAGACCTGAAAGAATTGAATAAAGAATTAAAAGAAGTTCTGAAAAAGAATGATATGCTCAGCAAGGTGATGATGAAAGTGGAGGATCGGGGCCTGATTGTGGGCCTTTTAACCGACAAATTACTTTTCAACCTGGGTGAAGCTGACCTCAAGGACGATTCAGTGGAAATTCTCAATGTTATTACCCCGGTCTTGAAAAAATATGCCAATCCCATAAGAATTGAGGGCAACACCTGCGATTTGCCCATTTATACCGAGAGGTTTCATTCCAACTGGGAATTGTCAGCCATGCGGGCTATTAATGTGGGGCAATACCTTATTGTTAAGAAGAATATCAACCCGGATCGGGTTTCAGTGATAGGATATGGAGAATATCGCCCCATGTTTCCCAACGATACCGAGGAAAACCGGTCCCGCAACCGCAGGGTGGATCTGGTCATCTCCAAGGGTAACCAGATGCTTTATGTGGAAGATCCCTTTGAAGAAAAAGACGAAGGTAAACCTGCCAAACCCCGGACGGAATCTTCACCTGAAGGAAATGAACCCCAGGTACCTGTCAACGAGGCAGATTTCTGGGAAAATTTTGTCGAAGGTAGATAAAAAAAGGCTCGAAAAAGAGCCTTTTTTTAATTTGGCAGTTTCATTTCAGTAATAGAATATAGAAAATCTCTTCACAAAAAACATTTCATGATGGCTGTCTTAGCTGTAGAGTTCATCACTTTCCTTAATGTTTATATTTCAGTGCCAGAAAATTATAAAAAGTGAGAACTTTTTAGAATTGCAATAATAGGAAACTCTTATTTAATGCAGAAGCAGAAAAGACGGCGGATAAAATGCGAGGTTTAAATGAGCCAGTTGTTAAAAATAAAAGATCTTTCCATTCATATTAAAACTGAAGAAACATTTTTCAAGGTGGTAGAGAAGGTTAATTTGGAATTGGAAGAAAACCAGGTATTGGGCCTGGTGGGTGAATCGGGCTGTGGAAAAACAATGCTTTCCCTGGCGCTGATGCAGCTTTTGCCGTCAGGTATTTCAGTAAAAAACGGTGAAATTTTTTTTGAGGGCAGGGATATTTTAAAGTTGAACCCGGAGCAAATGCGTGAGTTACGGGGGCCAGGAATAGCAATGATTTTTCAGGATCCCATGACATCCTTAAACCCGGTGTTTTCTGTGGAAGACCTGTTAACCCAGCCCATCAGGATTCATGAAGGAGTTTCCAGAGATGATGCAGGAAAAAAAGCTCGGGAAATGCTGGAAAAAGTAGGTATTACTCCGGCGGAAAAGCGGATGAGCCAATATCCCCATCAGTTTTCCGGCGGGCAGAGGCAGAGAATAATGATAGCCAGCGCCCTTTCAATGGACCCCAGACTTCTTATTGCCGATGAGCCCACCACTGCCCTGGATGTTTCAATTCAGGCCCAGATTCTTGAGTTGATGAGAAAATTACAGTCGGATTTCAAAACATCGTTAATTTTTATTTCCCATAATCTGGGAGTCATATCGGAAATAGCCCAGAAAGTGGCGGTAATGTATGCGGGCTGGATTGTTGAGGAGGCGCCGGTAAGGGAGATATTTTCCAATCCGCTTCATCCTTATACCCGGGCTTTAATCAAAGCTATCCCTTCGATTAAGACAAAGAAGGAAAAATTGACTTCTTTGCCCGGCCAACCTCCCGGCACGGGAGTAATTGTTACTGGTTGCAAGCTCCATCCCCGTTGTCCGGAAATGATTCCAGGCCTTTGCAATAAAAAAGAGCCTGAAGATTACCAGATTAATGAAAACCACCGGGTGAAATGTTTTTCGGCCGGCCCTTCACAGGGGGACAAAGAATAACCTGTCATGATGGGCAGGGAAATTCTCCGTTCATATCATATTTGTAGATTATAACAAATAGTAGGTGTTAAAACTGATGAGAAAAAATATCCTGTTGATTAAGAAATATTTTATTTTTGCAATATTCTTAATTTTTTTAATGAAAACCGGAATAGAGGCTTCCCAGGATTTTGTAAAGGTCAGGGATTTAAGGCTTGGTATCAACAAGGAAGGCATCCGGCTGGTGGTTGATGTTTCCAAACCTTGTCAGTATCAGGTTCGTTCCATAAAGGATTCTTCGGTGATATATCTGGAAATTTTTGACGCCCAGCTGGCAGAAGATTTCAAGATGCCCAATTTAACACCGGACAAAATGCTGGAAAAGATTCATGTTAACCAGCCCAATTTCAGCCAGGTAAAAATTACCATACCCCTGGCTTACGGGGTGCCCATCGATAACGTGCATTTCTTTACCCTGGAAAACCCGAACCGCATTGTTATTGATATTGTCCGTGACTACAACAAGTACATACAGTTTTATATAACCAACAATATTTTGTGGATGCAAACCGAAAGGGCTTCTGATGGCAAATTTACTCTTATCAACGAATTGTTTGTTAACCAGAAAAGCCCTGATGTGGTGGTAGAAGTGGAATTTGCCCGGGGAAAGGATAACCGGGAAAAGGTAAGCGATATGGTAAAAAGAACCAACGCCATAGCTGGGGTAAACGGAGGTTATTTCAGCCAGAAAGGCGCCAGCTTGGGACTGGTTGTAAAAAACGGCAAAATTGCCGCCAGCTCGGTAAAACGCAGGCCACCCCGAACTGCCATAGGTTTTGATTTCGACAAGAATATTCATTTTAACCGGGTTGAGGATAGAAACGGTAAATTAAAACCATTATGGGGCTCACCCTGGGAAAATATGGTTTTGGCCCTGGGGGCCGGCCCCCGGCTGATTGCCGAAGGTAAAATTCATATCACCGATAAGGAAGAAGGTTTCAGTAAGGGTGGTAATGATATTACCCGCAGGGCTGGACGTACAGCGGTAGGAGTGAGCAAGGACGGAAACCTGGTCATGATAACTGCTTCGGGCTTTCGAAGCAATGCCAAAGACGGGATGAAACTGCCAGACCTGGCAGAATATATGAAATCCAGGGATATTGTTGATGCCATGAACCTGGACGGCGGGGGATCCACAGCTATGTCTATCCTGGGATATCTGGTAAGCAAGCCCCCCCTGCAGGGAAATTATCAGAGGCCAGTGGCAAACGGCCTGTTGGTTTACGATAAAACCCCCATTATTTCACCCCGGTATATGGGAATAGATCCCCCCCAGCTGGTTATGCCTGCTGATGGAGTTACGGAAAAAATGTTGAGAATTCTGGTTACCGACGCGCAGAAACAGCCCGTACCCGATGGCACTGCGGTTACTTTTGCTTCAGGCGTGGGCATGTTTCCATCAAAGACATATTATACCAAAAATGGGCTGGTTGATATTCAGGTTAAATCTTTGAGGGCACCGGGGAATTATTCAATAAAGGTGGAATGCGGGCCCATAATTACTTTTCTGTCGGTAAAACTGCAATATGGAAAGCCCAATGAGGTGCTGGTTAATGCAAAAGTATTGGAAAATATCGACTATCCAAAGGCGCCCCGGGAAGATGATAAAATTGTATATTACGGAAAAAAGTTTCTTCTGGAATCTCTCGTGCGTGATGAGTTTAAAAACCCCATAAAGGGCAAAACCGTGGAATTCAATATTTTGAGGGGCGAGGGAAGTTTCAGTTGTGATAAAAGCATAACCCGGGCTGATGGGATAGCAGACACTACTTTTTCTCTTAAATCTACCCGGGCGCTGGTGCAGGTATCTGCTGCCAATCTTCCTAACCGTATTCTGGAATTTGAGCGTTAGGAGATTACATGCCGCAAAACTTCAAAGAATTATGGGGAATTATTTCCGGTATTTTTGACGAGGCAGGGGAGTTATCAAAAACCCTGCCCGGCTTTGAGCTGCGGCCGGGACAAAACCGGATGGTGGAGGCGGTTTTTGAAACCTTTGTTGAAGACGGCATTACAGCGATAGAAGCTGGTACTGGTATCGGCAAGACTTTTGCCTATCTGATTCCTGCGGTTTATATAAGCAGGGCGTTGGGAGAACCGGTAGTCATTTCCACAAAAACCATAAACCTGCAGGAACAAATATTAAACAAGGATATTCCCTTTATGCAGAATTCCCTGAAAGAAGAATTCTCTGCGGTTATGGTGAAGGGTTGGGGCAATTATTTATGTCTTAGAAGGCTCAGAAAGATTCAAAGTGCCCAGGCCGAATTTGATTATGAAGAAATGGTAAATTTTAAAAAACTGGAGAATTGGGCAAAGAAAACCACAACGGGAGACAGATCTGATATTGAATTTGAGGTAATCTCCAGAGTCTGGGATCAGATCAAAGCTGAGTATTCGGTTTGCAGCAACCGGAAATGCCCCTGGTATTCCAAATGTTTCTTTTTTAACAACAGAAGGAAGCAAAAAAAGGCCAATATTTTAATTACTAACCATGCTTTATTATTCTCTCACCTGGCTTCAATCCGCAATTCCCCTTCGGACAAACCTGTGGGGATTTTGCCTGAATTCAAGAGGTTGATTCTGGACGAGGCCCATCACATTGAGGAGGTAGCTTCAGATTTCCTGGGTGAGTCAGCTTCATCTGCAGAATTGTATTCCATGATGGATACCCTGTTGAGAAGCCGGGGCAGGTTGGAAGAATCGGGGTTATTACCCCGGATTAGAGCTTTGAAGTTTGCTCCATCAATACAGGATACAATAAGAAATATCATTGACAGTTATTGTATTCCTCAATTGAATCAATTGAAGTTGACAGCGGTGGATTTTTTCTATGAGGTATCCAGGCATCCTCATCTGGAAAGGGAAAAGGATAAAATCAGGCTTACACCGGATTTCTGGAATGCAGATTATGATTTGTCCCGGCCTTATCAGAGCCTTTTAAGGGAATTGAACGGTTATCGAAAACACCTGAGTGTTCTGGAAGAGGAAATACGCCGGGAGGATGAGGAGTTGTCAGCGGAAATCTCGGGGGTCATCTGCCAGCTGGAAAATTATAGAAATTCTCTGGTTAATACATGGAATTTATCTGATGAAGATAAGATATATTCTCTGGAGTACAATCGGTTATCGAAGCCGGCATTTGTCCATTTTAAATCATACCCTCTTTCAGTTTCGGAAATTTTATACAAGGAGTTATTCAAGAATATGAAGTCGGTGGTGCTGACTTCAGCAACTTTAGCT
>CAZSLZ010000160.1:0-5910 GCA_964607865.1 uncultured bacterium
GGTGCCCCACCCCCATGGCATAACGGGGTGCTTCAGCAGGAATTTCCGGAGTTACGGTTTCAATTATTTCATACATCTGGGGCTTGGGCTCACCTACAGAAACACCGCCAATTGAAAACCCCTTAAAACCCTGGTTTACCATAAACCTGGCGCTTTCCCGCCTTAAATCCTTAAACATTCCCCCCTGGATAATTCCAAACAACCATTGCCGAGGGTTCCCATGATGCTCCAGGCTTCTGCAGGCCCAGTCGTGGGTAATCTTCAACGATTCTCTGGCCTGGTCATATTCACAGGGATAGGGCAGGCACTCATCCAGAGGCATCATTATATCGCTCCCCAGAATATTCTGGATTTCCACTACTTTTTCAGGAGTAAAACGAATTTTCTTGCCGTCAAAATGAGATTGAAAAGTAACGCCATCTTTATCCAGCTTTCGGAGTTTTGCCAGGCTGAAAACCTGAAAACCGCCGGAATCGGTAAGCATGGGGCGGTTCCAGTTCATAAACTTGTGAAGGCCTCCAGCTTCACCGATAATTTCCATACCTGGCCTGATATTTAAGTGATAGGTATTGCCCAGAATTATCCTGGCATCAAGCCTTTCCAGATCGCCGTTGTCCATGGTCTTCACCGTGGCCTGGGTGCCCACTGGCATAAATACCGGCGTGGGTATTTCCCCTCTCGGTGTGGTTAAAACCCCGGCCCGGCCCCAGCTGGTTTTACATTTTCTTACTACTTCAAATTTAAAATATTCCATTTGCTACTTCCTTATTATCTGGTTGCTTAAAACCCAGCTTTATTCTGTATATTCCACATTTTCCCTTGCTTCTGTTTTTCAATAACTTCAAACAAGGTTAAATTCCAATTATTCAGAATTATTTACAGTAAAAAATATTTTGAGGTAGGTATGAAAAAAATTACGGTTCTTATTTTAATATTTTCTGCGCTGTTGATTAACAACTCTTTTGCCCAGGTTAAAAATGTCAATATGTTTACTCTGCCGAAAACAATTCAAATAACCGGTGACCCGGCCACGCCGGCTCACGTAAAGCGGGTTTTAAAACTGCACCTTCAAAGAGCGGGTTATAACCCTGAAGTATTGGACAGAATGAAGTTTGATTATATCAGCCGGGGGAAAACCGCCACACTGGAAATACCACTGCAGAAAAGTGAAAATGCAGAAAAAGTTTCCACGAAACAAATAAAAATTGAAAACCTGGTTATCCCGGCAATAACACCAAAATTTCTTGCTTTTTCCAATCATCCCGAAAAGGTAAAAAAGCCCGGTGTTTTATTTGAAGCCGGCTTGATAAACAATAAACCTATCAGGTTACGTTCATACCATCTGGGCGAAGAAAACTCCCCCACCCATTATTTCGGTGTTTATCTGGTAAACCGAAGCAACAGGCCTGCCCGGGTCCGGGTTGTGGAAGCTGTGGGGGGGCCATCGGAAAACTGGATGATGGCAGGGCATATGAATAACCTGAAATTTATGCACCGGCTGGAAAAAGAACTTGGTAGAATTGAGGAAATCCCAGCCCGGAGTGTTTTTCCTATATATCAGACCAGCCTGGAACCCGGCAAGGTTATCAGCGCCACCCAGAATTTTTTCCTTATTGAAGGCTCACCGCTGCAACTGGTGGTCTATGCATCTCAGACACCCGACGAGGAAATACCATATCCCATTCAGAGCGATGTTAAAGACCGACATGCCCGGGGCGCTTATCCGTTGACCGCAATTAACATCGAAGCTGCCTATTCTTTATGTGAGGATTCAACATTCTATACCATTGGCGATACCCGTTTGAAGGACATTTTCAAGGGCAGGGATATCCGGGGTAATTACGGTATAATTTACGACTATGATTTTACTTTGTGCAACCCATTCAAGGAAGAAAAGAAAGTGGGTATTTTCTTTCAACCCCGGGGCGGCATAGCCACCGGCTCATTCTCGATTGACGGCCATATGGTCAGCGTGGGAACCACCCGCGCATATGAAGTGGTTCAATTAACCGAAATAACCTTGCCTGCCGAATCAGAAAGAAAAATAAACCTTGAAACCATGCCCGAGGACGCCTCGAATTACCCGGTTAGGCTTATTCTGATGCCCATAATTGAGGAGAACCAATGAAAACTGTTATAAAAAGATATCCGAATTGGGAAGAAATGAGCCGCCAGGGCGCCGGAGTTATTGTGGAAAAAGCCCGGAAAGCTGTAAAATCGAAAGGGTTTTTTACACTGGTGCTTGCCGGTGGAAATACACCTCTTCGCACATATCAGATTCTTGCTGAAAATTATCTGGACATATTTCCCTGGCATAAGACTTATGTTTTCTGGGGTGACGAGCGGATGGTTCCTCCCGGCGACAAACAGAGCAATTATAAATCGGCATACGAAAATATGTTGTCTGCAGTCCCTATTCCCGAAAATCATATTTTCAGAATTAAAGGAGAAAAAAATAACCCAGCTGAGGCTGCAAGAGAATATAAAAAAACCATAGGGGAATTCTTCGAAACCAATAATTTGTTAGTAAAAGATGATAAAGCTTCTTGTTTTCCAAAATTTGATCTGATAATTCTGGGAATGGGAGCCGACGGCCATACAGCTTCTCTCTTTCCCGGCAGTAATGTTCTGGAAGAAGATAGAAGCTGGGTTGCTGTTTCCACAGCCCCCGAAACATCTCCGGCAAGCAGGCGCATAACCCTGACCTATCCGGTAATAAATAACAGCCAAGTTGTGCTGTTTTTAATCTCGGGAAAGAAAAAACTGCCCCTGGTCAACCAGGTATTAAAAAAAAGTGAAGGTTATGAAAAATGGCCGGTTTCAGGAGTGAAGCCTGACGAGGAGCTATATTGGATAATAAACAATGAGGAGGAAAATCATGAAGAATAAACTGTCAATTCTGTTATTACTGGTATTTTGCATTGTACTTTTTTCATTGTCAGATGTACTGGCCGATGAAACCATGATTTATTATATAACTTTAAAGGAAGATGCGCCAGAAGATTTTGCAGAATCCATGGAAGCGGTTCTGGACACCTGCACCTGTTCACTTGAAGGTGAACCTGACCGTTATAAGGTCACTGTGTTGGACACCCCCAAAATTGAAGCCCAATATGATTTTTTATTCAATAATATACCCGCAATATCTATGGTCAACGATCAGAAAGTAAAGCCTAACGACGAGACAATACTGGCCCAATGCCCGCCGGTGAGTACCGAGGTGGTAATTCCCGGAACCGAACCGCCCACTACCAAGCCCGACAATGATTATGTAAAGGGCGAAGTATTGCTGAAACTGAAGGATGGAAATGCAAAAACCACAATTAAGGATATTAATACGGTATTCGGAACAAAGGTATTGGAATACATAGACGGTATTCAGGTTTACCGGTTAAAAGTGCCGGAAGGCCGAACCGCCCCTGCTTATGAGAAGATGATTTCCATGAGCCCCAAAGTTGAATATGTGGAATTGAACAGAAAAATGCAGGCATACTGAAAAAAAAGCGCGTAAATTACGCGCCGTCTGTTATATAAAACTCAAGGATTTATTAAATCAAGATATTGTTAGAAGAACATTGGAGATGAGAAACCCATTCCGAAACCGGCTCTGGCTCCCAATAATCCTCCGCCCAATCCGCCGAGGACCGAGCCTACGCCCCAGCCTGCCGGCCCAAAAGCGCTGCCCAGCATACCGCCGAGGCCCATACCTACGCCGGCGCCCATCATTCCGCCCATGGAAGCGCCCAGCATTCCGCCGGCAACGTTTCCATAGCCCATAAAGGGGCTCATCATACCCATTCCCAACATTGGGCTCATCATGCCCATTCCCATTCCATAGCCGGGATACATTCCTATACCTATCATAAATATCACTCCTGTTTTTTCTCATATTGTTACTATCAGTATAACGCAAAACGTAAGAATGTAAAGGTAGTATTATATTAAATTTTTGTTAATAAATTTCATTTTCAAGGAAGGTTTACACTTTCCAACTATTACAATTAGACTTTAGTAGGATTTGAAATCATCTCTTTTTATAAAGAAAAATCAGACAAACATGAGAATAAAAAAGTATAAGTATAAATTATAATAAAAATGAAAGTGAAGAAGTTGATTTATATGTTTATGAGCGTAAAAATTCAAAACCATTTGGAACTGCAGGAAATGGCAGATAATTTATCGACCCAGTACTTAGTGGATGACCCCTTTACTCTGCGATCCGCTTTACTGGAAGTATTGCAGAACACACTGCAGCACTCCGACGGAAGGTTTGCCCTGAATGTTACACCCAAATACATATCCGTGGTGAACCTGATTAGAGAGGGCAATAACAATACTACCGGCCTGGGCCTGAAACTCTACCGGGGAATCGCAACCCGTACCTGCGGAGACATCTTCCTTACCCGTTTATTCCCCCACAAAGTATGCCTGAACAAAATCGATCTGGAATTTGAACAGGTGGGATAAAGGATTTTTATCAACAGCGGGACATTATACATTTATTAAAATTAATGTGAGTGTAATATGCGGGAGAAGTTAAAACAGACAATTACCACTATTCTTGTTATTTTTATTATTTCCACTTTTTCCTATTCTGTTAAAGCGGGAACCTATGATGGCTCCAGAGAAAAGTATTTCAGTAGAAAAATTGCTCATACCATTACCCCCCAAAGGGTAGAAATAGTAGAAAACCGCATTGAAAGGGCTTCCGGCAAAGACACGGTTTCTATTGAAAAACTGAAGAACTTTTCACAAAAGACTGTTTTCTGGACAGGCAGAGTTAGAAATTTTCTCGATTACCCTGATAATTACTGGATTTATATTAAACCAGATGAAGGCCAGCCTTTCTGGGTTTATGCAAAAAAAACTATTCGCAATCTCGATTTTGAACGTACTGGTTACAGAACAGGGGTAAAGGGCAACATCATACTTAAAGACAATAAGTTGCTTTATCTCAAGGCAAAATCAGTGGTCCTGATAGCCCCTTCCGACGAGAATTTAAATGAATTTCAAAAAAAGTATAATATCTCCAATAAATTTACCATGAACACCAGTTACGGCCCGGTTAAAATCACCAATGTTTATTACCCTTTTATTCTTCACCGCATATATATGCATAACCCCCATTATAACTGGGATACAATCCAGCAGATAAGCAAAGCAATAGTATTTTACAGCCATAAGTTTTCAGGGGATCCACTTCTGTTAACCGCCCTTTTAAATATTGAATCAGCTTTTGATATGGACGCGGTTTCATCATCAGGCGCCATTGGCCTGGGACAACTTATGCCTACCACAGCTTCAGGTTTGGGGGTGGACCCTCACGATCCGGTTCAAAATGTGGGCGGGGCAGCCAAATATTTCAGCAGGCAATTGAGCCGGTGGAACTATTATTCCGATGCCACCCAGAGAGCCCTGGCATCTTACAACGCAGGCCCCGGCGCTGTAAGCCGGTATGGCGGCATTCCCCCTTACAGCGAAACCCAGAATTATGTATTCTTTATAACCTACTTATATAAGGAATATAAAAATCAATGCAATAATTTTTATTGAATTTTTGTTTTTTTCAGCCTCAATGAATTGGAAACCACCGACACAGAAGACAGTGCCATTGCGCCAGCGGCGATAACCGGCGAAAGCAGAATTTTATAAAAAGGATATAAAACCCCTGCTGCGATGGGAATTCCCAGTATATTATAAATAAACGCCCAGAAGAAATTCTGATAAATTATTCTAACCGTATTCTTGCTCAAACCAATAGCCTCCACAACTTTCATGGGGTCGTCGTTTATCAGGGTAATGTCTGAAGCTTCCACCGCTACATCAGTTCCCGTGCCTATGGCTATACCGACATCGGCCTGGGCCAGAGCGGGGGCATCGTTTATCCCATCCCCTACCATTGCCACAACC
>CAZSLZ010000161.1:0-5873 GCA_964607865.1 uncultured bacterium
AAACGGGTAAAAATATCAGGCAGTTAACCTCTGATAAGAATGCCGGGTTTGGCTATAAATGGTCGGCCGACGGGAGCACGATCCTTGCTCGCCCCGTAGTAATAGATGATAATAAACGATTTCACCAGGTGAAATTGTACAATGTAAAAACGGGGGGTGAGAAGGTCTTACTTCAAAAAACCCGGTCAATGAAAGGACTTCCTGTTTGGACAAAGGGTGGCAGCAAAGTGAGCATGAAAATAAACGGGGAGGTCAAAGAGAAGGACAGCGGCAAATCTTACCTGAAAAGCAGGGAGAGTGGCAAAGAAAAAACCATAAACTTCGGTGGGGCACTGGTGAGTGCAGCAGGAGATGTTGCTGAAGTTACTTTTCCGGAATTTAAGGGGCGATATGTATTCAATATTCAGCCCTCTCCCGATGGCAGCAAAATTGTTTTTGAGGTAAATGGTCTGGGATTACATGTAGCAAATGCCGATGGAACACGTTTAAAACAAATAGGCTACGGAGAACATGCTTCCTGGATGCCTGATAATCGTTATGTTGTAGTTACGCGTGTGGCCGACAATGGGTATAATATTACTTCCGGAAAACTTTTTGCGGTGGACACCCAAACCGGAGAATACTTTCCTTTACTGGATAATAAGAAATATACTGCACTTAAGCCTTCTGTTTCACCTGATGGTTCAGGTGTTCTATTTGATGATCCTGATAAAGGAGCGGTCTTCTTATTGAAATTACAATAACGAAGATATTGGTAAGGGTTTTTTTTTAAATAAATAAGGTTAGTATAGATATATATGAATAAGGCACGTTTGGCATATTTGTTTTTTTTACTTCTTCTTTTTAATTCGTTTGGCAAGCTTCATGCCCAGATTGAAGGACTGGAAGGGATTTCCATTTTTCTGGACCCGGGCCATTCGCAAAAAGAAAACATGGGGCTGTACAATTATTCGGAAGCCGAAAAAGTTTTGAAAATCGCCCTTGAGATGGAGAAGATGTTTCAAGATCAAACGGATATATCCGATGTTTATTTATCCCGCCAAACCGATGAGGATTATATCTCGCTGGAAGGACGCACCACCCTGGCCAACGAACTGGGAGCCGATTTTTATTACTCAATTCACAGTGATGCCGGAGCATCATCGCACAACAGCACTTTAATGCTTTACGGTGGTTGGAGAAAAAATGGAGAGACTGTTGAAAAAACACCTTCCGGAGGAGCTGAGTTTGGAGAAATTCTGAAAAAGGATCTTACCGGTGCCATGCGCATTTCGTCCAGAGGTAATTGGGCCGATCGTAACTTTTACCTCGGAGCGGAAATCAACCATCACGAGAACCAATGGCCCTATTTATATGTGAACCGGACCACGAATATGGCTTCCTTGTTGAGTGAAGGTGGATTTCACACCAACCCCCGGCAGCAGCAACTTAATATGAATGCTGAATGGAAAAAACTGGAAGCATTATCGGCTTTTCGTTCTTTTCTGGAATTCCAGGGGATAAAACCTCCCGAAATTGGCGTTCTTACCGGAATTGTTGTGGATTCGGATACCCAAAATCCAATAAATGGAGCTTTGATTTCAGTTGGAAATCAAAAATATTTCACCGATACTTATGAGGGTTTATTTCACAAATATACATCTGATCCTGATAAACTTAGTAACGGCTTTTACTGGTTAGAAGGCCTGATGCCTGATGCTGAAGTAGAAGTGGAAGTTTCTGCCCAAGGGTATGAACCCCAAAAAATAATGCAAAAGATTGCTTCAAATCCTGATGGCCGCACCCATGAAAACCTTACGTTTCTCGATGTAAATTTGGTAAAAGAAACACTTCCTTTAATAGAACTTGTTTCAACCGATGACCCGTTGGACAGTCTTGTTCCAGGTAGTTTGGTCGAAATTGTTTTTAATACAAAAATGAACAGGCAATCGGTAGAAAAATCCCTGGATGTTGAACCGGGAATAGATTATTCTCTTACCTGGAAGGAGGATTCTGTAATTTCTTTAAACACAGACCTGTTTAATTTTGATGATCAATACACCATCAAGATTGATGGAGGTATAGCATATGCAGAAAATGAAAAATTTCTGGATGGGGATGAAGATGGAAACCAGGGTGGGGTCTTTGAAATAAAGGTCCAGACGTCGGAAAAGGAAATTCTTCAACCTGCCATTTATCCCAATCCCGTTAAGGACTTATTAACGGTTGAGGCAGACTGGACAATCCGAAGAATTAGTGTTTTTAATATGCAGGGAAAGTTGGTAAAACAAGACAACTTTTTTGATAACTCAGTAGTATTCAGTACTTCCAATCTAAGTCCCGGTGCTTATATTATACGGGTCAGAGGAAGCAATGACACATTTTCACGTTTAATAATGGTTGCCCATTAGCCCTATACAGAAATCCGGGCATCTTTTATTTTGTTGCCTTGCTTTTGAGAGATAACCAGCGAACCAGTGGGTCTTGAACTGGTTCAATGTTATCCAGTCGCGCTTCTGTAATGTTTTTTCGTTCCTCTGACGGCCTAACAAAAGTCTTTTTGATGAGGTACCAAAGAGTTCGTCCAAGAATTTTTACATCAGAAAGAAATGAGGGATTGTTAAGATATACAATGTCGTAATACAATCGGTCGGTCATTTCTTCCACCGAACTTGCGTATCCGTAATTGATCATTCCAAGAGATGTAAGCCCGGGTTTCTCCTGATATATTATTTTGTAATAAGGAATTTGCTTAGCGAGAAATCTGGCAAAATAGGGTCGTTCAGGACGCGGCCCTACCAATGACATATCGCCTTTAAGGATGTTCCAGAACTGCAATAGCTCGTCGATATGCCAATATCTTAAAATTTTTCCTTCTCGTGTAATTCTGTGGTCATTGTTGTTAGAGAGTTGAGGTCCGTTAATTTCGGCACTCTGGTACATCGTTCTGAACTTATAGAGTTTAAAAGGTCTTCCATATTTCCCCAAACGTTTTTGGGTGTAAATTACAGGGCCTTTAGAACCGGTTTTAATGGCAAGTGCAATAAAAGGGAAAAGGATGGCAGTAATTGCAAGACCTATAAAGCCAATAAATTTGTCAAGAATGAATTTGGCTAATTTATCCGGGGCGGTTTTTTTGTTTGGATAGAGTTTTATGTGTGGAATATCGGCGTTGTGATCCATTTCTACAAGCCCCGATAAAAGATCAAAATGCAAGGGGATCATCTTGATTTTTGCTCCGGAGAATTTAAGAGCCAATAGCATCTCGTGAGTTATACCTCCGGGAGTAGGATTACCTACAATCATAATTTCACAAACAGAATTGCTGGTAATGTAAGAAGGGAAATCAGGTATAAACCCTAATTGTTCAAATGAACTGTGATTAAATATTTGCCCGAAATATCCCGGACAGATATGGTTATTGGCGTCCAGATAACGGCTGATTTTGGACAAAGCTGCATCAGAGGGGGTCTGAAAAAAGATCATTACCACTTGAGCGTCCTTAGTGTTTTTTCTGGATTTTGTAAAAATCATGCACTTTTTATATTAAAAGCCCGGAAAATATTCTGTTCGTTGCCGGTTTTTCTAAGCGTTAAAATAGTAAATTCAGGTAAAGTATTAAAAATTTGACGTAAAATTATTAAAAAAAGATGACTTTAATGAAAAAAATTAAGAGCTTTTGTATTGTTCCGATGATACTACTATTTTTGTTATATGACATCAAACGACTCATATCGACATAAAGGGCTGCGGTACAGGCTGGTTAGTGAGCTTGAGCGAAAGGGGATTAACGATGAAAATGTCCTTGAAGCCATCAGTAAAGTTCCCCGGCATTTATTTATGGATAGCTCATTTGTTAAACAGGCTTACCAGGATCAGGCTTTTCCTATAGGGCAAGGTCAGACAATTTCTCAACCATATACAGTCGCTGTACAATCGGGTCTTTTGGAGGTAAATTCCGGAGATCAGGTTCTTGAAATAGGAACCGGCTCAGGTTACCAGGCAGCTGTTTTGTATGAAATGGGTGCTGAAGTTTATACTGTGGAACGCCAGAAAAGGTTATATGAAAAGACCACAAGGTTGCTTTCATCAATAGGATATAATAGAATAAGAACTTTTCTTGGTGATGGTTATGAAGGGTTACCTGCTTTTGCTCCTTTTGATAAAATTCTTATCACTGCTGCCCTCGCTGAGGTACCCTCTTCGTTACTGATGCAACTTAAAACCGGGGGACTGTTGGTAGTTCCTTTGGGCAAACATTCGCAAACAATGACCCGGTTTAAACGTTTGTCTAACGATGACTTTGAACAGGAAACTTTTGGCGAGTTTTCTTTTGTGCCCATGCTTAAAGGGATAGCCAAATAGTTGGAACTGGGATTTGTTTCTTCGGTTGTTATGTTTGCAGTCGATTATCACAATTTGTAAAATCTAATAGATAGAATATGTTGTACGTTAAGAATCTGGTTTTTAATCCTTTTCAGGTAAACACCTACCTTGTTTATACCGATAATGGAAAAGCTGCAATTGTTGATCCCGGCATGCTTTTCCCCGAGGAAGAACAAAAATTAATTTCCAATATAGAAGAACTCAAACTGGAACCTGTTTTATTGCTGCAAACACATCTTCACCTCGATCATGTTTTCGGAACTTCTTTTGTTCATGAGCAATGGGATTTATCCCCGGTAGCTCATTTCAAGGATGAATTTTTAATTTCTCAAACTTCCGAAATGGCACGCCAGTTTGGTTTGGAGTTGAATCAAAACCCGCCTTCCCCGGGAAGGTATATTAAAGATGGCGAGACGATTGAACTAGATGGTGTAACATTTGAAGTAATGCATATTCCCGGACATTCACCCGGAGGCGTTGTTTTTTATTCGAAAGAGGAAAAGCTTTTATTGGCAGGGGATGTTCTTTTTAAAGGAAGTATTGGTCGTTCCGACCTGCCTGGAGGAAACCAACAGGATTTGATAGACGGCATCCGGAATCGCTTATTGGTTTTGCCTGAAGATGTTAATGTTTATCCCGGACACGGACCGGTTACTACAATAGGAGAAGAAAAACGCACCAACCCGTTTTTATTGTCCTAAGCGACATAGGTCCAGCACATAGGGAGGTGGATTTTTAGTTTATTCAGAGCTTTTAAGTGATGAATTTTGGCAGTCAGGAAGTATAATTATACTTTTGATTAAAATAAATCTTTGAAAATACATATAAACATCTGAATATGAGTCAATTTGTAACTCGCCATATTGGGCCTGATAAAAAAGAAGTAGCACTGATGCTTGAAAAAATTGGTGTTTCATCTCTTGATGAATTAGTCAATCAGGCTGTCCCTGATAGCATTTGTAGGGATGGAGAGTTAAATATTTCCCCCGCCCTCTCGGAGCAAGAATACCTGCAGCGAATTCGGGGTATTGCTTCTAAAAACAAGATTTTAAAAACCTATATAGGGATGGGGTATTACAATACGTTTACCCCATCGGTTGTTGTTCGAAATGTATTGGAAAATCCGGTTTGGTATACATCGTATACACCTTATCAGGCCGAGATATCCCAGGGCCGGCTGGAAGCTTTACTTAATTTTCAAACCATGGTTGCAGAGCTTACAGCCTTGCCACTTGCCAATGCTTCCTTGCTGGATGAGGCTACCGCGGCCGCTGAGGCGATGATCATGATGTTTAATACTCGTCCAAAAGTTCAGATTAAAGCCGGCATTGATACCTGCTTTGTTGATCCACGTATATGGCCTCAAACTAAAGCCGTGCTGGAGACACGCGCTAAGCCGTTAGGAATTAAAATCCATTATGCACGTGCCGGTGAAGAAAAATTTGACCCAGCCCGTCATTTTGGTGCTATGATTCAATACCCGGATGAGATAGGCGAGATTAACGACT
>CAZSLZ010000162.1:0-5854 GCA_964607865.1 uncultured bacterium
CGAGGTTTCCGCCAGGGGAAATTCTTCCGAAGGCAACACTTCGTCGGGCAAAGCTTCGTTAAATTCAAAGCCGAATTCAGGCTTTTCCTCCAGGACTTCCTCCACCAGCTCCCTGCCTTCTTTATCGGCCTCTGCCGTTTCTTCTTCAAGTTCTTCTTCCAGTACCTGGGATGAAGTCATGAGGGCTTCCCGGGGTTGTTCCAGGGTAGATTCCACCATTTCCTGCTCTTCCTGGGTGGCTTCTTCCACGGGAGCTTCCTCAACTGCAGGCAACTCTTCCACAGGAACCCCGGGTTCGGTTTTAACTGTCGGTTCTTCGGTTTCTTCAATTAACTGGTTTAATTCTTCAATTTCCATGGTTTCCTGTGGGGCAATTGCAGTATCGATCTCGGGTATTTCTTCAACCGGGGGTTCTGAAACTTCTTCGCCGGGAATGACTTCAATGAAATCGGAAATATTTTCCAGAGTTTCTTCCTGCTCTGTTTTTTCCCCCAGGACAACTTCTATGGTGGGCAAATTTTCTTCCAATTCTTCAGTTGGTTTGAAATATTTTTTAACAATTAAATCATCAATTTCCATGCTGGTCTGGGGTTGAAAGCGCGCTAAAAGGTTTCTTAAATATATGTCTTTATTTTGCGCATAACTTTCTTTTATGACTTCTTCCAGGTTTACCAGGCCTTCCACCAGGGAAATTGGGTATTCATTGAAATTCTTCAGATACAGGCGTACCCCTATGGGAACCGGGTGAGAAGTTACCAGAATAGCGCGGAAAGGTTTATAAAATTTCACTCTTGCCAGGAAAAGAAAAATATCCTGCATCCTCATGGGGGAATCCCAGACTTCAAACATTAAAAAATTGTCCAGGCTGGCAGAGAAAACATCAAAAATTCTGCCATTTTTTTCACTTTTGTACCGCAAATCGTTTATTGCCAGGTTCATATCCTCCAACATGGTTACCAGGTAAACTCCCAGCCAGTAATTGGGTTTGGAAAACTTTTCCCCCAACTCTGAACACTTTATATGGGGAGAAACCCTTTCTTTAGATATGAGAGTACCACAGGAAAAACACTTAAAACCGTGGCTTTTTACTTCTTCCAGGGCTTTGAGTGAATTCACCTTGCTGATCTGCTGTCCGCTTTTCTTACAGAAAATGTAGAATTCGCGTTCGATGAGGCCCAGTTTTTCAAGTTGGTTAATTAATTGAGGAGTTTCATAATCTTCAGGGCCCTGGGTTATATCTTCGAAAAAGCATGCCCCGGTTTCTTGAATTTTATGAAGAATGCTTCTTAATTTTTCATCATTTAAAGCTATGGAAGCTTTTTTTTCTTCCAGAGGAACTTCGAATTCCAGGGAAACTTCCTTTATATTGGCAAATTGCTGGTTCTGGGTTTCCAGGGCTTCCCAGTTTAAAGTTTTTGCCTGATCCAGGTTATTTATAATTAATTCCTTATAGCCATTATAAACTTCGCTGCCCTCCCCGTTTTCAATAAGAGTCCCGATTTCCAGCTCTTCCCCCTGTTCATTGGTTAAAAAATAGAGTAATTGTCCGGTTTCGGAAAAAAATAACTCTCCAGAAATCTTTGATTCTTCTTCTTTTTCTTCTATCCCAATTTTCTTCAGAAAATCAAATTTGACCTCATGAATCAAAGGCTGAAAGCAGGAAGAAATTGCATCCCATATACGGACAATGTCCTGTTCTTCCATGGATAAATTTAATTTCTGTCTGATAATATTCATTTTATAACTCCTTTAAGAAGTGTTTCAAACCGATTCTCCCAAGCGGTCCAGCTCTTTGGCTATTTTCTTCTTGAAACGTTCATTGTTCAATTTTGAAGCAATTTTGTATGCTTTTTTCAATTGTTTAATGGAATCCTGTTTTCTTTTCCTTTTGTTTAAAACTAATGCCAGGTTATAATGGGCATTCAAATTGTTGGGATCTATCTCCAAAGTCTTTTTATATGTTTCGATTACCTTGTCCAGTTTTCCCGCCTTGGCATAAGCTACCCCAAGGTTGTAATAAACCTTGGCATCCTGTGGGTTCAATTCCAGGGCTTTCTTATAATAGTCAATTGCATCATCCAGCCTGTTGGTGGCGGAATGAGCTATCCCAAGATTCGCATATGCCTCCTTTAAGTCGGGGTCCAACTCCACAGCTTTCTTCAATAATTTAATGGAAAGATCGATTTTTCCCTGCCGGAAGTAAACCAACCCCAGTTTACTGTGAGCCACAGCATTTTCAGGCTCCAATTCTATTGCCCTCTCATAGGCGGTACCTGCTCTGTCCAGTTGCCCTTTCTGGGTATATAACAACCCCAGGCTTTCATAAGGTTTCGACCACAGTGGTTTATGTTCACGGGCTTCTTTAAATTCTTCCAAAGCTTCATCATATTTTCCCTTGCGCAATAAAATATTACCCAGCCCATAACGGGCTTCAGCGTATGTGTGATCCATGGAAATTGCCTTATGGTAATTGCTGCTGCTTAAATCCCATTTTCCCACAGAATAAAATATATCCCCCAGAAGAGAATAGATTTCCGGGGTGTGGGAAATATTTAAAGCTTTTTCCAGCGCTTTTATTGCCAGTTCATAGTCTTTGCGGCAAATATAGGTTTTTCCGATGTGAATCTGCAGATCAAGGTCTCTGGGATCCAGATCCAGTGCCTGCTGAAATTCTTCAATTGCCAGTTCCATCTCGTCCCTGCGTTGGTACAACTTGCCAAGCTCCCTGTGGGCTGAAACAAAATCCGGGTTTTCGTTTATTACATGCCGGAACTCGGCCAGAGCCTGATCCAATTGATTCATCTCAAGAAGGCACTTTGCCAGTGCAAAATTGATTTTCAAGGGAACTTCTTCATAAAAAGCTGCAGCTTTTTTCAATTCCTGGTAAGCCAGCTCCCAGTTTTCCTGTTTCATAAAAAGTTGCCCCAACCGGTATCGGGCCAACTTCTCTTCATATTGGCCAACAGCTTGGTTTAAATACATTTCAGCTTCCGGGTAATCCTGTAACTCCAGGTTTATAATTCCCATCAAGTAGGACATGTCTTTCATATCTTCTTCGGGCTGGGTAATATTTCTGAAGGCATCCAGAGCCTGTCGTAACTGCCCGAGTGGAAAATATGACTTCCCCAGATAATAATTTGTCCTGAATTTCTTTTCTTCAGGTTCCAGCTCCAGAGTACATTCGAAAGCTGAGGCTGCCCTGTGGTATAAACCCTGCATATAGAAAGCTTCCCCAAGATAATAATGAAATTCCCACACTTCATTGTTCAATTCAATGCCAGCTTCAAACTTTTCCACTGCTTCCGCCGGGCGGTTCTGGTTCAGCAAGGTTCGTCCCAGATAATAATGCGACATGGGCTGCCGGGAATCAAGTTGAAGTGCTGCCTTAAATCTTTCCTGGGCTTCTTCTGTCATTCCCTGGTTGAAATAAGTCAGGCCCAGCATATAATGATAACCGGCAATTTCTGAATCAATCTCCAGTGCCTTGTTAAATGAGTTCTGGGCTTCCTCATAGTTTTTCAAGCTTCGATAAGAACAACCCAGTTGGTAATGATAATCGCTGTTACGGGGCATCAATCTGCAAGCCTCGATCAGTTTTTCCACCGCTTTCTCATGGTTTTCCATTTGCTGGTAAATCCTGGCGCAATTGTAATAATATGTGGAGTTCTCGGGAGATTGCCCGATGGCGGTTTCATATTCTTTAACCGCCTCTTCAAACTGCTTAAGTTTTTGATAAGAGTATGCCAGATCAAAATGAACTCCGTGGCGATAAGGGGTAATTGAAACAGCCTTTCTTAATGAGGTTACGGATAACTTCCAGTAACCCAGCTCCTGGTAAACTCTGCCCATCTCATAGTAAGCATCAAAATGCCGGGGGTTAAGGTTTACCACCCTGCGGAAACTTTCCATTGCCAGATCCCATTGCTCAATTTTCTGGTATGCCATACCCAGGGCGTAATGCACATGAGCATTCTGGCAGTTCAAATTCAGAGAGGCCCTGTATTCTTCTATGGCTTCCTTATAAAGGTTCATTCCTGAATAAGCCAGGCCAATCCAGTAATGAATCTGGCTCTTCCCCGGCTTCAAAGAGAGAGCTTTTCCATACTGTATCAATGCCAGCTCCAGTTTGCCCAATTCGTGATATGCACGTCCCATAGCTGCCAGTATATCAGGGTTGTCCGGGTTCAGGCTTAATGCTTTCTGATAACGTTTTATTGCCAGGTCTAACCTTCCCAGCCGGGCGAATGATATTCCCAGCATAAAATGGGCTTGATCCATTTCCGGTTCCAACTCTATCGCCCGCTGATATTCCCTGTTGGCAAGATTGAAATTACCCAGCCTGGAATAAACCCGGCCCAGTTCAAAATAAGCCCGGGGCTGGCCCGGTTCCAGATCTAAGGAAATTTTATACTCTGCTATGGCCATGTCCAGCAAACCCAACTTGGAATAGACCATGCCCAGATTAAAATGAATGTTGGCATCGTTGGGATCCAGGTCCACAGCCTTGAGAAATTCCTGGATTGCTTCCTGGTAATATTCAAGTTTTGCGAAAACCAGGCCTAGGTTGTTGTGGGTGTATGGGTCATTGGGGTTGATTTCCAGGGCGCTTTTATATGCCTCGATAGCTTCCTGGTTTTTTTCCATTCGAAACAGAGAACGTCCCAGGTTATAATGATAGTAAGCATCAAGGGGATTAATTTCAATAGCCTTCTGAAATTCCTCACAGGCTTCAGGAAAATTTCCCAGAGAGGAATAGACCAGGCCCAATTGATAATAACAAGGGGCAAAATCAGGTTTTTTTTCAATAGATATTAAAAACTGCTCGATGGCTTCATCCGCCCGGTTCATCCGAACCATTACCATGCCCAGGTGATAATGAATTTGATCATAGTCAGAGTTTTGCTCCACAATTTCCTGAAATTCATCCAGCGCCATATCAAACTTGCCCTGCCGGTAATATGCTTTGCCCAGATTAAAGCGGGCTTCCAAATCACGGGGATTTCGCCGCACGGCCTTCTGAAATTCCTCCACACCCTGAAGGCGTTCCAGCTCCTGCTGAATACGCCTTTCTCCCACAGAATCATTACGGTTTTGTACTATTTTAAGAGCAACTTCCAACTCGGTAATTGCCTTGTCCCTCATTCCATCTTTTTCGTAAGCCAGGCCCAGGTTATAATGGGCGCGCATGAAATTGGGGGAGATAGCCAGTACTTCCTGCCATTCCTTTATGGCCATATCAAGTTTGCCCTGCCGATAATAAACAGTTCCCAGATCATAATGGCTCTGCACATGCTCGGGATTAATCCCTATTGCTTTTTTAAATTCTGAAATAGCCTGGGAAAGCTTATTTTGGTATAAATACTGTGAACCTTTCTGATAGTGCCGTTGCACGTCGTCCACCAGAGAAGAATTGTCTTTCCCGCCAGCCTGATTGTGAATATGATCCACTAATTTGCTCCTGATTATTTATTTAGAACAACTTTGATAATTTTTGACAGAATGGCAAATGAATCCTGCCTGAAATATAAAGGGTAAAACATGATATTTTACAATGTTTTAAGAAAAACTTCAACAATATGTAACATTGAAAAAAAGAAAAAAAACATGCGGGGCAAAAACCAACATATTCTGTTTCTCAGATGTCCGCCATATCGTCATTGCCAGCCTCGAAAAGGCGTGGCAATCTAAAAAACACCTCGTCATTATAAAATATTAACAAAGTAAAATATTATCTGTAAGCAATTCGACAATTGTTATTGTCATTTTTTTACTATTATAAAATATGACTGGAAAAAATCAGAAAGGAAATGAAGTAAATGAAAAAACGTGGTTTTACCCTTATTGAGCTTATGAT
>CAZSLZ010000163.1:0-5826 GCA_964607865.1 uncultured bacterium
CATATAAGGCTATGCTGTAATCCACGGGCACTTTCTTTGATTTTCCAAAAGCCTGTATTACAAACTCCTCATCTTCCGACTCTTCCAAACGGTATTCCAACTTGGAAAAACCCGATTTCATAATCCCCTCGGTCTTTATACAATCTTCATTGCTGGTAATGGTATAATCCACATTATTATTGTCCACTACACCGGAAAGTTTAATCTCATTATCTCTGAAGAATATTTCAATTTTTGTTTCCCTGCTTCCCACATTGGCACGCAGGGTGAAAGCTGTTTCTGATATACTCTTCAGGTTCGTATTGACTTCCTGTTTATCTATGGTACCGGTACATCTTACCAGGTTTTCCAGAAAATCAGTTTTCAATTCTACATTGTGGCTTCCAGCTATTCCCTTAATATAAAAACCCGTTTCCTCGGGGTTTATAAAATAATCACAAAGTTGCTCGCCGTAGTTACCCATTATATGAACCTGGCCAGCTTCATATTCTGATCGTATTCTTGTGTCATATTTTCCGGTTTTTCCCTCTATGGCAAAATTTGTGCAATACTCCAGAGATAAAGCCACATCGTCGTTCTCACCAAATACCAGAACCGGTTCATAAGTTGCCACAATAACCCCGGGAAAGGGAAACTGGGCATCATCAAAAAAAGTCAACACCAGGCTCGGGTTGATGGCAATCTCAGGTCCTACTATGGAAGGGCTTACATTCATTTATTTCCTCCGTCCGGTTATTGTTTTCTTATTCTTCTTTTCTTTCAGTTGCTTTATATAACCAATTATAATATGCTGCGTTCCATTCCTTCATAGTCAGGCTGGCCACTTCAGGCACTTCAAATGAACTAAGCTCGGTAAGCCGCCGTTCCAACTTCCAGATATAACCTGCCCTGGTCCTCATAATCAGCAGAGTCTCACTCTGGGTCAAAGCCTCCCCCTTGAACCGCACCTTCGTTGTAACATTGGGAATAATGTTACAGGAAGCTATGAGCCTTTCCTCCAAAAGAGTATCAGCAATCATTTCAGCTTCCTCAGGTTTACATGTAGATAAAACTATTCTCAAAAAAATTCACCCCCGAATATTGTCCAAAATAAAGTGAGTTTATATTCTTCACAATGCTTCGGAAGTCCTTGCACAAATATCAACCCGATTATTGAACCTTTTACGGAATTAATATATAATATCTTTGTTAGTAAAAAAGGATATAAATCGATTAAATCAAAAATTAATTTAACTGTCACAGAAAGGTTAATTGAAAAATTGAATCAATATATAAGATATTTGTTAATATTTATTATATTAGTTATGCCTTCCTGTTCTGACAATGGACAGAAAAAGGAACATTTACAAGAAACTAATAAAGCTGTAACCACTATTTTACCCATTTACTTTGCCGTCAGCCAGGTGGGAAGGGGTGTGGTGGAAGTCACCAACCTGCTGCCTCCAGGGGGAAGCCCTCATACCTATGCCCCCACACCGGAAGAAATCAAGGAGGCTGAAAATGCCGATATTATTTTCAAATTAGGGTTGAACCTTGACGACTGGATGGATGAAATTATCAGAAGCTCCAAACTCCAGGATACTCCGGTTATTGTGGTATCAAAAAATATAGAAACTATCCATTTGAATCATTCCGATTGCAAAAACCACCACCATCAGCACGATAATGGCGACCCTCATATATGGATGGATCCCGTCAGAATGAAAACCATAGCCCTGAACATAAAGGAAGCCCTGATAGAAAAATTTCCTCAGAAAAAAGAAACCATTGAAAAAAATTATAAACAATATGTTAACTCCCTGGATCAACTGGACAAAAAATATTCTCAAAGTTTATCCAACTTGAAAAATAAAGATTATGTAACCTTTCATTCCTTTATGACCTATCTTGGCCGTCGTTATGACATAAACCAGATAGCGGTAATATCGGAATTTCCTGGAAAGGAACCCGATCCCCGGCACATAGCTGAGGTAGTGGATTTATTAAAAGAAAAAAAGGTCAAAGTGGTTTTTGTGGAGCCCCAGTTTTCCGATAAGGCATCCAGGGCTATCGCCAGGGAAATAAATGGAGAAATTCTTGTAATAGACCCTCTGGGCAACCCATACGATTCCGAAAGAAACACATACATTAAAAATATGGAAAAAAACCTCGAAAACTTGATAAAGGCTTTTAAACAGAATTAATATGAACAGAGAAAATTCACAGAAAAACAAACCCGATACAATTATTTCCATAAGAAACCTTACCTTCTGCTACGAAGAAACCCCGGTTTTAAGAAACATAAACATGGAGATTAAAAGAGGTACTTTCATGGGTATCCTCGGGCCCAACGGCGGGGGAAAAACCACCCTGTTCAAGATAATTCTGGGCCTTCTGCCCAAATACCAGGGCGAGGTAAGGGTCAGTTGCTCCTACCCCAATGCAGACCACAATAAAATCCATCACAGTTGTATGGGGTATGTCCCTCAGAAGGCAAAAATCAACCGGTTCTTTCCAGCCACCGTTTATGATACCATCGAAATGGGGCTTTATGGTTTTCAGGGGTTTCTGGGCCCCAGCCAGAAGGAAGAAGATTATATAAACTGGCTTATAAAAAATCACGGCCTGGAAAATATAAAGAATAAATCCATCAATGAATTATCCGGGGGGCAACTGCAGAGAACCCTTATGGCAAAAGCCCTGGTTACCAAACCCTCCCTGCTTCTTCTTGATGAACCCCTGGTAGGTATTGACCAGGGAGGGGTCAAGAATATCCTCCAACTCCTCCTGGACCTGAAAAATAAACTCGACCTTACTATTCTTATGATTTCCCACGATTATCAGGCCCTCAAGGCAATTGCCGATGAAGTCGCCTGTGTCAACGGAGTGGTTCATTTCCACAAAAACGTTGAACATTTCGACCTTGAAGAACTCTTTGGCTCTCATAGTTGCAGTTACGATTTATTCAGCCAGATCGAAAAAAACAGAAAAAAGGAACCACCGGAAAATGGAAATGTTTAAATACGAATTCATAAGAAACGCAATGCTGGCAGGCTTCATTATTGGTGTTCTCTGCTCCGTCCTTTCTGTTTTCGTGGTCCTGAAAAAAATGGCTTTCATTGGGCAGGGCATCGCCCACGCAGCTTTCGGAGGCATTGCCTTTGCCATTCTTTTAAACCTGGATACATTCTATACCGCTATCGTCTTCTGTATCCTTGTGGCAATCGGAATCGGCATGGTGAGCAGAAAAGGGAAGGTATCGGAAGATTCCAGCATAGGTATCTTTCTCACAACCTCCATGGCGCTGGGCGTAATTTTTCTTAATATGAAAAAAGAATACAGCCAGGACGTCTTCAGTTACCTGTTCGGCAATATCCTGTCTGTAACCCATGAAGATGTAATAAGAATAACTGTCCTCGGCGCCGTGGTTCTGGCTCTTATTATTATCTACTACCGAAAACTTCAATATTTTACCTTCGATGAAGAAACTGCCAGGGTTGCCAATGTCCCCGTTGATTTTCTCTACTATATGCTTCTCATAAGCCTGTCCGTGGTAATCGTTATGACAGTTCAGGTGGTGGGCGTCATCCTGGTTTCTGCATTTCTGATAATCCCTGCAACCGTTGCCCTGCTTATTGGCAGGCGTTTTGTCCAGGTCATGATAATCTCTGTTATTATCGGCATAACCGCCAATTTTACAGGGCTGGTATCCTCCTATCATCTTCGAATCTCCAGCGGAGCTTCCATTGTAATTACCCTCTTCCTTATCTTCATAATTACTTTTGCCATAAAAAAAATAAAGGAAAAAATACAAAGTAAAAATATGAAAAACCGGGTAGAGTAAACATTCTTCTTTGTTATTTTATATAATTGTTGTAAATTTTTTTTCAGCATTGTATAATGAACCCAGATATTTATAAAAAGTAAATTGGAGGTTTTTATGGCTCCTGACATGGCTAAGGATGAGTTTTACGAGCATTATTCACAAAAATTTCAACAACTGGTAACCAAATACGGAAAATTTTTGCAATACGATAATAATAAAGTCGCTGTGGACGTGGGAACCAGCCTGAAAAAACAGAAACACGAAAGCTTTGATACAGGCAAGGGAAGCAAGGTCTGGTTTCAACTTTACGGAATTCAACAGGAAAAGTTTCCCGTGAAGCAATATCAGAACCAATCTTCTGTAAAACTTGAATTGCACCTGGAAGAACTGAAATGCTGGTACGCATCACCGGAAACCATCTACCTGGTAGTTTATGTCGAATCAGCCGATCTTTTTCTGGCACAGGAGATTAAAAGCATTGTAAACAGATATTGGGGCGATAATATTTTTAAAACCCAAAGTTTACAGGCTGATAATAAAAAAATTGAAATTGAAATTGAAAATAATCGTCCTCTTAATGATATCTTCTTAAAAAGGGTTTTCAGCCATCATAAAATGAAAATTAACGGCCCGGCATACCGGGGCAGGATACTGGGCCACCATCTTGACCCCCTGGGGTGCATCCCCAAACAAATTGAACCCCTGGTTTTCGAAGCTATGGTCAAGGATATTCTCAACGCGCACCATTACAAACTAATCAACAACGTAAACCTGAATGAAATATTTGAGGATAATCCCTTTAACAAAGACATCATAGACTTTTCTTATGGAATTGTCTATCATTCCTATGAATGGATTTTTCCCCTGTTCAAAAAGCCAGGCCAGGAAAACCGGGCAATTCTGGAAAGAGATATAAATCATGTCCAGGGCCCCTGCGGTATTATCATCGCCAGCAAAATAAACAATACCCCCGATTTTAAATCACTGAAGAAAATAGCTGAGTATCTTTTATTTACCAAGGGCATAAAAAGGCTGATGGTTTTTATCAACGATTACAGCGATTCCGATTTTGTAAAATCCTTCGCCAGAATTTCCGGCGAAACCGGGCTGGTGTGCTATCCCCACCACCTGGAAGCCATAACTTTCAACCTGCTCATCGCCACATCCATATACCTGGCATACAGAGATAAAATCAACTGGAAAACCATTAAATATCTGGATTAACCGGAGGCTCCCATGAAAATATCCCAAAAAATATATCCTTACATTCTTGTTCTTCTTATAACATTCGTTTTACTAACTCTGCCCGCAGGGGCACAAAGTGAACTTGTCCCTGAAAGAATTCAACTCAGGGCAGCCGGGTTAAGCCTATACCTGGACATCCTCAAAGACAGCCAGGGCAATATCTTTTTCCCGGCTCAGGATATGAACGTGGGAAGGCTGATGAAAAAATTCGATTGCGGATTCACTTATCTTGCCCCAATGAATACCCTGGTATTCGGGTTCAGGGACTCGGCGGACCTGCGGGTAAAACTGAATTCAAATAAAGCCGGCTTCGGCGATAAAACTCTGGAATTTAAAAATGCGCCCTTCAAAGACGGCGACCAGATTTATCTTCCCATCGAAATCCTGGAAAAAGCCTGGAAAGTTAAACTGGGTTATAATGAAACTACCCATATCTATTATATGGACCCAGTAGTAACCGATATCGCCATAGAGGAAGATAAGGGAAAACTGAAACTCAACATAGATGCTTCCGGCCCCATTAAATACGAAACCAGGATCCTTGAAGCTCCACGCCGGTATGTTATCGATATCCAGGACGCTTACCTGGACCGGGAAATTGTGGATAAGGATCTTCATCACCGCAGGATAGGCTCCCTGTTTGTTTCCCAGCAATCCTACAACCCCAATCAGATCCGCATCATAATACCACTGGATAAAGGCATAGAAATAGAAATGGTGGAAAAACCCGAACAGAGATATTCTATCCAGGCCTGGCTGTTTACACCCCGAATTGT
>CAZSLZ010000164.1:0-5675 GCA_964607865.1 uncultured bacterium
CTGCCTACCATTATATTCTTTTCATCATTAATCAGTGTGCTTTATTTTCTGGGCGTTATGCAGACAATTGTTCAGATGTTCGCTTTTGTAATGCAGAAAATACTGGGAACCAGTGGCGCCGAAACTTTATCCTGCTCTGCAAATATTTTTGTGGGGCAGCCTGAAGCTCCGCTTCTGGTTAAACCATTTGTGGAAACCATGACCAAATCCGAATTGATTACAATCATGACTGGAGGGTTTGCCACGGTGGCAGGAGGTGTTATGGCAGCCTATGTGGGAATGCTGTCGGATACTTTTCCTGAGATTGCCGGGCATCTTCTCTCAGCCAGTATAATGAATGCTCCCGCTGCTATATATATTTCAAAAATGATACTCCCTGAAACCGAAGAACCTGCTACACAGGGCGCTGTCAAGGTGGAATTACCCCTTACAGATGCAAACGTGGTAGATGCAGCTGCCAACGGGGCTGGGCAGGGCCTGCAATTGGCATTGAATGTGGGAGCTATGCTTCTGGCTTTTATCGCTCTTATTGCCATGTTTGATTTTGTTGCCTCCTGGGTAGCCGGTGTTTTGTTGAATAACCCGAGATTTGCTGCCCAGGCTGGAGGAATCTCTCCATTATTAATCTATAAAATTATCCTGCTGGCAGCTTCCACATTTATGATCGCCCATATAGTTAAAAAAATGAAATCCGGCGAAGAGGGAGAAACGGCCTTGCCTTCTGCAGAAAAGGAAGACAAGGAAGCAGAGAAAAAGAAAGAATATGAAGCAGAGAAAAAGAAAGAATATGAAGCAAAGAGTCAAGAAGCGGGTGGCAAACCCAACATGCTGGCAAATTACGGCATTGGTTTTGTTGTTTCTCTGGTGGTTATATTTGCTTTCAATTACCTGGGAGACCGCTTCCAGGCAAGCATCCCCTTCGATAGGCTGGACCTTTCCCTTATTATCGGTTATGTCTTTTACCCAATTGCCTGGATTATCGGAATCCCCGCCCAGGATTGCCTGGTAATTGGCAGCCTTTTAGGAAAAAGAATGGTAATTAATGAATTTGTAACTTATGCCGAACTGGCTGCAATGCTTAAATCCGGTGTGCAGCTGGAACCCCGTTCGGTAATGATGGTAACTTATGCAATGTGTGGTTTCGCCAACTTTTCTTCAATTGCAATTCAAATAGGAGGAATTGGAGGAATGGCGCCTTCCAGGAGATCGGACCTGGCAAAAATCGGTTTTCATGCATTGATGGCGGGCACCCTGGCGACCTTCATGTCAGCTACTATCGCCGGTATGATTGCTACCAAACCCAGCCTGAAAATACCTGAAAGAATAGAAGATAAACCCCCTATAACCGAGGAAGCTCCTGAAAGTTACAGAAATGTCAATTTTATGGAATTTGCCGCAAAACAGGCAGGAAAAGAAATCAATGTAAATTCAAGGCAGGATTGCAGGGAAATTTCATATAGTGATTCTTATAACAAATTAGTTCATAATTGTAACGAGCACTATAAAATGAAAATTCAGTAAAATATTAATAAAATATTATTTTAGCTGAAGGTAAATGTATAATACTGTTGAAACTTACAATGACGGGTTTGAACCCGTCATTTTTTTAGGAAATTTTATTTTCACATAAATGGAGGAATGGTTAATGAAAGACAGGCAAAAAGTACTGGAAAACACTATTAAACGCTGCAGGGAAAGAAATATTATTATTCCCACCTACGAACAAATGAAAAACCCCGAGAAGATCCCCCGGAAGATTGTTGACGAATTGAAAAATATCGGTTTATGGGATTTGCACCCGCTGAACCTTTTCAGAATTACATGGAAGAACGAACCTGTTAAGCAGGGTGGTGGGTTTGATGGCGTAAATTACCTGGAATTACCCCCGGAATTGACCGGTGTAAAAGCTAAAATTTACATTTTGCTGGGCAAATTTTTCCCCACCGGGGCTCACAAGGTTGGCGCCACTTTCGGGCCGTTAGTTTCAAAGCTGGTAACAGGTGAATTTGATCCTACCACCCAGAAGGCTTTATGGCCGTCCACAGGTAATTATTGCCGTGGTGGAGCATACGACGCATATCTTCTGGCCTGTCCATCTATAGCTGTATTGCCCGAGGGAATGTCCAGGGAAAGATTTGAATGGCTTAAAACTGTGGGGTCGGAAATTTTTGCAACCCCAGGTTCCGAATCCAACGTTAAGGAAATTTATGACAAAACCAAGGAGCTGAAAGAAGAGCGAGGCGACGGTATTGTGGTTCTGAACCAGTTTGAAGATTTCGGAAATCCCACATGGCATTATGCAATTACCGGCTCTGCTTTCGAAGAGATATTCAATATTAATAACAAGAAAAATAACGGCAAGTTGAAAGCCAGGGCAGTATGCCTCACTCAGGGTTCTGCTGGTACATTGGGCGCCGGCGACTACCTCAAGGATATATATCCTACAATCAAAATCGCAGCTGCCGAGGCGAAACAATGCCCCACATTATTATACAACGGTTTTGGCGAACACCGTATTGAAGGAATTGGCGACAAGCATGTTCCCTGGGTTCATAATGTAAAAAATATGGATCTGGTTGTGGATATCGACGACGAAAAATGTATGAGGTTAATTCGCCTGTTTAATGAAAAACCTGGAAGGGAATACCTCAAGAAACAGGGTGTAAACCCTGAATTGGTGGAAAAACTTGACCTGCTGGGAATATCATCAATCGCAAATATTCTCACTTCAATTAAAGTGGCAAAATATTATGAGATGAATGAAAATGATGTGGTATTTACCATATCAACCGATTCCATGGAATTATACGGCTCCCGTTTGAAGGAACTGAAAGAGCAGTATGGCGAATATCATGAAATTAATGCAGCTGCCGATTACGACACATGTCTTATGAATATGACCACCGACTGGATGAAAGAACTTTCATACTGGGACAGAAAGAGAATGCACAACCTGAAATATTTCACCTGGGTTGAACAGCAGGGCAAGGATGTCCGTGAGTTGGAACAACAATGGTATGATGAAGACTATTTCAGAAGCAAATTTAACAAATTCCAGGAATGGGATGAGAAGATCAATGAGTTCAATGAAAAAACCGGCCTGCTCAAAGAGCTGGTTGGCGCATAAAAAAACTGAAATTATGAAAAAAGGGGCTGTCCCAAAAGGGCAGCTTCTTTGTTTGTAAGTTGAAAATTTATGAGAAATAGTTTAGAATGCATATTGTAAATAAAATAAAACTGGACTGATTCTCAGGAGGAAAAAATAAAAAGAAAGGTTTTACTCTTATAGAATTGATGATAGTTATCGCAATTATTTCAATTTGCCAGTATAATTATTCCCAACATAAAAAGAGCTCGGGCGCGTGCTCAGCTTACTGCCTGCATGGAAAATTTGAAAAACATGGGCACAGCTGGCAGCATGTTTTTAGTTGATGCAACAAGCCTGCAAAGAAGTGATCTGGGCCGAATATATGGAAGTACTGATTACGATGCAGATAATCCGGATTTAGGACGATATGCATTGGTGCCGGATTACATCGGTTCAATACCTACCTGTCCTGCTGGTGGGCACGAAAGCTATGTTTCTGCTAAAGAAACTCCAGATATTGGGCAACTTATTGTAGCCCGTTGTGGACGGCCAAACATCCATAATGAAGTTACCGGGGTGAAAGGCTGCAATTGTGTTATGTTTTTAGAGGTAACAGGAAGTTCCATTGGAACTCACTACTGTTGCCTGGATTGGGAAACTGAGGGTGGCTTCGTAAACATCAGTAATAACGCTACATGTGATATGGCGAAATAAAAAAGGCCCGTTGCCGGGTCTTTTATTACATTTTGTATTTTATTTTCCCATACCATCCTGGCGGGGAATTTCTTTTCTGAATTCGTCAATTATATTGCCCAGTTCGCGGGTGTCCAGTGGCGTTTCCCACTTGAACAGCTCACCGCCGTCTTTGTGTTCAATGGTGAAGTCCATTTTCTTTTTCATTTCAACGGCCTTGTCCTGGGCAGCTTCAAGTTTTTTCTGCAGCCTGGCCTTCTCAGCTTCGGTTATACCTTCTTTTTTCATTTGCTGTTTAATTTGCCGGCTTTCTCTGTAAGCATCCAGAAAACCATTAACAATAGGCTTGGGGACATTGTCATAGGCTTCCTGTAACCGGGCTTTCCAGCCAGTCTGTTCTGAGAATTCAGGTACATCCTTGCTGTAGGAATCACCCATGAAAAGCATGTCAACTGCATTGGTAGGCCCCCAGATGGTCAGCCCCTGGGATCCTTCCATATCGATTCCTTCATGTTGTTCGTTTATTATTACATCTTTCAATGCCCTCTTTACGTTTTGTGCCGATTTTTTCACCGTTTCGGGAATATCGGCAGTTTTGCCAACATTATCCATTATGCTGCCCAGGTCCCGGATCTGATCGTAAAAACCGAAAACCTGGCGGGGGGTGTAAGCCCCTGATGGATAATTCTTGGCATCTTTAACGGCGGTAAATAATTGTTTATCGGTAACATTGTATTTTTTGCAATCATTATTGAAGTTTTTCCAGGCATCAACCAGTTTGCCCAGTTTTTTGTTATCTACAGCTGAAAGGGTGAGGTAATCACGTCTCCAGGGCGCGAAGGCCGGCTCTATTTCTTTTGTATCTTTACCTTTCTGGCGGTATGTTTCTACCATATCGCTGGCGAATTTTTTTGCGTTAAAAGGCTGCCCTTTTTTCAGGTTCTTCTGGATATTTCCTATTATAGAACTCCAGTCATCAAAAATTCCAGTGGTCGCATAGTTTTCTGATATCAAAGAAATATCTGCAGCGTCTTTCATTTCAAGGGCAGATTCCACATTACCCATGTAACACGAATTGAATATTGTGGCATCCAGTTTTTCCTGCTTGCCTGTCTTTTCGTTAGCATCTTTTACACCGCTGACAATGGCGTCGCCCATTTTATCGGGGCTCATTTCAGCGGCGCCCATCCAGGCCCCGCCATGTCCCATTATGACCAACATATAATGCCTGGCAGGATATTTCTGCATTCCCCAGCTGACGAAATCCTGTAACCCAGCAGGGTCTTTCATTTTTATTGAAGGATCCAGAACTTCCAGCAACTTTGAACCATAAACCTTCTTGTCAGCCATGGCTTCATCCATGTAAGCTGTGTGTTTGTTGAATTCGTCACGGATTTTTTTGCTCTTATCTGAATCGTAATTCTGTATGTAATCCACCATGCCCAGTTCCTTGGACTTGTCGAAATATTTCATTCCTGTTTCCCTGTCGCCCGTGCTCCAGTATTCGTCGCCTAATACATAATACAATACAGGGTTTCTGGGCATTTTTTTCTCCAGGTTATGCCAGTCGGAAACTGGGAATTCCAGATCGGCATGGCTGTCCTGTCTTATTTCATAACGGCGTACGCCGGCCCAGTCTCCGTCGATGGGAACATGGGTGCTTTCATCGTCAATCTTGGCAGGGTTGCGTCCCAACTGGGCTATTAAATTAACATTTTCATCGGTGCCCGCTTTTTCTAAATCCAGCATGGCCTGAGCGGTTGCTTTGCCTATATCATCATATTGTCCGTGCATATAATAAAGGACAGTCAACTCTTTTTCTGACTGTTTGCCTATATCTATCTGATCTTCTGGGGGCGAAACTTCAGATTTTTTATCGGATTTATTGATTTTA
>CAZSLZ010000165.1:0-5507 GCA_964607865.1 uncultured bacterium
AATTCTAACTACACTATCTACTTCTTAAAGAACATGTTACACCGCAAACTGCGGGCAAAATAATTGCTCCCCGTCTGGGAGCTTTGCTATTATAGCACTGGACTTTTTACTTGTCAAGACCATTTTGCATGTTTTTTTAAAAAATTTTTCATGTTTTTCAAACCCTGTAACCATAACGTTTAAAAAAGCTTAGCGCACAAAACAAATTCGACTGCCTTCATCCAAATTATTTTTATTAACGCAAATTTACCCCAACACTTTTTATAGTTACAAAATAAAAGGAAATTTTTTTTAAAAAACGAATTATTCTGGTATATTGACTAAATTCTAATGAGAGGTATGGGTATATGAGTGAAGATAAAAAAAAGAAACAGGAAAAAAGGGAAGAAGAAATAAAACCCGAAGAGACCCCCGCTGAAGAAATCACGGAAAACAAGAAAGAAACTTCAGAAGAGAAGAAAGAAACACCCAGTGAAGAGCCTTCCGCTGAAAAGAAAGAAGAAAAAAGGGAAGAACCAGAAAAGAAAAAAGAAAAAAAAGATGACAAACCAGCTGAAGAGAAGGCGGCTGAATCGGAGAAGGAACCTCAGGAGAAGGAACCTCAGGAGAAGGAACCTCAGGAAAAGAAGAGCAAGAAAGAGAAGAAGAAAAAGAAAAAAGAAAAAAAAGACAAGGCGGAAGAGCCAGAAAAAGAAAAAGAACCGGTACCGGTAAAAGAAGAAAAGAAACCTGAAGAACCGGCGCCCCCCGCCAAAGATGAGGCTGGCAATTACACCATATGGGGCATATTGTTTGCCATAGCATTATTAGTTTTTGTTTACTATTTTAATAAGAAGACGGCGCCGCCGACCCCGGTGGAGGATATGAGCACAAGGGCAATACAGTTGGTTCAGCAATCTTATGCTGATGAAATGCACCCCATTAAGACCAAGCTGGAGGCTTATAGAAGCGATCTTGAAAAACAGGGTGTAACTATTGTTACTGGAAACTGGGAAGGAATTCCCATGGAGAAAGACGGAGAAAAGTACAAGTATTATGAAGTTCGTCACAAATGGGAAAGAGACGGTGTACCCATAGTTTTCATCTGGGAAGTTGATCTGGAAACCCAGAAGGTTGAGGCCAAGAGCCACGAGGCCAGAGAACTGTTGGAATATGAGCCTGAAAAGGCAGCATCCCCCATGCCGGAAATATCACCAACAGCAGAGCCTTCACCTTCACCTGAGGCCAGCCCCACCATGGAGCCTACCGAAACACCGGAGCCGAGCCCATCACCGGTAGAAACCCCCATGCCCACGGCAACCCCCAGCCCTTCTCCCACCGAAGGCGTACTGGTACCGCCTACCCCCATACCCACCAAGGTTCCCGGCAGCCCGGTTCCAACCAAGCTGCCCGAACCTCCCGAGGTACCGGTTTACGATGAAGTTTCCTTTGAACTTACAGGCATTATGGCTATCAACAACCAGAAGCAAGCTATTATCAAGATTGGTGAAAAAACTGATAATGTTAGTGTTGGCGAAATTTTGCCCGATAACTGGAGGCTGGTATCCATAGGACAGGATTCTATTACAGTAAGAAAAGGCGATATAACCAAAACTTTAAAACTTGAAAGGGAAGGAACAGCCAGGCCTTCTCCGGCCAGAACTCCTGACAACACAAATGACGGTGATGGTTCGGATACAACTCCCATGGTCCCGGCACCGGAAGCAGGGGGAGGAGCTACCCCGGCACAGACACCTACAAGAGTGCCCCTGGATTAGTTAATATTATTTAAATCAACCAGGCCACACAGGTTACAACCCAGTAAAAAACCTGCTGTTAAATCAAAACCGGAAGTCGAGCCGAATTCTGATAAATTTTTCAGAATTCGGCTTTGTTTATTTATATCCCCCCAGAAAACTTCCCGTGCCAACTCCTTCAAATTCCAGGTAAACCGTTTCTCCAAAGCAAACCTCAAATAATTGCTGGAAACAAAGCTGGTCTGGCCAAGAAATTCCGTCGCCTTTTCCAATGTTTTGTTTCTAAAATCCACTAAGAAGGAATGAAGCAAACAATCCGATGGTTTTAAGCGTTCAAGAAAATGAAGCACCAGTATGAACCCCACCAGAAAATCATCACAGGCTGGTGTCAATCCCCACCCCAGGCCAATAATGCTCTTTAAACTAATCAAAGCATTATTCAAAACCCCCGATTCCAAGCTATTGACGAAAACTTTCAGGCGTTTTTTTATCAAATCGGAAAACATAATACTCTGTTCATTCAGAAAAATAAGGCTGAATAAGTTCAAACTATCGCTTTTTGACCTGAAATACCGGTAAACACAAATCAAATTCCGGTTGCAAACCTGGGGATTTATCATATTTCCAGCTATCGACAAATATGAATTAAAAACATCAGCATTGTTAAAATTAAGATATTGGCCCAACGGAAATTTCAGTCTTTTATTCTGCCAGACAGGCCTGTCGTTGGGTTTCAGGCCCCAACTCTTATAATTCTGCCCTGTTTGAGCCACAATAAAATCGGGCCCCTGCCCCCGGCCAGGGTTAACCAGGGTAACCATGCCCTGGTTAACCCCAGATTTCAAAACCAGGGTATTTTTAAATATAGAATGTACTTTTATGTTTTCCAGCAAACCTTTTTTTAAAATAGATTCATCTAATTCCAGTATATCCAAAATTCTTACTCCAGTAGATAATTATAAGTTAATTTTAGCACAGCCTGGATGAAAAAGAAAGGGGGGAATTATACCAATAGGCTTTTTGTTGAAAGGAATATGTCTGAACAAGACAGAAATTAAGATATAATAAGAGGTGACAGTATGAAAGCGATAGTATTGGTGGGAGGCAAGGGAACCAGGTTACGCCCCCTGACCTACGATTTTCCAAAACCTATGATGCCCATTTGCGGTAAACCCTTTATAGAATACCAGCTTCAGCAGATGAAGGATTTCGGTATTTCTGACGTTATATTTTCCCTGGGTTATAAATGGAAAACCTTTGATTATCATTTTGGCGATGGAAAAGATTTCGGCATAAAGTTGCATTATGTGGTTGAAGATTCCCCGCTGGGAACGGGTGGGGCAATAAAAAACATACAGAAACTGCTTAACAGCGGTGAAAATTTCTTCGTTTTCAACGGCGATATTTTAGCCCCCTTTGACTTGAAAGCCATATATGATTTACATACCCGAAACAAGTCGGTATGCACCCTGGCATTGACTCCCGTGGAAGACCCCACCGCCTACGGCGTGGTGGAAACCGATAAAAACAACAGAATAACCAGTTTTACTGAAAAACCCAGGCCCGAGGAAGTAAGATCCAATCTTATTAATGCCGGTTTATACGTATTAAACAGAAGGGTCCTGGACTATATGAAACCGGATAAAAAAATTTCCATTGAAAGGGAAACTTTTCCCAGTTTGTTGCAGGCCAACGAGCCCATGTACGGTTATTCTCATGATGGTTACTGGATGGATATAGGAACACCGGAAAAATTGCTTCAGGCCAATTATGATGTTTTGGAAGAAAGAATGAAGCTGAAAACTGAGAACCCCCGGACAGGTTTGATTCCAGAAAGTGTACAAATAGGAGAAAACGGAAAAATTGTAGAACCAGTACTACTGGGAGAAAATGTTTTAATAGGAAAAAACGTGAAAATTACCGGCCCTGCAGTCATCGAGAAGGATTCTAAAATCGGCGACAACTGCGTAATTGACCGGTCATTAATATGGGAAGGCGCCCACATAGGCAACAACTGTGTGCTTAACCAGAATATTGTGGGCCGCTTCACTCAACTGCATCATGATGTGAGCCTTCCCAAAAAAACTGTGCTTGGTAAAAATGAAATAGTTAAGCCAGGTGAAAAAATAAAAGTATAACAGGTGTAAAAAATGGATTTAACTCCCTATTTCCCAGCTCTGGTAATGGCAATGGCAGCGGGTATAAGAGCATTTATACCCATGTTTATTGTCATTCTTTCTTTTCAGCGGGGTTTCATACCCCCGGAAATGGTTAACCCCGCAATAGTTCCTTTTTTAGAAAGCCAATTGGTATTAAATGTGGTGGGAATAATTGCTTTTATGGAGCTTTTTGGCAGCAAAATAGAAATATTGAGCCACGTGCTGGATTCAGCTTATTTTCTCATAAGGCCCATAGCTGGTATTTTTCTGGTATTCTGCTTTATCCATACCCACATTACCGAGATTAACCTTATTATCTCCATAGTCATAGCAGCTTTCCTAACCATGCCCATGCATAAATTTATTTCTCATTTACAAGTGGAAACCAACATTAAATTCCTTAAGCCTTTTATTGTAGTCCAGAATATAATGGATGATTTTCTGGCAGCCGGCGCTGCGGTTCTAGGCATAGTAATACCTAATATGGCGGTTTTGCTGGCGCCGATAATAATAGTTGCAACGGTTCTTTTGTTTCATGTGGCAAAGTTAAAGGCCCTGGAAAGCGAAGATCAGCGGTTGTTAAAACTCATACAGAATGGCGATTCAGCTGCGCTGGGAGAACGGGAAAAGATACAAATGGTTCTGGGCAAACGAAAAAAAGAATTGGAGTCGGAAAAAATGCCCGCCAGAATTCTTAGCCAGAATATTATAAGCGAAGGAGAACCTGGAGCCGGAATACGCACCCCGGTAGAACCCCTTGGAAAACCTGACCTGATTGGAGACTCCGATTTCACCAACCTTATGAAACAGGCGCGGGAGGAAAATCCCAATAATTAAGTAATTAGCTAACAGAAACAAATTGAAGCAACAAACAGGTTTGAAGGAGACCAAATTGGACGATATAATCTTTCAGGAAGACAACGAAACCCTGGAATTATCTTTACTTGAGGAAGATATTCCCCGGGAGGGAAGTTATCAGCAGATATTCCAGGTTTTACCCGAATTAAAACAGAGAATACTGGAGCTGGAGGAAGAAAACCAGCATTTACGGGATAATATACACAACCTAAAACAACAGACCAAACAACTGGATGACCGGGTATTCAATCTTTTCACAATTTCCCAGGCAGGAAAAGTCTTTACCGCAAACCCTGATATAAAAAGGCTTTCGGAAATACTTCTCTCGATGTGCGCTGAAAGGCTTTTGCTGGATAAAGCTGCACTTCTGCTGAGAAACAATAAAACGGGCAATTATACTGTATCGCACAGCATAGGGCTGAACCAGGAAGAAATAGGAAATGTGGTTTACACTCCCAGGGAAGGTTTATTCTGGCAGTTGTTATCCAACGGAGAACCTTTCTCTGTGGTTGACATTGAAGGTAACCTGAGGTTTTCATCGGTATTCGGGGGCTCTAATTTATCCAAAATTGAATCCACAGTATGGATACCCATGAAAAACAAGGATAATGTGGTGGGTATCATTACCATGGGAGCAACAAACATCCAGGGTTCAGGTATGGGTTTCCTGGAGCAATCGGCAAACCAGGCAACAGTGGCCTCTGAAACCGCATCCTTGTACGAAACCACTGAAGCATCCCGCACGGAACTGGAT
>CAZSLZ010000166.1:0-5405 GCA_964607865.1 uncultured bacterium
TCGCTGTTTTCCCTGGTTACGATGCGAACAATACATTCCCCAATTCCAAATTGGGGGAGACCACCACGCATCCTTGCGGATGCTCGTGATGACGCATTCTGTGTAGATTTCGTTCTTTTCCTTCAACAATCGTTGAAGTTTTCTGGAAATTAGTATAATCATGAAAGAAGATCCCCAACCCAATTCATGTTTGTAACAGGAGCATTACGGAGAAGGCTACTGAACGGTTGTTACTTTACAATTCATTATAACCGAAACAAATTCTTTAACAATCGTTATATCGAACTATATTTTAAAATGCCAGGAAGGCAATTTTACTTCCATTTGACAGCAAAAAATTGATTTCAGTTCAGTTTTTCGTAAAATTTTATTGATACCTGCTTAATAACGGAACCTGGCGTTAATTTAAAGTATTATGGAGTTTATAGTCCTTTTTGAAAGTTCAGGTATTATTTTATTGAATATCCAACTCACTTTTGCAATCGAAGACAGCCTGAAACTCAAGTATTCAAGTATGATGTTGAAAAAGGTTGGGTGTAATATTCATGTTTTTCATTTTTTAGAAGGACACTTAAACCGTGCTGTTTAAACCATGGTTGAAGAAAGCAATATAATTATTATAAATTTCTTAGGAGGTCAATTTATGTCAACTGCAACAATTTCTGAGTTTAAAAATGAAACCTATCTTGATTTTTCCAAGCCCGACGTTCAGGACAAAATGAAAAAAGCCATTGAAGAGGTAAGGAAAAATTTTGGCAGAGAATATCCCCTTATTATCAATGGCAAGGAAGTTATGCTTGAAAAGAAGTTTAAATCTTTTAACCCCAGCAACAAGGAAGAAGTTGTGGGAATCTTTCAGAAAGCTGATGAAAAAGTGGCAGAAAATGCCATGATGTCTGCTCTGGAAAGTTTTGAGCCCTGGAGAAAGATCCATTATGAAGAACGGGCCAACTATCTGTTCAAAGCTGCCGAAGTGATGAGAAAACGACGTTACGAACTTGACGCCACAATGATTCTTGAAGTGGGCAAGAACTGGCTTGAAGCTGACGCCGATCTTTGCGAAGCCATAGATTTTCTGGAATTTTATGCCCGTATGATGATAGAATTTGGCAGGGAGATCGAACTTACCGATTATCCCGGCGAAGAAAACCATGCTTTTTATATTCCTCTGGGTGTGGGAATTATAATTCCTCCGTGGAATTTCCCCTGCGCAATTTTAACCGGCATGACATCCGCAGCTATAGTAGCTGGAAACACCACCATTCTTAAACCTTCGTCCGACGCGCCTCTTATTGGCTTCAAGGTTGCCGAGATTTTCCATGAAGTTGGCCTGCCCCCCGGAGTTCTCAACTTCATCACCGGCCCGGGAAGCGTTGCTGGAAACTACCTTGTGGAACACCCCAAAACCCGGTTTGTTTCCTTTACCGGTTCAAAGGAAGTTGGTATGGGAATTTACAGAAAGACTGGCGAGGTGGTCCCCGGACAGATCTGGTTAAAACGTGCCGTGGTGGAAATGGGCGGAAAAGATGCCATCATTGTAGATAAGGAAGCTGATATGGAACTGGCAGTGGATGGAGTGCTGAAATCTGCTTTCGGTTTTCAGGGCCAGAAATGCTCCGCCTGCAGCCGGGCTATTGTGGATGCTGCCATTTATGATGAATTTGTAAATCGCCTCAAAACTGAAGTTGAACAAATCAAAATGGGTGATGTTACCGATAATGACAATTATATGGGGCCAGTTGTTAATAAATCGGCCTTCGAAAAATGCAAGGAATATATTGAAATCGGCAAAAGGGAAGGCAAGTTATTGACAGGTGGAACCGCTGACGATACCAAGGGTTATTTCGTTTCCCCCACAGTTTTTGTCGATATTAAACCCATGAGCCGGATGGAGCAGGAGGAAATTTTCGGGCCGGTATTGTCGGTAATAAAAGCTGACGATTACGATGATGCTTTAAAGATTGCCAATGATACGGTTTATGGCCTGACCGGAGCTGTATATACCAGGAATAAACAGAAAATCAACCGCGCCATTGATGAATTTTATGTCGGCAACCTTTATTTCAACCGCAAATGTACCGGCGCAATCGTCAATGTGCATCCATTCGGCGGTTTCAATATGTCTGGCACTGACTCCAAAGCTGGTGGCAGAGATTACCTGCTGTTATTTATGCAAATGAAAGCATATTCAATGAAAAAAGGAACCCTCTGATTTCAGATAATTATTGATATATTATTTTCAAGGGCGGCAGATAGATATCTGCCGTCTTTTTCTTAAAAAGCCACCTGTCATGCAACCTGCATCTATAATAATAAAAACCCCAGGCACCTTTGCCATAATTTTCATAATTGATTACCCGGCATTTTTATGGAATCTACTGAGATTTAATTTTAAATTAAACTTAGATAAAAATTTATTATAATTGTATTTTCAGATCATAACAAAAGGTTATTTTCTTCGAAAAAAGAAATGGTTCACAAACCTATCTGGAGGGAAAAAAATGAGATATAAAAGCCTGTTAATATTGTTTATTCTAATTATACTTACCAGCACAATGGGTTATTGTGAATCGGAGTTGCCTGAGTATGTAAGAGAGCAGCTTCATAATGATATAACCTACACAATTATTACTGAAAACAACCTGGACAAACTGGATGAAATACTGGCAAAAGGGCACAATAAACATTTTCTGGTCCTGCAGGCAATACCTGAAAAGTTTGAACAGCAACATGCAGATAAATTAATGAATTGGATTGAAGACGGCGGAGTAATGTGGTTTTACGATTCCCGGCTGGCAGGTTATTTTGGTATGGAAAACTCTCCCCTGGACAAAAATGATATAAGATACAAGGACCACCGGGGAGACCTGGGCAACCAAAAAGTACCGGGAATAAGCATTATAGCTTACTCCAACCCTGCCACAGAACACCCGGTTCATACCGGTGTGCAGGCAATACAGGTTTTTCTTTCCCAGGTTGAAGATGATAAATACAGCGCTGTGAGCAGCAAAACCCCCGGAGTCATTCCCGCCTTTGTGGCTGACGTTAACCCCCGGGCTATTGTGGCATTGAAAGAAACAGGAAAAGGGTGGGTCGTGTTTAAGCCCCTTTTATGGCCCAAAGCTCTGGGGGGGGAACGGTTCCAGGCAAACCTGAAGGAATTCTCGGGGGGCTATCCCGTACCTCAGCTTGGCAAAAATATCATTCCCATGGAAGCCTTCGAGGGGAAGCCCGTGAAACTGCCCCGTTACGACAACGTTATTCTTGCTGACGGCCAACAGGTTATGGGTATGGTAACTGCTGAAGAATTTGAATTTATGGGCGCCGACGGCACTGTAACACAAAAAGTGGAAGATATTGCTTCACTGAAATTTTCACCCAGCAGAAATATGGTGGAGTTGAAAAACGGAACTGAGTTTGATGGCTACCTGATGAGTATGAGCATAAAATTTAAAACTATCACCGGCAAAACAATTGAGCTGGAGAAGGAAAATATTTCCAAAATAACTTTTAATATAGGAAAAGATGGTGAAAGTAATGTTGAAAAATAAAGTTTTTAAACATTTTTTTGTTTTTCTGGTTTTACTGATAACAGGTTTATCTTGTACCAACTCGGATGATGAAACTTCCTACCCCCGGTTTTCGGATCAGAAAGTCCAGGAATTTCGTCAAATTGTAAACGCTATTATGGAAGAAGAAAACGTTCCCGGCCTCGTGGTTACTGTAAGAGTTCCCGGAGAAGGATACTGGACTGAAGCTTTCGGAAAATCCAACCTGGAAACTGGCGAAACTCTTGAGTTAAATGATAAATTCCGCATGGGAAGTATCACAAAAACCTATACCGTTACAGTCTTACTTCAATTGGTGGACGAGGGGAAGATTCAACTGGATGATCCCCTGAGTTTATATATGCCCGACTTTCCCAATAGTGAGGCTGTTACCATAAGAAACCTTGCCAGCAACAGCAGTGGAATATTCGATTATACCCATGATGAAACTTTCATCGAAATACTGGAAAACGATATACAGACATATTTCTCACCCTCCCAGTTGGTGGAATTTGCAAAAAACCATCCGCCTCTTTTTCCACCAGGTACAAAGTATAGCTATTCCAACACTAATTTTGTCATAATTGGAATGATTATTGAACAAATAACCGGTAATTCATTAAATGAAGAATTTGAGAATCGCATTTTCAAACCTCTGGGATTAAAAAACACCAGTTATCCTGACGGAAACAGCATTCCTGCTCCTTATACCCATGGATATATGGCCACGAACGATGAAGATGAATTATACGATGTTACAGAAATAAACCCCAGCATAGCGGGTTCTGCCGGAGCTATGATAAGCGATTTGGAAGATGTCTGCACCTGGTGTGAAGCTCTTGTCAGTGGTGCCCTTTTAACACCCCAGACCCAGCAGGAGAGGCTGAAATTGAATGGTTTCAGCGATGAAAATAAAAATTTAAAATATTGTCTTGGTATTTATTACATGGGTGATTTTCTGGGCCATGATGGAAGTATATTTGGGTATAATACCGCCATGTTTTATCTTCCCTCCCGGAATGCGACCATTGTAATACTTTCCAACAAACAATGCGGTAGCTCTTTGAGTATTTTTATGAAGCTGGCAGAAAATTTGTTCCCCGAAGAATCGAACTGGTCGAAGAAAAAATGAAAAGCCAATCATTCCCGGCAAAATAGTTAACTTTATCATAACTAACTAATAAAAGACCAGGTTTCGGGGCTCCCGAAATCTCCAAGGTTTTATTTATCGATAACTTTGTTGCAACCCATGGTTGTCGAAAAAAGTGCTTATCCATAACCAAAAAAATCTAAAGGTTTTTAATAGCTCATAATGAAGGTATTATTACCGAGATGAGCGTTATTGATCCTTCTTGTGGCTGGTCTGCAGGTGGAATGATTTCAACACTGGAAGATATGAAAACATGGGCAGTAGCTTTGGGAACAGGTTCATTACTGACACCTGAAGCACAGGCTGAAAGACTGTCCATCGGTATCGTTTTCACGGCAGGCAGTATCTATTTCAAGTATTGCCTGGGAGGAACCTGGATGGGCGAAAATGTTATCTTTGGACATAACAGCGAAATATTTGGGTTCACCAGCGCAGTGTTCCATATGCCATCAAAACAGGCTGTATTTGTGGTGCTGTCTAACTGTGACTATACAAATACATTGAGTGTTATTGCAAGTATTTCAAAAATTGTTTATCCCGACGATGTGCCCTGGTAAACATTCTGGCGGAATAATAGATGAGGGGCTGCATATACTGATTCCCAAAAAACTTCAACGATTGTTGAAAAAAACAAAATCTACACAAGTGCCGTCATCAAGAGCATCCGCAGGATGCGTAGCGATCTCTGCACCACCCCAATTAAGAAT
>CAZSLZ010000167.1:0-5206 GCA_964607865.1 uncultured bacterium
TATGCCTGCCGTGAAACCGAAGAATTAATGCCCCTGCCAATTACACTGGCCCACGATATGGCAAGAATGCTGGCAGCGGTCAGAAAAAACAAGGACCTGGATTATTTGCGCCCAGATGGAAAAACCCAGGTTACAGTTGAATACGACGGCGCCAAACCCAGAAGAGTTAACACCGTTATAATTTCAACCCAGCATAAACCCGAAATACCCCTGGATCTTATCCGCAAAGATCTCGTCAAACAGGTGATCAAACGGGTAATTCCCGATGAACTCATCGATGATGAAACCAAGATATATATCAACCCCACTGGCAGGTTTGTCCTGGGGGGCCCTCTAGCCGATACGGGGCTTACCGGAAGAAAAATCATAGTGGATACCTATGGTGGAATGGCACGTCACGGAGGGGGCTGCTTCTCGGGCAAGGACCCCACCAAGGTTGACCGTTCAGCTGCCTATGCCGCCCGTTATGTGGCAAAAAACGTTGTAGCAGCAGGCCTAGCCGGCCGTTGCGAGATTGCGCTGGCATATGCCATAGGAGTGGCGAACCCTGTCAGTATAGCTGTGGACACTTTTGGAACCGGCAAACTCCCTGAACACCAGATATCCAAACTTATACATGAACATTTCGATTTAAGGCCGGGAGCGGTTATAAGCAAACTTAAACTGCGAAGGCCAATATACAAACAGGTCGCCTGTTACGGACATTTTGGCAGGGCCGGGCTGGACTTGCCCTGGGAAAGGCTGGACAAGGTGGAAGAACTCAAAAAAGCTGCATCCCGTTTATTCCCTCCTGAAGAAGAACACAAAAAGGAAAAATCTGAAGAAGATATAGGCCAATGGATTTAAACCCAAAAAAAGAGGCTTCCCAACAGGGTAGCCTCTCTGATTTTATCCTAAAAAAGTGTATTAATCATACTTGCGTGGTTTCGTCAAAACCTGCAATGTCGCTGTTTTAAACGTTCGTTTTCGTCATCGCGAGAAGCGTTAAGCGACGTGGCGATCTCTGTACCACCCTAATTAAGAATTGGGGAATCCCATTTAGAATTGGGGAACATATTGTTCGTATTATAGCTTTTTCTACCGGCAAAAATCCAGGTGCTTACTGACGCAAGTTATGTGAGTTGGAAAAAACAAGATCTAAATTGAGATTGCCACGGTTTCTTTCAAACTGTGCAACGACAATATTCGTTTAATTAAAAAAAACGGGCTGCCTTTTTAGACAGCCCTTTTTTTTATTTGTTTTCATCGTCAGGGGGAGTTTCTTCCCGGTTCTCTTCCAACTGTTTAACTGCCAGAAACTGCTCCCTCTGTTTTTCATAGGCTTCCAGGGTAAACACCGTGCCCAGAGCAAATATGGTGGCCAGCAACAGGGTTACAGCGGCGTTCAACCGCAAAACAGGGCGGTATTTGTGGTCAGGAGGAACTGCTTCATCCAGTATCTGGTAATCGGTGGGATCACGGTTCGATTCGGAAATTGCGGTCTGCAATTCCATTTCCCAATACATATAAACCTCAGAATTAACTTTTACATCCCTGAATAAACGAGTATAACCCATGGCCAAATTGGGCATTGCAGCCATTTTCTTCTCAATATCAGCTAACTGTGATTCCACAGCTTCCTTGCTTGCCCTCAAAGCCAGAGCTTTGGTTTCCTGGTCGATGAGTTCGGGGGTAAGCTTCGACTTGATATTATTCAACCTGTTTGCTATATGCTCGCGAATTGAAGTTTTGATGTTGTTCATATCTTTTTGAAGGTTAATAACCTCGGGGTGTTCTGCAGAGTAGTTTTCCTTCTTGTTTAAATATTCTATTTCCTTATTGGTCAGTTCTGTATAATAAGAAGAAAGAGTGGAATCTTCGGAAAAAGCTGGGTATGTAAGGTTCTCTTCTGATTTTCCGCCTTGCTCGATTAATTTATCCCGTAATGAATCAGTCAGGTTCCGGGCTTCTTCATAGTTGGCGGTAACAGTAATGGCCATGGTTTTCACTTCAGAGTAATAATTAATTAACGCCTTGGCCTCCTCGTCCACATCCAGAACACCTTTTTTCTCCTGATATTCTTTCAGCTTCTTTTCCAGCTCCTGCAGGTTCTGTCTTGCCCGTTCCTTTTGTTCCTCGGCAAAATCCAATCTTCTTTGGGAAAAAGAAATGATGGAGGTCTTGGCAAATTCCTGATATTGTTCCAGATACTCGTTGGCAATCTGGGCAGACAACTGTGGGTTCTTAGTTACCACCTTTATTTCAATAATATCATCCTTGCTAATTTTAATTTTTACCACATCATCAACTGCATCGCGAAGCTGGGTGCGTTTCATCTTCTTGAATTTCTTTTTCCATATCTGTTCGCCGAATTTGTCAATTATTTCATCTTTAACAGTTCGGCTTTTAAGCACCGAGACGGCATAATCGCTCATATTGGAACCGCCTATGCCACTGAAAACATCCAGAACGCCGCTGTCGGAATCTCCTCCCAGCGATTTCATAATATTGCTTCCCATATTCTGGCTGTAAGGAAAGAAAAAAGAAGATTCGGCAAGGTAGGTTTTGTTAATATTCATTATAATGGTAACCACCAAACCGATAAAACAAATTACACCAAAAATAGTTAAAAATAACTTTTTTCGCTTTTTAATTACTTCATAATATTCAAAGAAGTTAATATCATCATTCATAAAACCGGGCTTCTCCTATGTTTCTAATTCTTGCCAATTCAATATTTTATCTGAATTTCCTCTATGTTCTATTAACAGTCATTTCCATAGACCTATTCCGGGGACTTTTTTTCCTGCAGAAAAGATACGCTACCACAAAGAATATAATAAAAAATGTGGTGGTAGGATGCGCAAAAAAATTACCAAAAAAGCAGAAAGCCACCGCATTCAACAGGCAACCGTAAAGGCCTATGAAAAGAGGTGAATTCCTTTTTCTCATCACCAGGTAAATCCATTGGGTAACCACTCCATAAAGAAATGGAAAAATAATGATTCCAGGCACACCGTATTCTATATACAAACTCTCCAGGTAAGTGGAAACATTAAAATCCTGGATCAGCAAGTGGCCGCTTCCCTCAGATTCAAAACTGGCCCGAAAAATATGCTTGAACATGGTAAAAGTCCATAATGGGGCAAAAGATTGCTCTCCCAGAGAAATATTTACCGGATCATACATATTAATTACACTGTTCATATTCTCAAAATTAAAAGTTATATAAATATAGGGCATAGCTATCCAATAAAACTCTTCGGTTATATCCAGCTGCCCCAGCCTGACCAGTAACTCTGATGCAAACCTGATTTCAGCCAGGCCAATCATTCCCACAATAATGACCAGCATAATTATGGCAATTAGTTTCAGCGAAATTTTCCTTTTCTTTATGTAATTTGCAAAAACCATTACAAAAAGAATGCTGTGAAACAACAGGTCCTTGGACATAAGTGACATAACCACAAAAAAAGCCACCACCGCCATAAAAATCAGAAGAACTTTTGTGGCACCCTTGCCTTTTCCGGGCATATACTCTTTTATATAAAAATAAACCAGAGAAGGAATAATCACCAAGGTAACAGTTATGTAGTGTAGAAAATTAATTCCAAACTCGGCATAGGCTTCGGTTTTATTCTCGGCAAATAACGGCGGAGGGCCTTCGACTGCAACTTCCAGCATAAATACCATAATTGCCAGAATAAATGCCAGAACGATGAATAAAAAGAACCGTTTCCTGCTCCACAGCCTGGCCATTGGTGGGTTTTCCCAGGTAAGTTTCAGGTTCTTCACCAGCGGGGCAACAATTAATGCCCCGACAATAAACATTACCACATTTATTACAAAAACAAACCAGGTAAGCTGGCTCCAGGGCATCTGAATCCGGCTTAATCTCAGCGAGGTGAGCCCCAGGCTGAAAATCCAGGAAAAACCAAAAATGCCCACCGGGGCAAAAATGTCCTTGTAATAGATATATGAAGCCAGAAAAACAAAGACAGCCAGAATCATAAGCACAATGCTTTGAAAATAATGGGAGGGAATTGAATCAAAAAAGTGGGTAAACCAGTAGATCCCTCCCATGCCGAGCAGGGCAACCAACGCCAGGTAAGCCAGCCAGGCTGGAGTGGGTTCAAAAGATATTCTATTTTTTAAAGCAGTAGTTCCATCCATTTTGTAAACAGTAGTATTTCTTTACTTATTATTTTTCTTATAAAGATAAGCCAGTTTGGCCTTCAGAGCATAAAGAGGGCCTAATATAAAAGCTCCTATTCCAAAATTATCCTTTATAAAGGTCTGTATATCTTCGTTAAGTATATCAAAAACCTTGGGAATTTTACCAGTGGCGGCAAAATGATGATGAATTATTTTGTCATACGGCAAACTTACAATTCTGTTACGGGTCTCCCGGATTCGCAAACATAACTCCTCATCGGTGCAATATAAGCGGTATCTTTCATCAAAACCTTTAAGGTAACGGGCCAGCTTGGTTCTCATAAGCACCACGCAGCCGGAAATCATATCCACATCCACCGCCTCCTTTCCCAATCCGGAATACTCATACATTTCAGCTTCCATTAATTCATAAAAAGGCGCCAGTTTCTTCTTTACCCATTCATTCAAAAACAGATATTTATAAAAGAAATATTTTACCTTGTTGGTCCGCCTCCAGGCCGCCTGCTGCCGGGTGCCGTCAGGGTAGTAAATATTACAGTTCACCGCCCCCACATCAGAATTCATTTCTCGGCCCATATAATCAATCATCTTTAAAACGCAATCTCCCACCACTTGGGTGTCGGAATTTAAAAACAGCACATAATCTCCCTTGGCATATTTCAAGCCCTGGTTACAGGCTCTGGCAAAATATTCATTCTTTTCGTTTTCAATTAAACGTACATCAGGAAACTGTTTTTTCAACATCTCTACCGAACCGTCTTTGGAGCCGTTATCCACAACAATTATTTCATAGTCCAGAATATCCAGGGCCTTTTCCAGAGATTTCAGGCATACTCCCAGATGTTTCTTATCGTTATAATTGGGTATTACAACTGTCAATTTCATTTATTTCTTCTCCGCTTTTTGAGGTTTTAAAAATTTCTTCAGCTTGCTGCCTGCAATATCCCTGTTTTTTTTGAAAAACTGAAACAAATTTCTGTAAAATCCAGATCCCAGATATGTCAGGGGATACATGGCATAAGCACCAGCTTTGAATTTTACCAGCTGAGGG
>CAZSLZ010000168.1:0-5074 GCA_964607865.1 uncultured bacterium
GGAGCACATGTTCGGTTTTTACGTACTCCAAAAGCTAATTCATACACCCATCTGAGTACTCTCATTTTCTATTCTCGTTATGATTCCTGTCGAGGGGTTATACCTTTCATAAGAATTTACGACGGAAGCCTGAAATAGGGTGATATTATCAAAATGCATTCCACCAGGGCGAAGTTTGAGGTTACCGAGGTGGGGATTTTTACTCCGGATCTCTTTCCCGTTGAGGAACTTACCGCCGGTGATGTCGGCTATCTTAATGCCCAGATAAAGGAAATCTCCCAGGCCAAGGTGGGGGATACCATAACTCTTGCCAGAAACCCCACCGACAAACCGCTTCCCGGTTACCGCGAGATTAAACCCATGGTGTTTGCCGGTATTTACCCGGTGGAAAATATGGATTACAACGCCTTGCGGGACAGCCTGGAAAAATTCAAGCTGAACGACGCCGCCCTGACCTTCGAACCCGAATCCAGCATAGCCCTGGGAGTGGGGTTCCGTTGTGGTTTTCTGGGGCTGTTGCATCTGGAAATTGTTCAGGAAAGGCTGGAAAGGGAATACGACCTCAACCTTCTTGCTACTGCGCCCAGTGTTATTTACAAGTATTATACCAAAAAAGGGGAGAAACATATTATAGATAACCCGGCGCAACTGCCGGATCCCACCCTTATTGACAGAATAGAAGAGCCTTATACCAAAACCGTTATTCTGACTCCTGAAGAATCGGTGGGTCAGGTGATGGAACTGGCGCAGGGCCGCCGGGGTGAGTTTATCAATATGGAATACCCCTATCCCAACATTGCTCTTTTAACCTATGAAATACCCCTGGCGGAAATAATTACCGATTTCTTCGATGTCCTGAAATCGAAAACCCGGGGGTATGCCTCTATGGATTACGATATAATCGGTTATCGGGAATCGGATCTGGTAAGGATGGATGTTCTGGTTAACAAGGAGCCGGTTGACGCATTGTCCATTATTGTTCATAGAGATTCAGCCGAATCGCGGGGTAGAGATCTGGTGGATAAAATGAAGGATGTAATACCCAGGCACCAGTTTGCTATTCCCATTCAGGCTGGTGTGGGTTCCAGGATTGTTGCCCGGTCCACGGTGAAAGCCCTGAGAAAGAATGTACTTGCCAAATGTTATGGTGGCGATGTTACCCGTAAACGGAAATTGCTGGAAAAACAGAAGAAAGGTAAGCTCAGAATGCGCCAGGTAGGCCAGGTGAATATTCCCCAGGATGCATTCCTGGCGGTTCTGACCAGGGAGGAAGAATAGGTATAAATGGGGGCTTGAATATGGAAAATACCAGGGAAGAAAAAACTGAAAATGAAGCTGGGCATAAAGTCATTTTCAAGTGTGAAGGTAAAGTATCGAAGGTACATCAGGTTTATGCCCTTTATATTGCTGCCGGGTTTGTGTTTTTCAGCCTTCTGGTTGAAGCCAGCCGGCGGGGTATTGGATGCATGGAATGTGGCTTTGCCCTGATCAGGCTTTCCAAGATCGGGGTGCTGGTGTTCATCATTTCTTTTTTTATTCTGAAGGATTATCTTAAAAGAACCGGGTATCTGGCAAGACGAAAACTGGGCAACGAATTGGGAGGCAAATTTCCTGAAAACCTTATGGCGCACCCCGCAGAAACCCTGCGCAATGAATTTGAAGGCCTTCAACTTAACGATTTTAAAGTATTCTGGAAGAATAAATACCAGGATCGGGAAATATCCCTGGAAAATTATTCTGTGAAATATAAAATTCCCAACCCCCGGAAAGAGGGTTTGGAATTAACCCGCTCCCTGGATTTTGCAGTGTTCAGGCTCGAGCATAGCTTTTATGAGAAATTCGACATTCATTTCACACCTTATGATATCCTTGATGACCTGGTTGGAGAGAAGATACTGCCTGAACAAATAAAGAATGCAATTAACAGCAGTGAGCTTTCCAGGGAAAAATTCATCCCTTTCACTTCTAAAACTGAAATTCTGGACTTTCTTGAGGCTTACCCCGAGTTTTATGAAAAACTGATGTATTTATTTTCTAAAATTACAGGCCCTGCAGAAGTAAAAGTGCGGGATGGATTCATAAGCCTGCATACAATCTTTGTCGATTTGAAAGCAGGCTGTTTTGAACCCCAGGATTTCATTAAAGTATATGACTTTTTAATTGATTTTGCTCAAAAATATGATGAGTTTTTCGACAGGGAGGAAACTGGGTCTGATGAAACCAATTCTTGAGGCCAATCGGCAGGCTGACAAAAGATATAACAGAAAAACCCTGAAGAAAACTATTCCCATCAGTGTGGTTTTAACTCTTATAGCCACTGTAATTTTTGTTACTGCCAATGATATGGACCTGGAAAAAATTATTAAGTTTGAAACCGAGTTCTTTAAAGCTCTGATATTTTTTGTTGTGGCGGGCGTTATCGTTTATGTAATGGTAAGCGTTTTTATTGTAATGCTGGATGTTTCAGAACACGAAGAAGAAATAAGACAAAAGTTAACGGCAATAGTTGGCGGGACTTTTCAGGGATATGTGGTTCAAAAGGACAGAGCCTTGTGGGATGAATACCTGGGCTTTGAGGTAAAAGATCAGCAGAAAGTATGGGAAGGCTTGTATAAGGGGCTGCCGGCGGCAATTGAAGAAATTTTTTATTTTACCAATTATTACAGTGGCAGTGGAGAGGGCCCACGCACCCAGGGCAGCCTGAAATTTAATATTTATAAAATAAAAATGGAATTACCCGTGGAGTTTGATATTCATTTTAAACCCCTGGAAGCCTTGAAACAAAAGAATGAAGCAATTAAAAGCCCTTATGATATGAAAAAGGAAATTAACCATACCGATCTGAAAGATGAATTTTTTGAAATTATTGCCGCAGAAGACGAGAAAAAAATAAAGGCATTCTTGAATGAGAATGAAGAAATAATTAATTTGTTCAAACATAAGATGAAAACCACGGTGGGGCCTGCTGAACTGAAAGCCAGAGAAGGCTTTATTGCTATAAAAACCATGTATTTTAATATGGAGAGCAATGCTTTTACAGTGGAAAAATTATTGGATCTTTTTGATTATCTGATTGAAACCGGCGAGGTTCTGAGAAAAGGGCTGGGGTGATTCAAAAATCTGACAATATAATAAAAATATCGCTACAATCATTAAGGTTCAACCGGTTCCTGAAGCATAGTTCTGATTGTTTAAAGGCTGAAACCAGGCATGGGTTGTCATGAGGCATTTCTTCTTCTGAAAGCTGTCGATTCAGGTTTTCAAAAGACTTATGATCGACGGCGAACCCCGATATGTCATCGGGTTCAAATTGAAACGAAGTGGCAGTAACGAATTTGATTCCTTCCAACCCTTCTATACCCTGGCTGACTTTCATCGCAACCCTTGCCAGAAGTTCAGGCCGGAAAGCCTGGTGTTCATCTTCTATTCTTCCTGTAAAAACAAAAGCTTTTCTGTTATGGCCCGGGCTGGGTATTCTGTGCAGGGTCCGGGCAATTCCCGTTAAGAACCCAGCAATTTCCAGGCTATTTCCCATTAAATAAGAAGATATGATATCGGTTTTATAACCTGAATCTTCAAGTTCTTTTCTGATTACGCCTGCCAGTTGATTACTGTCGCTCATGATAAAATTGGTATTCCTGCTGAGCTGGGGGCTTTCCGGTTTCAGGGTTTCTCCGGTTTTTCCTCTTAATCCCTGGTTAAAGAAATTCAACAACGCCGAGGGAATCTTCATTGGTAATTTGTATTTAATCAGAATATTTCTGCAGTCCTCAAAAGTGGAGCTGTCTGGAACCGTTGGGCCGGAAAAAGTTGCGGCTGAATCTCCGCCGGGTTCATCGGAAAATATCAGGGAAATGCTTCGTGCCGGGTGTGTATGATTGAGCAGTTTGCCGCCCTTAAGGGCCAAAGTATGCTTCAAAACAATATCGGTTTCCCTGCCGTTTAAACCAGCGTTTTTGGCCCTTGTGAGTAATTGATGATATTCTTCTGGATCCACTTCCGGTTCCAGCAAATCTAGGGCTTCTTCTGCCCCTCTGGAGAAGAAGATAATCGCCAGATCGTTCTTATTCAGGTTTTCCAGCATATAAACCAGGTCCCGGGCTGCCTTATAGCTCTTTTCATCAACCAGGGGGCTGGTAACTTCCCTGACTTCAATTTTTTTAAGAGATCTGGCAAAACCCGGAGGTACCAGAACCAAACCCCGGAAAACTTTTTCTTTGAGCAAATCACAGAAAAACTCTGCTATTTCCATAGATGCTATGCCCACGCCAAAAATGAAAATTTTCCGGTATTCATCAAGTTTGAAATTCTGGTTCTTAATCTTTATTTCATTGTCAGAAATAGAAACCATATTATTCAGGATGTTTTTAACCTGAATCTCTTCCAGAATATTATCAATTGACTTCTTAAAATTCATATTTAACCCGGACACTTTCATTTGAACCTCCTGGTAAGGAATAAAAATTCCCCGGAAAACTTAAAAGCCCTTTTTATGGTGTTTTGTTGACGGAATCTTTAACATAATTAACTGTTAGACTATTTATCAAACTAATTCCAATATGGAAAGGATGAATAAGATGAAAAAATATTTAAAATTATTTGGTTTGATTGTAATTGCCTTACTGGTGTCTTTTATTATTTATGGTTGCTCTACCGGCAATGATGGCATATTTATAAACGGAGACGGGGGAGGAACATCTAACTGGGTTACAATGACCAGCGGCACAGCTGAGCATTTGAAAGGTATCTGGGGAGAAACGGATGATTCGATTTTTGCTGTGGGTGATAACGGTGTGATTCTGTATTATGATGGAACAAACTGGGTTACCATGAACAGCGGGTCTGAATCAACCCTGCTGGATGTCTGGGGGACTTCCTCCAATAATGTTTATGTGGTAGGATTTGATGGAACAATTCTGCATTACGATGGTGTGGGCTGGTCAACCATGGTGAGCAACACCACCGAAACTTTAATTGGCATATGGGGCTCATCAGCCTCTGATATTTTCGCCGTTGGCGAAGACGGAATAATATTACATTACAACGGAAGCAACTGGTCGGCAATGGAAAGCCC
>CAZSLZ010000169.1:0-4830 GCA_964607865.1 uncultured bacterium
AAAAAGATGATTTTATAGATTTATTAACTCAAAAGAATTCCGGGATTCAAGTTCAGAAATATAAGGGGTTAACCAAAAACGAACAAAAAGATATGAGCAGAATGAACCTTACTGCTGTTTCCCTGGCAGTGGCGGGATTTGTTTTTGAACTGTTACGCACATCTTCCTGGAGTATGCCCGAAGCCTTTATAAATGGCACCAAAGGCGCTCTGGCAGGCGCAGCCCTGGGGTTTATAACCTGGATTATTATTTACAACCTGAAACCCGGAAAAGAAAAGAACGAAATTGACAGATCATTGAAAAACGACAAAGACAAGAGCAATAACGGAGGTATATAATGGCCGAGGAAAAAAAGAAAGGCTTTTTTGCCGGCTTGTGGGATAAATTAAAAAAAGAACCGGAAACCCAGGAAAAAGAAGTAACTGAAAAAGTGTCAGAACCAGAAAAAGTTAAGGAAGAAACCGGGGAATTAAAAGAAAAGCCCATAATAGAAGAACCTGCTGAAGAAAAGATTGAGAAAAATGCTCCACCTGCTGAAGAAGAGAAAAAGGGCTTTCTCAGCAGTTTTAAACCCACTCAGTGGATTAAAAAACTTACCCGTGGCTTGGAAAAGACCCGAAAAAGTTTTGTATTTAAAATAACCGGGTTGTTCAAATTAAGAAATGTAATAGACGAAGACTTCTGGGAAGATCTGGAAGACATTTTAATAACCGCCGATGTGGGAATCGAAACCACTACTTTTATTGTTGAAGATATGCAGAGGAAAGTTGAGGAGCAGTATATTTCCGATCCATCCCAGTTACTTGAGGTTTTACGGGAAGAATTGGAAAAGATACTCGGTCAGAAGAAGCAGGGTTTAAACCTCAATCCTGAAGGGCTTTCTGTTATTATGGTGGTAGGGGTAAACGGAACAGGAAAAACAACCTCAATAGCCAAGATGGCAAACCTTTTAATGCAGGAAGACAGGAAGGTTCTGATTGCCGCCGCCGATACCTTCAGGGCAGCTGCGATTGAACAACTGGAAGTGTGGGGTAAGAAAATCGGGCTGGATATAATCAAACACAAGGAAGGCGCCGACCCGGCAGCTGTGGTATTCGATGCCGTGAGCGCTGCGAAAGCCCGGGATGTTGACGTATTGATAATAGACACTGCGGGGAGGCTTCACTCCAAAGTTAACCTTATGAAGGAATTAGAAAAAATCAAAAAAGTCATAAGAAAGAATATTCCTGACGCTCCTCATGAAACTTTGCTGGTATTAGATTCTACTACCGGGCAGAATGCCCTTATTCAGGCAAAAACCTTCAGCCGAACTGTGGATATAACCGGCATAGTATTAACCAAACTTGACGGAACTGCAAAAGGGGGTATAATAATAGGAATAGGACATGAACTTGACATACCTGTGAAATACATAGGAATAGGCGAAGGAGTTTATGACCTGAGGCCTTTCGAAGCTTCTTACTTTTTGGATGCCCTGTTCTCCGAAGAGAAAATCCAGGAAAAAGAAACTCTGGAATAAAAAAATGGAGGGGTTATTATGAAAACCGAGGTTAGAGATAAAGAGTGGCAGAAAATGACAGATGAAGAGAAAGCCGGAATCTTTGAAGAAACTGCATTGATTCACTCAGATGCTTTATATAGAACCGGCCTGAGATTAACACGAAACGAAAAAGATGCCGAGGATCTTTTACAGGAAACTTTTTTAAGAGCATATAAATCGTTTCACCTTTTTAAACTGGGAACTAATTGTAAAGCCTGGTTGTTTAAGATAATGACAAATTTGCACATCAATAATTACCAGAAAAAAAGTAAAAAACCGAATCAATATTCCCTGGATGATATCGAAGACTTTTATCTTTATAATAAGATAGCAGGAGATCAAATTCATTCTACGGAAAAAGATGTGGAGCAAAGGGTACTCGACTCATTTCTGGACATTGAAGTTAAAGACGCAATCGAAAAACTTCCTTACGATTTCAGGATATCTGTTTTGTTAGCAGATGTTGAAGGTTTTCGTTATCAGGAGATTGCTGACATACTGGATTGTCCCATTGGAACAGTGAGGTCCCGTCTTTCCCGGGGCAGAAGGCTGCTGGAAAAATATCTATGGGACTATGCAAAAAAACGGAATTATGGCAAGGGGAGATGTAAAATGGAATCCTGTTCAGCTGCGGTAGAACAACTGGTAGATTATCTGCACCAGGAAATGGATGATGCCGATGATTACAAAGTGAAAGCCCATCTTGAACAATGTGAAACCTGTTGCAGCAGGTTTGACTTCGAAGAAAAGCTGAACTTTACAATAAAGGAAAAAGCTGGTAAAGATGAGTGCCCCCAGGATTTAAAATCATTAATAAAGTCAAAAATTTCCACATTAAGATAATATTAATTCAATATTTATTAAAAATCTGTTGAAATATTTATAAAAATGTTATAATATATATGAATATAAACCAGATGTATCTGGATAGTTTTGGAGGGTGATAAAAATGGAGGATAATTTACAGGATAACAAAATGGAGGAAAACTTAGAACAAAGACAGGAAGAAGTTTATTCCGCGCCGGAGGCAACTTCTACAGAACCGGCTTCCAGCATTCAGGAGAATAAAGTGGTAACCATGTTAAGTTACGTGGGGTTACTCGTGTTGATTCCCTTGCTGACCAAAGCCAAAGAATCTGCTTTTGTGAAATACCATGTTAAACAGGGACTGGTTTTATTAATAGCCGGCCTCGCCATCGGTATCGTTTCCTTTATTCCATTTATCGGCTGGATAGTAGGATTTGCAACCACTATTGCAGTTATAGTTCTGGCAATTATGGGTATTCTCAATGTGTCAAACGAACAAATGAAACCATTACCAATGATAGGGCAGTATGCCGACGATCTATACAATGCTTTAAACATTGATTCTCAATTAAAATAAGTTGAACTTCAAAATTTAAAAAGGCAGCATTTGCTGCCTTTTTTTATATTTTCGTTATACTGTCTGCCATCCAGTCCCTGCCAGAGCGGAATGCCTTTACCTTAACCCTGTCGTTAAGCTTTAATTCATATCCAGACGGAACCATCTCTGTATGCCTGTCTGTGAGAATTTTATATTTGATTTCCTTCCCTTCACTGACGACTTTCAGAAAGAAGAAACCTTTACCGGGAGTAACTCCTCCTTCTAAATCATAGAGGGTTGGCCGTGGTGGGTTGGTGTAAATTAAAGGTTGCTGGCTTTTCTTATTATCCTCGCCACCAAAACGTTCATTAAAATCCTTTATATCCTTATTCATATTATCATACTCAACACTTGTGGATGCGCCCACCGGTGCATCAGCAATGGAGGTTCCGTATCCATAAGGATAATATGGATAATAATTATAATAATACGGTGAAGGATAAGCCGGTACATTAACATGGGTATGTTTTACTGGAAAATTATTCAGGCCGCCGGCTCCGGACGCGGGGAAATTCCCTACTCCCCCGGCCCCCATATTCGTTTTAAAATTGTTCAAACCACCGGCACCGCCAATATGAGAATGACCGGAACTTATAAAATTGCCGTTATGAGGCTGGGCAGATGCAACAGAAGCCAGCATTGCAAAAATCAAGAATAGAATTCCGATTTTTTTTGTGCATTTCATTTTAATCATCTCCAAATTCAATTACAGAAAAATTCGCTAAATAAAAAGTATTCCCTTCAGAATCTTGCCCCTTATATGTATAACAAAATTATTCCTTATTTAATTCTGTTCGATGTTTATTCATGATTCCGAAAATAAAATCGGGGCGAGAGGATTTGAACCTCCGACCCCTGCGTCCCGAACACAGTGCGCTACCAGACTGCGCTACGCCCCGATATTCATAACGAAAACAATTCTAGCACAACCCGAAAAAAAAGTCAATTACAATTGTTAATTTTCTTTTGCCCCGTGTTTTATAAGTAGTTCTACAATATCGTCATGGCCTTCTCCCAGGGCGATATCCAAAGCTGTGAGGCCAGCATTGTTTTCCACGCTTACATCGGCGCCTTTTTCCAATAAAAGTTCTACAATTTCTTTTTCGCCTTTTTCAGCAGCATTATGAAGGGGAGTCCATCCGATGTCAGATTTCTGGCATACCTTTGCGCCATTTTCAATAAGCATTCTGGTGATTTCAACGAACCCCTTGCCTGCGGAACGATGCAGTGGAGCGCGGTTGCTTCTGCCGCCGGGCAGGTTGACATCAGCGCCGTTTTGAATCAGGACTTCCACAATTTCTTTTCGCCCCAGGGCAGCTGCCAGATAAACCGGTGTCATTCCTATCTGCACCCTGGAGTTTATATCGGCTCCGTTATCCAGTAAATATTGGAGCAATTCCAGGTTACCCCTGAAAGCGGCAAAATGGATGGGGGTCCAGCCTGTCTGGGTCCGCGCGTGCACCAGCCTGGGGTCATTCTTAAGCATATCCTTGAAAGTTTTCATATCGCCATCTATAATTGCCTGCATTGCATCAAGTTCTTTCTGGGGAATTTCCTCCCTGGTGACACATTCATCTTTATTCTCGATAAATTCTTCCAGTGAAGGAGTCTGATAAAAATCGGAATAACCCATCAATGCCTGGAGGTTTTCACGTTGAATATAATAATTATAAATGGCATTTACCTTGGAAAACTGGTTGGCATAATAAGAATTATAGGCGTCTATAAGATCTACATCAGTGGCTTTGCCATTCCGGTATTTTTCAATAATTTCATCAAGATACTGCTTGGCCTGCAAAGCCTGTTTGCGTTTTAAAAGGACCTGTTCCAGAGAGGTAATCTGCTTGCTGTAAAAACGCCGGGCTTTTGAACCTATATCACTCAG
>CAZSLZ010000170.1:0-4712 GCA_964607865.1 uncultured bacterium
TACATCTCGGCAAAACAACTGCCGCGCCGGTAATAATTTCGCCCTTGATAAGGAAACATACTTATTTTTCTGCCATAAATCTCACTGGCTTCTTCAAAAAAGACCTCAGCTTCTTCGTTTTCACCCCGCATTTTTAATACCAGCGCCAGTTCCCCCCTTAACTCCGATAACTCCATAGCTTCGTCCAACTCTAAAAGCTCTTCAAGCAACTGAGCATATTCACTTTCTTTGGCAAGAACCTCGGAAAGATAACGAAGGTTGGGAATCATCAACTCGGGAAATTTATGGGCAGAAGTTTTGGCTGTTTCAAAGGCCTGCTCCCACTCCTGAATGGTAATCAGGTTGCCCACATAACTCATCATATAAAAGGGGTTATTAGGAAACAACTCGGTGGCGGTCCTGTAGTATTCCGTGGCTTCCTCATATTGATATTCATACTCATCTTCGGGCAGATTTTCCAGCAAATTGCCTATGCTGAAATAATAATGGGGCTCATAAGGATTTTCATCTACAGCTTTACGGTAATTTTTCAAAGCCAATTCATACTTGTATTGGTTTTCATATTTCTGTGCCCTGGATGCATACATCCGGGCTTTTTTAATGCGTTCATATGTAATCCTGGCTTCTTCCAGCTCTGACGTTTTACCCAGTTTCTCCAGAACCTTGAAATATAACTGCCATTTTGTTGACCGGGGTTGAACCCCAAGAATTTCTTCCAGAAATTCCATAGCCTTTTCATATTCTTCTTTCTTATAATACAACTGGGCAAGCTTTTCTGTTATATGCAATTGGGACATAAGATGAGAGGGATCCCAGGTTTTAAACTCCAGGGCTTCCATCAAATTCTTTTCAGCTTCGTCAAGCTTTCCCCGTTTTAATAATGAATAGCCAAGATCCTCGAAAATTTCATATCTGCCGGAGTATTCCTCTTTCAATTTTGTAAAGAGATCAATAGCATCATCAAGAAAATCAGCATCTAATAATATTCCTCCTTCTTTTTCCAGAAGGTATAAAGAGCCGGGATATTTTTCCCTGGCATTTCTTACTGCCAGAAGCGCCTGTTCATATTGGCGATTTCTCCATAACATATCTATAAACTGGCTGTAAAGTTCGAGATCCGGGGTATTCTTTCCAGATTCCTCAAAATATTTTGTAATTCGTTCAAAACGTTGGCCAACATTGGCAGGAGTATAAATCGTCTTATCAATTTTAAGTTCTTCATAACCTGAAGGCCCTCTTCGATTCAGCATTAAAAAACTCCCGATTGTTATTCTTCATTATAACTGATTATAATTGTTTTAACTCCCTTTATTCTTAATTTTGGTCCTTTTTCCCTTCATTACCCCCGGTTTCCGATGCATCATCCAAAACCAGGTTCAGCCTGCCTTTCTGTTTACCGCTTAATACATAATCAATAAAATATAAAAACATATTTATGCCATAATCCAGTTCCACATCTATAAATTTTTGTTTATTTATAGAATAAAGGGCTTTTCGATTGCCGGAAAAAGAGTAGGAGCCACCTTGGCTGGCGTCTTCAAAATGGAAGGTTGATTCAATCTCCAGAAAAGATTCATCCCCACTTATTTTAACACCGGAAATCGCCGATTGAATAGAACCCTTGTAACCCATTTCATTATTTTTAAAGTCCTGCTTCCATTCTTCGCCTTTTTTGACAGGGTGGGGAGGGAGTGAAAACATTACTGTAAAAAAGAAACTTCCCGAATTCCTGCTCATATCGCCGGCAACACCCTGGCGGTTAAGAATGACGGGCTTGCTTAAATCATCCAGCATGGATTTACTTTTTTCCTGGTAATTTTCATAGACCCATTTTATTTTTCCAGAACCATCATCCAGCCCAAAAATCTTAATTTTTGAATTTTCATCGAAATTCTGAGGAATTGTTTTATCCTTCTCGGCGGGGTCGGAATAATCTTTAACGAGTTCGCCACGGTGGATATGGTTTAACCTGTAGGTGAAAATTTCGCCCTTTTCAAACATCAATTGGGGATGGTATTTTTCAGGGGAAGCCTTTTGGTGAGGTTTACAACCGGAAATTAATGCTATGGAAAAAACAGCTGCTAATACGATGAAAAATCTGAAGTTTTTAATTTTCTGCATTGTAATTCCCTTTTTTTAATGTAAAAACGGTAATCTCAGGTGGGTATAAAAACCTTGCTGCCGGCAAAACCTGGCCAAGCCCACTGTTGATATAAACTGTGGTGTTATCTTTGCGGTAAAAGCCGTCGCTTAATTTATTGCTGGTGGGCAGTATTGGCGCTCCCAGAAGGGGAAGTTTCACCTGGCCGCCGTGGGTATGCCCCGCCAACATCACCGGGATATTCCTGCCGGTGGAGGCAAAGAAAAGGTTGGGGTTATGAGAAAGAAATATCACCGCATCCTTATCTAAATCAATTCCTTTCAAGGCAGCATCGAAATCCGGTTTTCCCGTCCAGAAATCATCAATGCCGGCTATATAAAGTTTTCCTCCCCTATTTTCAAGAATCTTGTTTTCATTTATCAGGATGGTAAAACCTCCTGCTGAAAGAGCATCAATGACCATTTCCTCGGGTATCCACCGATCATGATTCCCCAGAACCGCCAGTTTGCCTTTTGAGCCTTTCTTCAATAACTTTAACAATTCTTCCAGTTTCCGGGTATAACCCGGGTCTTTTGTAACATAATCCCCGGTCATCAAAATAATGTCGGGCCTCAGTCTGTTAATTTCCAAAAAAGCATCTTCTATAACCTTTTCATTGGTGGATTCGGATAGATGCAAATCGGTCAATTGTATAGCCGTGGCGCCTTCCCTGTTTTCCGGCAGGTTTGGCATATATAAATCGTGGTGTTCAAACCGCACCATTCCTGGTTCAATATAAAAAGGATAAATAACCAGCAGTAATAATAAAATAATAATTACCGACAGGATAATAATCTTTTTTCGCCTGTTTTTCAGGCCTGATTTCATTTGATTATTCATAACCGTTCTGCAGATCTTTTGAGGATAGTAAATCTTTTTTTAATAGATTTACCATTTTTCGAATTTTTTTGGCAAATTTGAAGGTTCCCGTGAAAACCGCCAAATCATCCTTCCGGCAAGCCTTAAATATATTAACTAAATCTAATATTCCTGGTTTAACATCCAGGACTTCATAGCCCTTTCTTATGAAGATAGGTTTCAATTCTTCGTAAGAATAAAAATTTTTATTTTTATTATTCAGAAATACTACTTTCGAAGAAATTCCTGGGGGATTCAAAGGAAAGTCAAGGGGATTTTTACTTCTCTGGATGGATAAAATCAGATAAAGATTTTTGAAACTTAACCGGATGCATGTTTGCATTAAATTTTCCCAGCTTTCCTTATTATGGGCGCCATCAAAGTATGTTTCAGGTTCTTCGGCGACTTTCTCCATCCTCCAGGGGATATTTACCTGTTTTAACCCCATTGTAACCGAGTTGTCATCAATTCTGAAATGATTTCTCAATATATCAGTAATTTCCAGAACCAGCGCCCCATTCCCAGGCTGTTCGCAACCTGGAATTCCCAGTTCGTATTCTTTTCCACAATATAAAAAAACAGTGGAAGATTTGGTGATTTGTTTTAATTTTACAGAGCCGGTCTTGATAAAAGGCGCTCCAACATTATTACATTTTTCCTTTACAACCTCAAGCCCCCTTCCCGGTTCCTGTGAAGTTATAAGAGGTATTCCCCCAGTAATTATTCCAGCTTTCCGCCTTGCCACCATTTCAGGAAATTCTCCCAGAACATTCAAGTGATCATGACCTATATTAGTAATAGCTGTTATGTTTTTATCTATTATGTTAATGGGGTCAAATTCGCCACCCATGCCAACTTCGGCAATCAGTATATGGGGTTGAACATACCTGGTAAAATAAATTAATGCAACTGAAGTTAACATCTGAGGAAAGGTGGGAGTTATTTTCCTTTTTTCATAAAAGGTTCTGCAAAAATGCAGGATTTCATTTAAAACTTCTGTAGAAACAGGATTTCCATTGAAACAAAAACGTTCATTCCAACTGTATATGTGAGGTGATGTAATTTTACCTGTTGCAATATAATTATTAATTAATATTGAATTTAATAGCTCGCAAACACTTCCCTTGCCATTGGTACCTCCCACTATTATATTGAAGGTTTGTAATCTTACCTGGTTTGTTTTTATAAACTCTTTCAGATTAAAATGCCCCGGGTTATTGGAAAACCGGGGCAGTCTTTTAAGGTATTTTAATTCTCGAGCCATTTTTTCTTATGCATTTTCTTCCTTCAAAGCCTTGATATATTCATAATCGGCATCAATATACGCCTTGGCAGCTTCCATTAAATTCTCATCAGCTTTAAGCTCTTCATCCAGCATAATAGCTGCGGCATATATAGAAGATTTGTCAATTAACACTCCCTGTTTTTCTCTTTCTGTGGAAAATTCTTCTACTGCACTCAAGATTTTTTTCAGGATAACCTTTTTTTCTTCCGGTGCCTGAGACATTAACTCACCCAATTTTTCGCCAGCCTTTATCATGGCTTCTTCTTTTTCCTGTAACTTTGACATATAATCCTCCCAAAATATTTAATTGAAGTTTTCGCATTAATTACCGGGTTATTTTCTATCTTTGTGTTTTTTCTCCTTCTCTGGGTATTCTACCGACATCAGGTATAACCCCGAAGGGTCCACATTGGTTGCCAGGCTTTTAAT
>CAZSLZ010000171.1:0-4653 GCA_964607865.1 uncultured bacterium
AGAAATGAAGCCCTGGACATCGTGGCTGAAGAATCCACAAAACGAAAAACCGGGGCCCGGGCTTTAAGGGGTATACTCGAGGAAATTATGCTGGAAATAATGTATGATATTCCTTCCATTGAAAATATCAAAAATTGCATTATTACTCCGGAAGTTATCAGTGATAAGAAGCGTCCAACTCTGATTTATGAAAAGAAAAAAATAAAAAAAGAAAAGAAAAAAGATAAAAATATAACCAGGAAGGAAGCATCCTGACCGAACCAACAATGTCCGCAAAAAACTCAGAGAGGTTTCAGCTTATAAATGAATCCCCTTATTATTTACATATTAATCGGAGTTCTTGTTGCCACAGGAGCCCTGGTTGCCGGTATTAAAATCGGCCAGAATCTAAAACCCAGAAAATTAGACCCTTCGGAATTCAGAGCCCTTGGTTTGGAATATGAAGAAAAAATGACGGTTTTAAGCGAAGAAAACCGCGCCCATGTAAAAAGATGGGGCCAAATGGGGCAATTGTTGTCTTCCCTGGGAGTGGTCAGGGAAAAAAAGAAATTGGCATCCCTGGTTGCCAGAATTTTAAAGGAAGAATTGAAAGCTGATTATTCTGCGGTTCTGGCCAGGGATAAACAGAAATTTGCAGCCATTGCCTCCGAGGGGCTTCATGTTGATTCCCAGGAAAAACTGGTTTTCGACGTTTCCAACCCTCTCATCCAATACCTGCTTACCCATCCTGAAGTTGTTGTTATAGATAAATCCCGGCGGGAGTTCAAATATTTTGAGTTAAAGGAAGTCTTTAACGAAGCTTTGATGATGCCCCTGAAAGTTGGGGGAAAGGTCCAGGGCATTTTATGGGTCGCAAGAAGGCCTAAATCTCACAAATTCAGCGATGGCGCCAAAACCGTAATGAATTATATGGGCAATGCCCTGGGATATATGACAGAAAACCTCGATCTTATTACCGAGGTTCAGGAGCGGGCTTTCAATATTGTAAAGGGGTTGGCAAAAGCTCTGGAACAAAAGGACGAATATACCAGGGGCCACTCCAATCATGTTTCTCAATATTCGGTTATGTTTGCCCATCACCTGGGGCTGGACAGAAATTCAATTGAAACCATTGAGAGGGCTGCCCTGCTTCATGATATAGGAAAAATAGGTATCCCCGATAATGTCCTGAATAAACCGGGAAAACTTACCGACGAAGAATTTGAAATTATTAAATCCCATCCCCTTTATGGCGCTGAATTACTCAAAATTCTGGGTTTTTTGAAAAATGAGCAGGTGCTTATTCTGCACCATCATGAAAAGTTTGACGGAACCGGTTACCCCTATGGCCTTACCGCTGACAAGATTCCCCGTGGCTCAGCTATCATATCTCTTGCCGATGTCTTTGACGCACTTACCACCGATCGTCCATACCGAAAAGCATTTTCTGTGGAAAAAGCAATTGAGATTATGCAGGAAATGAAGGGTAAGAATTTTGAACCTTCCTTGTGTGATGAATTTATTAAATTTGTTAATATGCGATTGAACAAGAACAGGAAATAAAATGGATACTCTGAAATGGAAACTGGAAAAGGTGATCACCCTCATACGGTGGCTTATTATAATATCTTTGTCTGTGGGGTTTTTGTTCTTTCATTCAGCATATCCCGAAATACTCCCCGGCATCAGGACTCTTCCTGTTTTAGGAATCACAGCTGTGGTGGGGTCAATTCTTCTGCTGCTGGTTTTTGGCAGAATCAAAATAGACCAGTACCATTATCTTTCATGGATATTCGATTTTATTCTTTTTACAGCTTTGCTGAAAATAACCGGTGGTATAACCGGAATTTCTGCGACTTCGGGCATTAACCTGAATTTTGTTCTTTTTATTGTTCCCCTTCTGATATTAAGCAACACTATTTCCCGCCCCTGGTATTCGGGTATGGGAACAGCATTTCTGGTCAACCTGGCGTTGATGTATTTTTATTTTATTGATCCTTCTGGAAAAGAAGCCCACTGGGGGTTTTTCGTTGTTTTCGCCACATTGAATTTTGGCCTGGCCGGCATTCCCTTTTTCTATACAAAAGATGAATTTGACGATGAGGATAAGGCAAAACAGCAGGATGAAGAACTGGAAAGAGCATACGAGGTTCTGAGAAAAGAAGTTGACCAGAAAAGAAAAAAGGAGCAGGAGCTATATGACAAGACCCGTAAGCTGACAACTGTGATTCAGCTTTCCAGAAATATGGGAACCACTTTTCATCTGGGCCAGCTTTTTGATATTGTTATAGAAAAGGCGCGTGAAGAAATGAATACCCAGATGGCTTTTGTCATGTTAGAGTCGGGAAACCGGCTGGAAGTTGTTCGCGCTGTGGGTGCCTCCCAGTTGACAGTAGAAGTTCTCAACTGCAAGATTCAACCTGATGGCAACCCTCTGGCGCAGGTTATGCTTTCAGGACAGCCTGTTAAAATGAAACTGGAAGAAAACCCCGAACTTGCCCGGCATTTTGAAAAAGCCCCGGAGAAAATTAAAACTTTACTGGCAGTCCCCCTGATTGCCCCCGACCAGAAAAAACCCATGGGGGTATTGGCAGTTGCCAATCTATTGGTAGAATCAGAATTTCAGACAGATCATGAGGATTTTCTGGGCATTATTGCCACTGAAGCTGCCATGTTTACCCGGCAGTTGAAATTAAAGCACGACCTTGAACGGAGCTCCATAGAATTAATTACTGCCCTCGCCCAGACTATAGAAGCAAAAGATGAATATACCCGTGGGCATGTAAGGCGGGTTTCCGATTATGCAATTCAACTGGCGCGGGCTATAAAGATGCCTGTAGATGAGGTTGCCCGAATAGAGAAAGCTGCCATTCTCCATGATATCGGCAAGATAGCCACTCCTGAAAGGGTATTGAATAAACCAGGCAGGCTCAGTGATGAAGAATTTGCAATAATGAAGCATCATGTGGTGGAAAGCAGGAAGATGTTGTCAGATCTGACCCTGAGCCTGGACAGTAAGGTGAAGGATTATGTGGGCTATCATCATGAACGCTGGGATGGAAAAGGTTATCCAAAAGGTTTGAAAGGGGAACAGATTCCCCTGGGCGCCCAGATAATAGCGGTGGCTGATACTTTCGATGCCATGACCTCAGATCGGCCTTACCGTAAGGGGTTTACTCCGGAAGAAGCTCTACGGCGCCTGGTGGATACCGCCGGCAGCCAGTTTAACCCCAAGGTACTCAATGCCTTCTTTTATATGATGGGGTTTGATGCCAAAGCGGGAAAAATTAGAGTCCAGGTAAAAAGGGTTCAAAAGGAAATAGAAGAAAAGGAATAATAACTAAACTCAATAACCAGGTTGGAAATTAATGGCCAGGAAGAAAAACAATAAAAAAGAAGAAGTTGCCCAATTGCCCGAACCTGATATCAGAAAAAAAAAACATAGGGTAATGGATAAAAAGGATGCCTTAATACTTCTTGTAATTGTTCTTTTTTCCCTGGCATTAAGAGTTTACGGCCTGTCCTTTCCTAAAGATATGAATTTCGATGAGGTTCATTATGTGCCGGCAGCCCGGTCTTACCTGGACCCCACCGAGATTGACCCCAACTATATTCATCCTCCCCTTGCCAAGGAAATTATGGCAGTGTTTATGGCGATTTATGGCGATAACCCCATAGGCTGGCGTATGGGCTCAGTATTTCTGGGAACCATTATGATAATTTTTATGTATCTTTTCGGCATAGAAATGTTTAAAAGCCGGTTTGCTGCCATTGTATGCTCTGTTCTACTTTCGGTGGAATTTCTGCATATTGTGCAGAGCAGGATTGCCACCCTGGATATCTACCTGGCATTTTTTATTTTAATTGGTTATTTTTATGCCTGGATGTATATAGATAAAACGAAAAATGATCCTGTAACCGGAATAAAAATAAGGCAGTTAAAATATTTAGTTTATTGCGCAATATTTTTCGGCGGGGCCATAGCAGTCAAACTTAACGGCCTGGCAGGCGCAGGAGGAGCGTTCTTATTCATTGCAATTGCCCTTACCCGGGAACAGGGAAAAATTCCATTTAAACAACTTGTCAAAATCTTTTTTATTGCCCTGGCTGTAATCAGCGGAGTTTATTTTATCACCCATATACCGTTTCTGTTGAAAGACGGTGATCCGGCCAAAATGTTCTATATTCGGACTTTCCAGTTTCATTATAACGAGGAGTTCACCCATCCTTATCTCTCCCAGATGTGGCAATGGCCCACCGTACACAGGCCCATATGGTATCTTTGGGATAAAAACAAAGAAACCGGAATCATCAGGGGAGTGGTGGCTATCGGAAACCTGCTTTTCTGGTGGAGTTTCATTCCCATTCTTCTGGATATGATCTATCGGGCCTTCAAGGAAAAAGACCTTAAGGTGATTTTTATTCTGTGCGGATACCTGCCGCTATACCTGTTCTGGCTTTCCTCCCTTTCCAGTTACGGCGGGGGATGGCACCTGAAGGGAGGGTTTTTCTACTATATGCTGCCCTGTGTCCCGTTCATGGCCATGGGAGTTGCTGAAACCCTGGAAGAATTAAGGGACAGCAAAATTGGCAGGATATCCATTGCTGTATATTTTGCAGGCCTGGCTATATTTCTCGTAGCTTTTTATCCCATTCTGGCAGGCATTCCCATAC
>CAZSLZ010000172.1:0-4517 GCA_964607865.1 uncultured bacterium
AAACAGGCCAAAAATTGATTTGCTGGGTAGATATTTACTTGGTACCCTGGTTGTGGAAAATCTTGAAAAAAATTTACTTGCCCTGGAAAAGATGGAAGGAGAAAATACCAGGTTTGAGATTTCAGTTATTGAGCCCATAAAAAGAGAATTTCTGGTTTCGGTTTCCAGGTTAAAAAAAAGAGAAGGCTATGTGCTGGTTTTTCATGATGTTACCGAGGACAGAAGGGCCAAGAAAATGAAGAATGAATTCTTTACCCTGCTGTCTCATGAGTTGAGAACTCCGCTAACCGGAATAATTGGCTTTACAGATATTCTTGCTGAAGAATTAAACGGAAGAATCGATTCGGATCAGGAAGAATATTTCAATCTTTTAAAACATAACAGTAGATATATGCTGGAGATTATAGACGAATTGTTAAGCCTGGCCCACCTCACCGGAAACGGTTTGGGCGTTGAGAAAAGAAGAGTGAGGCTTCTTTCTGTAATCCACCAGGTAATTCTGGAGCTTGAAGGTGAAAGGGAGCAGAAAAACATCAACATTGAATTTGTTAACAGCAGTGATATTGAGCTTTGGGCGGCCAGGGAGTTGCTCAGGGAACTCTTTCATCAAATAATTCAGAATGCTTTTAATTTCAACTATGCCAATGGTTCAGTAATGATTGAAATGATTCCTGGAGACAATGACATTACTGTTAACATATCAGATACAGGCACGGGCATTCCGGGCTCCGATCTGGATAAGGTTTTTGATACCTTCTACCAGGTAGAGCAGGTTCTCACCCGCCAGAATGACGGGTTGGGACTGGGATTATCCCTGGCCCGTCATATTGTCGAGTTGCACCAGGGGCGTATAAGCCTGGACAGTGAATATGGCAGGGGGACCTGTGTTTCAATCCAACTGCCCCTTGCGCCTGTTGCATCGCCTGAAGAGAAACAAACAGGGTAACCAAGAGGAAAAGGAAGAATTATATCATGGAAGATAAGGATAAAAGGACATCTCCCTTATGTGAGGATCAGTTGCTATTATATGCCCAGGATTTTTCAGAAGTTTATAAATCGGAAAAATCCAAAAGGGACGAATTGGAACGGATCAATCAGCAACTTTATAAGTATGCCGAGGATTTGAACCAGACAGTGGGAGTTTTAAAAAAAGCCAATGACGAATTGAAGGAAGCATATATAGATACTGTAAATCGATTGGCGCTGGCTGCCGAGTTCAAGGATGAAGATACCGGAGATCACATAATAAGAGTGAGTGAATATAGCGCTTTTCTGGCAAAAAAATTGGGCCTTAACCGGGAAGAAGTCGAGATAATCTTATATGCCACCCCCATGCACGATATTGGCAAGGTGGGAATTTCTGATGATATTTTGCTGAAAAAAGGAAAGCTGACTCCCGATGAATTCATTACAATGAAGACCCATACCATCATAGGGGCAAACATTTTATCCAATTCAAAATCCAAAATAATTCAGGTGGCAGAGCTGATAGCCATGACCCATCATGAAAAATGGGATGGAAACGGTTATCCTCGCGGTTTGAAAGGTACAGGAATACCAATTTATGGACGAATTGTGGCTATAGCTGATGTTTTTGACGCCCTGACTTCCCGGCGCCCTTATAAAGAACCATATCCTTTGGATATTGCCCTGGAAATTATAAAACAGGGAAAGGGAACCAATTTTGACCCCATGATTGTCAACCTGTTTTTTGAGTTTATTGACGATGTACTGGAAATCAGAAACCGGGTTGGCTCCGATGTGAAAATAACCCCTGGCAATATTGTGTGGAGTGAAAGAGACCTGAAAAGGAAAACTGCCTGAAGAGTATAAGGTTTTTAAATATCGCCGACGCCACACCCACCATGGATTTTCATTACCGAATTACCTTGCGTCCGTGAGCGCCCGGATCTTTTTCTGGTTGAAAAAACTATAATGCGAACAACGCATTCTCCCATTCCAAATGGGGAGAGATCGCCACGTCGCTGGCGCTCCTCGCGATGACAACACTTCATATGCCAGAAGCCGGTCATTGCGAGGTTTCACAGAAACCGTGGCAATCTCAATTTAGATCTTGTTTGTTCCCAACCCATTTACCTGTGTGGTACAGAGATCACCACTTATAAATAAATTTCATTCTGGTAATTTTCTATTTTTTCATAAATTTCTCAGGCAAAGGATGGGTTTTGAGCAAAGTTGTTCCCAGTAATTTATAATTATTGTAATAACTGGCTTCCACCATCGGGCACTGCTCGAAATCATCAGCCTTGAAACCGAATATTCTTACAGTTACTGTGCCTGCAGAATTGGTTTCATATACCTTGCCGTTATTCTTTTCTTTATTGTCTTTGTTGACAATCACAAATTTGTAATTACACTCGGGGTTGATAATGGCAGTTATGGCCTGCTCAGCTTTTTTCTCTCCCCTGCCCCTGGTTACCAGGCTTTCAACCTGGGCGGGATGGTTACCCGGCGATTTTACAGTAATTACGGTTTTATCAATGCCGTCTATAGTTGAATAAAATACTTTAACAGTATGAGTCAGCGAGGGCTCTTTTCCTGGGGCAAAGGGTGAGCCATGAGGGTTGGAATATTGATCCTGGGCCTGAACAAAACGGTAAACAGGTAAAAAATAAAAACAAGACAATAATTTTCTTGTTATGTAAATAATTCATTTGAACCTCCTAATCTTTTTCGAAAAGCACTCCCAGAGCTTTTATGTCTTTTATTTCCACCAGAAACATCACGCTTTCCTTATAGAAGTTTCGTTCATCTTCAATAAACCGTTTGTTATAGATGGTTCCGTTGGGAAACCCGAACGTTTCCTTTATCTTGTCGTTGGTATCATCAACTGTAATTCCATCCAGGCTGTATCTGGAATCAAAAGTCAGGATTTTTCTTATAATATCTGTATCTTTATTATAAACAGAATACAACTTTTGCTCTTCGTAATATTTACCGATTTCATCGGCGATATGATAAGTTTTGGCGGGTTCTCCAATTTTTTTGGAATACGTGGCAAAATTTTCTTTAAATTTATATTCGCCAAGCCTCTCTGCAGGAATTACCTTGTAGTCATTTTCAGCCCTGGATGTTGAAGAAAAAAATATAAGCAGTAATCCCAGAAAAATGAAAAATTTTTTATTCATAACCATACCTCCTCTTATTTTGTATTAAAAATATTCTTAGTAACTGTTGTGAGCTCCTTGAAGAGATATTGATTTAAGAATGGAATAACCAGTAGTTTTTTCAAAGGAGTAATCGCAAAAGAATAAAAAACATGGTTGACAGAACTTTTTCTATCGATAATATATTAGAAATATTACTAGCATAATAAAAAAGCAGGTGGGGAATATGTCCAGTATAAAAGAAAAAAAGCCAAACAGGTTGTTTGATTCTTCAAGCCCTTATTTACAGCAACATGCCTTCAACCCCGTTAAGTGGTATCCCTGGAGTGAAGAGGCTTTTGAAAAAGCTGGGAAGGAAAATAAGCCCATATTCTTATCTATAGGTTATTCAACCTGTCACTGGTGCCATGTCATGGCCCATGAATCTTTTGAAGATGAAGAAGTGGCAGAATTGATGAACAGGTATTTTGTTTCCATTAAGGTTGACCGTGAGGAGCGGCCGGATCTGGATCATATTTATATGGTTGCCTGCCAGCTTATGACGGGAAGCGGGGGATGGCCACTGACTATAATTATGACCCCTGATAAAAAGGTGTTTTTCGCCGGCACTTATTTTCCCAGGCGTTCTTCCTTCGGTAAGATTGGAATGATGGATCTTTTGCCCAAGTTGCATCATTTATGGGAAAACCGCAGGGAAGAAATACTGGATACCTCCAGCAGAATTACTTCTACAATGGATGAGATATTTTCCAAAACTGTAGCCCAGGGTGAAATGCTGGATAAAAATACCATTAAAAAAGCTTTCCAGGAACTACTTGCAAAATACGATTCAAAATACGGGGGCTTTGGCACCAGCCCTAAATTTCCCTCAGCCCAGAATCTTTTCCTTTTATTGAGGTATTGGAAACATAATAAAATAGAGAAACCCCTGGAAATGGTGGAAACTACCCTGAAAAACATGAGAAAGGGTGGAATTTATGACCATATAGGATTCGGTTTTCATCGGTATTCCACCGACAGAGAATGGCTGGTCCCCCATTTTGAAAAGATGCTCTACGACCAGGCCCTTATCTCCCAGGCATATCTGGAAGCCTATCAGGTAACAGGAAAAGAAGAATATGCCCGCACAGCTTCAGAAATTTTTCAATATGTCCTCAGAGATCTGGCCTCTCCCGAAGGCGGTTTTTACAGCGCTGAAGATGCTGACAGTGAAGGCGAGGAAGGAAAATTCTATTTATGGACCAGGGATGAAATATTTGACATTCTTGGCAGGGAAGATGGAAACCTGGCATCTACAATATTTACTGTAAACGAGGATGGTAATTATTTTGACGAGGTTCGACGGGAAAAAACCGGAAAAAATATTCTTCATCGCAGTGATTATCTGGA
>CAZSLZ010000173.1:0-4495 GCA_964607865.1 uncultured bacterium
CGTATAAAAAAGATTTTTTATTAGAATTGCTCCGGGAAATGATTCAGATTCGCAGGTTTGAAGAGAAAACTGCCCAGATGTATGGATTGCAGAAAATTGGAGGCTTCTGTCATCTTTATAATGGCGAGGAAGCAGTGGCTGTAGGCGCCATTAAGGCACTGGATTTAAAAAAGGATTATGTGTTCGCAGCTTACCGCGATCATGGCCATGCCCTTGCCTGCGGTATGGATCCAAAAGTAGTGATGGCTGAATTGTTCGGCAAGGTAACCGGTTGTTCCCGGGGTAAGGGGGGATCCATGCATATGTTTGACGTTGAAAAGCATATGTACGGCGGTAATGGAATTGTTGGGGCCCATATTCCCCTGGCGGCCGGTGCCGGCTTGAAAATTAGATATAACGAAGAAGACGGTGTTGTGCTGTGTTTCTTTGGAGATGGCGCCATTCATCAGGGTTCCTTTCATGAAACTCTCAATATGGCAAAAATATGGGGTTTGCCAGTTCTTTTTATTTGTGAAAACAACCAGTATGGAATGGGCACATTTTATCAAAGGGTGTCGTCGGTTAATGATTTTTCAGTAATGGGCAAATCTTATGATATACCCGGAAAACGAGTTAATGGAATGCATGTGCTGGAGGTTTATGAGGAAGTTGCCGACAGCGTAAAACTTGCACGTGAAGACAGGAATCCCAGCCTTTTGGAGATAAAAACCTATCGCTATAAGGGGCATTCCATGAGTGATCCGGCAAAATATCGCAAGAAAGAAGAACTCGATGAATTCAAGGAGCAAGATCCTATTATCAATTTACAGAAAAGAATGCTGGATGCAGATATTATAGACCAGGATCAGGTTCACAAGATGGATGAAGAGTGTAAAAAGATAGCCGAGGAAGCTGTGGAGTTTGCCGAAAACAGTGATGAGCCGGCATTAGAAACACTTTACCAGGACTTATACGTATAGAGGAGGACAAAATGGCAACAGTAACATTTCGTGAAGCTCTGCGTCAGGCAATGGATGAAGAAATGGAAAGAGATGAAAAAGTTTTATTGATGGGCGAAGAAGTTGCCCAGTATAACGGCGCTTATAAAGTGAGCCAGGGTTTATGGGATAAATACGGCAGCAAGCGGGTGATTGATACACCGATTACCGAGGAGGGTTTTACCGGAATCGGAATTGGAGCTGCCATTGCCGGCTTAAGGCCTATTGTAGAGTGGATGACTTTTAATTTTTCAATACAGGCTCTGGATCAGATTTTGAACAATGCCGCAAAATATCGGCATATGTCCGGCGGCCAGATTAAAACCCCCATTGTATTCCGCGGCCCGAACGGCCCTGCCGAATATTTGAGTTCCCAACATTCTCAAGCTCTGCAATCAATATACACCCACATTCCCGGCCTTAAAGTTGTGGCCCCTTCCACCCCTTATGATGCCAAGGGCCTGCTGAAAACTGCAATTCGCGATGATAACCCTGTGATATTTATGGAAGCAGAGTTGATGTACGGGTGGAAAGGCTCCGTCCCCGTTGAGGAATATACAATTCCCCTTGGTAAGGCTGATATTAAAAGAGAAGGCGGGGATGTAACCCTGATTGGTTTTTCCAAGCCTCTGCGGGTGGTTCAACAGGCAGCGGAAAAACTGGCTGAAGATGGCATTGAAGCTGAAGTGGTGGACCTTCGCAGCCTCAGGCCCCTTGACGAGGAAGCAATTTATAAATCTGTAATAAAAACAAACCGTTGTGTGGTTATTGATGAAGCCTGGCCGGTAGCAAGCTATGGAGCTTACCTTGCCTGGCTGGTTTCCAAAAACTGTTTTGATTATCTTGATGCCCAGGTGGAGCTGGTTTCAGGGGAAGATGTCCCCATGCCATATAACCATAATCTGGAATTAGCAGCACAACCCTCGGTAGAAAAAATCGTTAAAGCTGTGAGAAAAGTAATGTATCTGGACAAGGAGGGAGAATAATGGCTGAATTTATTCAAATGCTGGCGCTGTCCCCCACGATGGAAACGGGAACCATAGCCCATTGGAATAAGAAAGAAGGAGACAAAATCGAATCCGGCGATGTAATCTGCGAGGTGGAAACCGACAAGGCAACCATGGATTATGAATCCACCCAGGAAGGCACATTGTTGAAAATTCTGGTGGAAAAAGGCGGAGACGCTGCTATTGGCGATCCTATAGGTATTATCGGCGAAGAAGGAGAAGACATTTCCGATCTTATCGAAGAAGGAAAAAAGCAGTTTAAACAGGGCGCTGAAAAAGAAAAGAAAGCAGAGAAAAAAGAAACTGCTGAGGAAGAAACGAAAGAAGAGCCCGAAGAGGTTTCTGAAAAAGAAAAGAAAGAAAAAAAGAAGAAACAACCTGAAAAAGTCGAGATTAAACTTCACAAAAAGGATTTTAATATACCCGATCCTGTTCAAACATCTCAATGGCCGGGTACCATTCAGGCAAAGCCTGAGAAAGGAAAAAAAGATATTAAAGTTTCGCCCCTGGCGCGAAAAATAGCTGGAGAAAACGGTTTAAAATTATCAGGCATTAAAGGAACGGGCCCTGCCGGCCGCATTGTGAAGGAAGATGTGGAGAAGGCTCTTGAAAGAAAAGAAAAAGGTGGGGCACCTATGGAAGCTGGGCCTGGTATGGTGGCAGGGGAAGTACCCCTGTCGGCAATGCGTAAAACCATAGCCCGGCGTATGTCAGAATCGAAATTCAATGCCCCCCATTATTATTTGCGGACTTCAGTCAGAATGGATGAAATAATGATGGCCCGTCACGAGTTAAACCAACGGTTCGACGAAAAACTTTCTTTCAACTCCTTTATTATAAAATTTGTTTCCCAGGCATTGAAAAAGTTCCCCAAGGTAAATTCTTCCTGGCAGGGTGACCATATAAAACAGTTTGGCACCATAGATATAGGGCTGGCTGTGGCTCTGGATGACGGCCTGGTGGCTCCTGTGGTACGCAATTGCCAGAACAAGGGAATAATTGAGATTAACCAGGATATGAAAGAATTGGTGGAAAAAGCCCGTAATGGAGAATTGAGTAATGAGGAATATTCAAATGCCACTTTTACCATAAGTAACCTGGGCATGTTTGATATCGAAGAATTTACTGCAATCATCAACCCCCCGGGTTCGGCAATTCTTGCCCTGGGCCAGATAAAACGCGAGTTGGTTCCTGGTGACGAGGATGACGAGATCTTATTAGAACACCGCATGAGAATGACCATGTCCTGCGATCACCGGGTTATAGACGGCGCCGAAGGGGCAGCTTTCCTCCACAGGCTCAAGGAAATGATGGAAGACCCTGTGAAGGCGTTGTTGTAAATTTTTGAAAGATAATCAGGAGTTAATTTATTACACAAGGAGAATTACATGGCTGAAAAATTTGATTATGATCTTATTGTTATAGGAGCCGGGCCGGGCGGTTACGTAGCTGCCATTCGGGCAGCACAACTGGGAATGAAGGTAGCTGTAGTTGAAAAGGACAAACCCGGAGGCGTATGCCTTAACTGGGGGTGTATTCCTTCAAAGGCGTTAATTCACCAGGCCCAGGTTTTTAATTACATTGGTGTTTTAAAAAAGACAGGTGTGGAGATTAATACCGAAAATTTTGATTACAGCAGGGTTTATGAAAAATCCAGAAAGGCTGCCGATACCCTCAGCAAAGGCGTTCAATTTCTGTTTAAGAAAAATAAGGTTGAAATGATTGAAGGCAGGGGCATAATAAAAGATAAAAATACTGTAACTGTTAACGATGAAAAGAACCTGACTGCAAAAAATATTCTGATTGCCACCGGCGCTCGTCCAAGGCAGATTCCCGGATTTGAATTCGATGGCGAAAAAACCATATCATCCAGGGAAATTCTGGCGCTTGAACAATTACCCGGAAGCCTGTTCATTCTGGGTGCAGGAGCAATTGGGGTGGAATTTGCATATATAATGAGAAGTTTCGGTGTTGAAGTTCACATGGCTGAAATGATGGATCAGATACTTCCCCTGGAAGACGAAGAAATCGCTAAAGTTCTTCAGCGAAGTTTCAAAAAAATGGGAATTAAAACGTACACATCAGCAAAGGCTGAAGGCAGGGAGATAAAAGATGATAAGGTGATAGTAACTGTAAAGGACAAAAAGGACAAAACCAGAGAAGTAGAAGTGGAAAAAGTATTGGTGGCTGTAGGAAGGGTTCCGAATTCTGAAGACATTGGGCTTGAGAACCTGAAAATTGAAACCGAGAAAGGTTTTATCCCTGTTGGAGATTATTATCAAACCAGTGTGGAGGGAGTTTACGCTATCGGCGATGTTATAAATACCCCCCTTCTGGCGCATCTGGCATCAAAAGAAGGCGAAATTGCAGTGGAACATATGGCTGGCAAATCACCTTGTACCCCGGCTGACCCAGACCTTATTCCTGCCTGTACCTATTTTGAACCCCATGTGGAAAGTTTTGGGTTGACCCACAAGGTTGCCCAAGCGAAAGGGTGTGCAATCAAAGCTC
>CAZSLZ010000174.1:0-4443 GCA_964607865.1 uncultured bacterium
ATCGATTACAAGGAAAAACAGATAACTGCGATTCTGGATGAAATAGGTGGGCTCCTGGGAACCTATGAAAAAGGCAGAATTTATCGGGAAGGCGTGAAAACCACCATAATAGGCCCTCCAAATGTGGGAAAATCCACTCTTTTAAATATTCTGCTGGGCCAGGAACGGGCTATTGTTACCGATATTCCCGGTACTACCAGGGACAGGATTGAAGAAACCGCCAATATCGGCGGTGTTCCTGTGGTTCTGGTTGATACCGCTGGCATAAGAAAAAGCGAAGACCGGGTGGAAAACCTGGGAATTCAGTTCAGCTTTCAGGCAGCCCGGGAAGCTTCGCTGGTATTAATGGTACTGGATGCATCCAACCCTGAGGTGCCCGATATGGCAGATATCCTCAGCAATATAGTCGCTGAAAAAACCCTGTTAATTATGAACAAAACCGATCTGGGCATTAATTATTCCAGAGAGTTTATCGAAGGTATGTTTCCGGCGAAACATATCATTGAAGTATCTCTGAAAGAAAAGAATAATTTAATACAGTTAGAGAAAGCAATTCCTGAAATGATCCTGGAGGGAAAGGCGGGACAGGCCGCCGATGTTATCTTAAGTAATATGAGGCATAAGAAAGCCCTGGAAAAAACCCGGTTTCATCTGAACCAGGCTCTGGAATCAATTCGTAATGAAATGCCTGACGATTTTATCACTATTGATTTAAAAACCGCCCTGGATGCAATGGGGGAAATTACCGGCAAGGTGGTTTATGAGGACCTGTTGAATCGGGTTTTCAACAATTTCTGTATAGGCAAGTAGGTAAAACATGAATATTGAACAATTTTTAGAATATATAAAATACGATAAATCAATTATGCAGAATATCACCACCTGGCATGTTTCTCCGCCCCGGCCCCCGGTTTACGGTGAGTTTCCCCGGCATCTCGATTCCCGGATCGTCAACGCTCTGAAAAAGAGAAAAATCAAATATCCATATTCCCATCAGGCTGATTCCTGGAAGCATATAGCTGACAAAAAAAATGTGGTGGTGGTTACCCCCACAGCTTCGGGCAAAACCCTGTGCTACAATGTTCCAGTAATTCAGAAAATCATAGAAAACCCTAATGCCCGGGCATTGTATTTGTTTCCCACCAAAGCCCTTTCCTGGGATCAGGTTGCCGAATTGCAGGAGCTGGTGGATTTGATGGAGTTGGACATAAAAACCTTCACCTATGACGGGGATACTCCGGTAAATGCCCGCAAGGCAATACGTAAAGCAGGCCATATTGTTGTCACCAACCCCGATATGCTGCATACATCAATTCTGCCCCATCATACCAAGTGGATTAAACTTTTCGAGAACCTGCAATATGTGATAATTGACGAGATTCATCATTACCGGGGAATTTTCGGCTCTCATGTGGCAAATGTTATTCGCCGTTTGAAAAGAATCTGCAAGTTCTACGGTTCTGCCCCCCAATTCATCTGTTGTTCCGCCACCATAAGAAATCCCGGGGAATTATCAAAAAATATAATTGAAGAGGAAGCAGTTCTGGTCAACAATAATGGCGCTCCCTCCGGCGAAAAGCATTTTGTGTTTTACAACCCTCCGGTAGTAAACTGGCAGTTGGGAATTCGAAAAAGTTCCATTCTGGAAGCCCGGAAAATTGCAACCAATTTAATTAAGAACGGTATTCAGACAATTATCTTCACCCGGACCAGGCTGGCCTGTGAGGTGTTGACCACTTATTTGAAAGAAGCCCTGAAAAGTATTGCCGGCAAGGATCAGAATAAGATCCGGGGTTATCGGGGCGGTTATCTGCCCCGGCAGAGAAGGGATATTGAAAAGGGTTTGAGGGCAGGACAGGTTTTGGGTGTGGTCAGCACCAACGCTCTGGAGCTGGGCATCGACATCGGTTCTCTGCAAACCTGTGTTATGTGCGGTTATCCAGGAACCATCGCTTCCACATGGCAGCAGGCGGGCAGAGCAGGCCGTCGCCAGGAGGCTTCCGCCGTGTTTATGGTAGCCACCTCAGCCCCCCTGGATCAGTTTATCATATCTCATCCCGAATATTTCTTTGGCGAAAATATTGAAGCTGGCCTGATTAATCCTGATAACCTTTACATTCTGGTCAATCATATCAAGTGCGCTTCTTTTGAATTGCCCTTCGAGGAGGGCGAGAATTTCGGCACTGCCCGTGTTATGGAAATACTGGATTTTCTGGAGGATCAGGAAATTCTTCATCATTCGGGGGGAAGATGGTTCTGGGCAGCCGATAACTACCCAGCTGAAGATATTTCTCTCCGTTCCGCTGCCGAGGAAAATTTTGTGATTGTGGATACTACCGCCCCAAAACCCAGGATAATCGGTGAGGTGGACAGGTTTGCCGCTCCCATGTTACTTCATGAGGAGGCTATATATCTCCATGAATCCAGGCAGTATCAGGTCGAAAAGCTTGACTACGAGAATAAAAAGGCTTATGTCAGGGCTGTAGATGTAGATTACTACACCGATGCCAACCTGGCGGTCAATGTGAAGGTAATAAATGTGGATAAAAAAAGGCCTGTGGAGGAAGCAGGGATGAAATATGTGGGTGAGGTTCAGGTAAATGCCCTGGTTACCATGTTCAAAAAGATAAAGTTCCACAGTCATGAGAATATCGGTTCGGGCCCGGTAAACCTGCCGGAACAGGAAATGCATACGTCGTCGTATTGGTTCAGCCTGGATGAAGAAATTGTGAAGGATATGACCCCGGATCAGATCGCCTCGGGTTTAAACGGCTTAACCAACCTGCTTTCTTCTATTTCTCCCTTGTATTTAATGTGTGATCCCAGGGATATTCACAGCCTTGCCCAGGTTCGGTCCCCGTTTACAAGCTTGCCTACCCTTTTCATTTATGACAGTTATCCTGGCGGTATAGGGCTTTCCGAAAGAATATTCGATTTTCATGACGAACTTTTCAAGGCTGCCCTCAAACAGGTTAAGGCCTGCCAATGTTATAAAGGCTGCCCTTCCTGCGTGGGCCCGCCGGGTGATGTGGGAGAAGAAGGCAAAAAGACAGCTGTGGATTTTCTGGAAAAAATTCTGAATCAAAAATAATTGGGGTTTTTAGAAAGCTGTCACATTTTTTATTCTTCATAAAAAATGTGTATAAAAACCTTGATTATCATTTTTCATAAATAGCAAGGATATTTCCTGATACTTTTTCTGTTTTTCAAAAATCCTTCACATTGCCATAGCCCGCCATGGCGTTATGCGAGGTTTCGTAGAAACCGTGGCAATCTCAATTTAGATCGGGTTTGTACCATACCCATTTACCTTGCGTCTGTGAGCGACTGGGTTTTTGCCGGGTAAAAAAGCTACATTGCGAACATTATGTTCCCCAATTCTTAATTGGGGCGAACAACATGTTCTCCCATTCTAAATGGGATTCCCCAATTCCAAATGGGGGGAGATCGCCACGCACCCTGCGGATGCTTGTGATGACGGAATTATAATTATTCAATATAAAAAAGAAGCTGCCCTTCTGGGACAGCCACTTATATGTTTTAATTTGCCGTGTTTGTTTTTAGGGGTAAGGATAATTAGGGTGCCCGGGATGGGGATAGCCGGGATAGGGTTGCTGGCCCGGGTAACCGGGGTTATTGGGATAACCGGGGTGACCGGGATAGGGCTGCTGGCCGGGATAACCGGGATATGGTTCCTGGCCCGGCGGATATGGATTGCCAGGTTGGGTTGGTTCGCTGGGTTGGCTTGGCTGGCTGGGCTGACTCGGATAACTCGGCCCGAATTTGGGAGAAGTATCATTTCCGTTCATCTGCCAGGCAGTCACAAATTTCATCATCTCAGTTTTGCTTGCCGGCCTGCCGTTTGAATCTTTCATTTGCCAGTCGGTTACATAAGAATCTAACGTCTGTTCTTGCTTTTCAACCGCTTTTTTTTCATTCGTCTGTGAATTTCTGCAGTTGTTAAGCTGATTGACATTATTTTTAATTTCCATTATTATCCCTCACATTCTTTATTTAAGCTTTCTGGGTATCGGTATTCTCGTTATTAACCGGCCCGGCAATAAAATCGCAAATTCTTTCTGAAGCCCAGTCGATCACTTTTGCTCCAGCGTTGATGCCTTTTTTTGCTCCACTTACTGAACCCTTTACTGCGCCTTTTCCGCTGGCAAGAGTTCCGTCAACCAACCCGGGGAGCCCCTGGCCGATTCCAGCGCAGAGAACCGGAGCTGCAATTCCTGCTATTATAGCAGGGCCCACACCCATGGTGATGGCTGATAAACCCACTGCAGCAGCTGTGCCTGCTATGGCGAAAGCACCCCGCAGGGCCTTGGTGGTTTTTTCACCCATGGTGTTAACCTTACCGGTGCAGGCTCCTTTAATTCCGCCCACGGTAGTTCCTGCCAGGGCGCCGGTAGCGCCGCCGGTGACCTGTGCCCCACCCCC
>CAZSLZ010000175.1:0-4429 GCA_964607865.1 uncultured bacterium
TTAACATGTTTTGCCACGGTGGCAATGAACCAGAAATTCACCCGCCCGGAGATAATCAAGGAAAACCGCATAGAAATCAGGGATGGCAGGCACCCTGTAGTAGAAAAGGTTTTAAAGGGCAACTTTGTTCCTAACAATACTTTTATTGGAAAAAAGGATTCCCGTTTTCATATTATAACGGGGCCCAACATGTCGGGAAAATCCACCTATCTTCGCCAAATAGGTTTGATTTGTATCCTTGCCCAGATGGGTTCTTTCGTCCCGGCGATGAAAGCCAGTCTGGGTATAATTGACAGAGTTTTCACCAGGGTGGGCGCATCCGATGATCTGCATCTGGGCAAATCAACTTTTCTGGTTGAGATGAGCGAAACCGCCAATATAATAAAAAACGCCACCCGGCAGAGCCTTATTCTGCTGGATGAAATCGGCCGGGGAACCAGCACCTACGACGGTATGAGTATCGCCTGGTCAGTTTCTGAGTATCTGTATAACAAAATTAATGCGTGCACTCTTTTTGCCACCCATTTTCATCAACTTACCCAGATGGCGGAAAAACTCACTGGAGTCAAAAACTACCGTGTCGATGTAAAGGAAACCAATAAGGAAATTATTTTTCTGCATAAAATCGTCGCCGGGGGCACCGATAAAAGTTACGGCATATATGTGGCAAAACTTGCCGGGCTGCCTCCGGTTATTTTAAACCGGGCAAGGGATATTCTGGAAGAGCTGGAAGCCCGCCATGAACAGACAGAAACACTTGATTCTTCTCAAAAAGGCCACGGATACCAGCTGACTTTGTTTGAACCGGCAAAAAGCCCGGTACAACAGGAACTGGAGTTGATAGACCCGGATCAGCTTACCCCCATGAAAGCCCTGGAAAAAATATACGAATGGAAAAAAAAGGCCTGAACTTAACCTTTTTAAGAAAATAAAAATGGAGGGGTAATGGAGGATAAACTTATAATTGACGGTTCAGCGGTAAAGAAGCCCGATTTGATATTGGAATACACACGCCAACTGATAGGAATAAGAAAGTTATTCGTGCCCCTGGGGTTGTTCGGAACGTATCTGTTTCTGATTTTGGGAGTATTTCAACTGGAACGTAACCAGACATTTGCCATGGCCGCCATGATATTGGGGCTGATATTGTTTGCTCTCATATGGTACGGAAAAAATAACAGAAACAGCGCTTTTTACCTGTTTGCATCCCTGGCGTTTTTCATGGGGGGAATTTTCAACCTGGCCGGCGCGGCGGTTTTTCTTTTTGTAATTAAAATCGAAATGCCTTCACAGAATCTGGTTTGGCAAATAATTGTGGGATTTATCATGCTCGCTATGGGAATTCATACTTTAATTAAAAAAAATGAATTCAGCGAACTTGAAATGGAGAAAGAAGAGAAAGGCAAAGCCCAAAAATTAATAAATATTATCGACGGGCTGAAGGGGATTATTACAGACAGAAATGACGTCATAACGTTCTCTTCAACGGGAATAAGCAAGTGGAATTGTAAAAAACTGGGCGGTTATATCCTGGCAGTTCCCCATCAGGTAGATAAGTTTAATTTCAGGTTGTTGAAAACTGACCGGCTTAAAATAAACCTGAAACAAAAAGAAGAAACCGCTGAAATGCCCTGTATTGTTGAAATGGGTGAAGAAAAGTTCAAAGGAAAAATAAACACCGAAAACTATCAAAAATATGAAAGTTGGAAAAACCACGAAAAATATGGAAATCAACAAGGTGGCAATTCCTGAACAATCCCTGGATAGGGTTATAAACTTCAGCAGGCTTGCCGAGGATATCAATAGCCTGGCGATATCTGCGGCCTGTTTTGGAGTTTTTTCCCTGGTTTTTCTGGGTATTTTGATTCTGAAAGAGGGTATTCCTCTGAGGCATGTGGGAGTCATTGCCGCACTGGCAAGTTTCTTGTGGCATGGTACGGAAAAAACAACAAAAAAACTGAATTTTATACCTGTTACGGAATTATGACTCTTTTTATAGGATTGACCAGCAGCTTTCTGCTTATCCAATTCGTCAAGCGATATGTAAGCACTTTTGACTTAATTATGGAGCAAATCCAATGGGCGGTTTTCGGCTTTTTTATGATTGGCATGGCCTTCTATGCTTTTCTGCAGAGAAAAAAATGGCAGGTTTGAAATTAAACCAGCTGGAAAAAAATTTCTCCCAGGACTTGTTAAAAATTATTTCCGGTTTGAAGCGCTCAAAACCGGTAGAAGTTGGGGGGCTATTTTGAATTTTATGTTGTGTCGGGATTTGCAAAAACCCTGTTCAGGGGAGTTTTTATTGATGGTTACTGCCTCTTGGCTTCCAGTCCATCTGAAATTCAGGATGCTTTTTTCCAGAAAAGGAAAACATAAAGATTAATCTTATAGAAGAATTCAAAAAACCTGAAAAACAAATCAGCTGTGAATTAATCACAGCTGAGAAGACTGAAAAATGTAAAATTGATCTTGAAAATTATAATAAATATCCGCAGTTATCAGGCGCGGGCGGCGATCAGCTGCCGGGCAGCTTTTAACCTTTTGAGCATTTGCTCCTTTGTAAGAATTGTAAGTATATATTCCATCTCCACACCGTGAGCCTGGCCGGTAATGCCCACGCTGAGAGGCATATAAAGTTTTTTGCCCTTGGCATTGCTCCGCTTTTGAATTTCCTTTACACCCTGCATAAAATTCTGTTTGTTGAAGGCGCCCATTTCTTCCAGGACTTCAATAAATGCATCGAATACCGCCGGGGTGGTTTCCCACTCCATGCATTCCCTGGCAGCTTCCTCCAATTGGAATTCATCAGCAAAGAATATTTTGATTTCTTCCTTAACATCGGTGAGTAAGCTCAACCGGGGCTTCAAAGCTTTCACAATGCCCAGCATTGTTTCCCGGTTCTGGTTTATATAAACTTCATTCACCAGCCCGGTTTCCAGAATGAAGGGTTTCAAATTCTCCAATAGTTGGGAATTATTCATTTCTTTTATATATTGGCTGGTCATCCACTTCAACTTTTCAAAATCATAAACCGCCGGGCTTCTTGAAACACAATACAGTCTGAATTTTTCCACCAGCTGGCTCATATTGAAAAACTCCTCATCGGTTCCAGGGTTCCAACCCAGCAATGCCAGGTAATTTACCAGGGCTTCCGGCAAGACACCTTTATCCTTGTATTCACCCACAGCTACAGTACCATGGCGTTTGGACAGTTTGGACCTGTCGGGCGCCAGAATCATGCTGATGTGGGCAAAATCGGGAAGTTCAAGACCCAGAGCTTCATACATCAAAACCTGAAGAGGGGTATTAACCAGATGTTCTTCGCCCCTCATTACCAGTGTAACGCCCATTTCGTGGTCATCAATGACCACAGCGAAGTTATATGCCGGTGTCCCGTCGGATTTAAAAATTACAAAATCTCCGGAGAAGCCGGGTTCATAGGTAACCTCTCCTCTTACCAGGTCTTTCACCGTTACAGCCCGTTCTTCAGGCACCCTGAAACGCAGGCAGGGGGTCCGGCCTTCCTTCACCAGACTGTCCACCTGCTCCGGTGTTAAATTACGGCAGGTTCCATCATATCTGGGGGTTATCTTTTGTTTCAGCATTGCCTCGCTTTTTTCCCTGAGTTCCTCCGGGGTACAATAACAGGGGTAGGCGAAGCCTTTTTCGATTAAAATATCGGCATATTTCTTATAAATATCCAGGCGCTGTGTCTGACGGATTGGGCCCTCATCCCATTTAATGCCCAGCCATTCCATATCTTCCAATATCTTTTCATAGGATTTTTCCTTTTCCCTGGCTACATCGGTATCTTCAATTCTCAAAAGGAAAGTGCCCTTTTTCTGCCTGGCCAGCAGGTAGTTAAACAAAGCAGTGCGGGCGCCACCTATATGCAAATAGCCGGTAGGCGAAGGCGCAAACCGGGTTTTCAGTTTATCTTCTGACATTTGTTCCTCCAAAATACTTATTTAATTTCTTCGAATCTTTTATTCATAATGGGGTAGCTTTTCCAGTCCTTCCAATCGTAGTGCCACCATTCATATTCATACACTGAAAAGCCTGCATTTTCCATAACTTTTTTGAGTAAATCCCTCTGCCATCTTTTCCGGGTGGTCTCTCCGGGAAAACATGGATGTGCCCTTTCGGTGAATTCATCAAAACCGCTTATCATATCAACGATTTCTCCCGATTTAATATTATATAAACCCACATCCACGGCGGTCCCCCGGTTGTGGCGCGAGCCATTGGCAGGGTTTGCCACAAAATCCTTCTTATTATCGGGGGTGGCGTCCCAGAACATTCTGGTCACATACCAGGGCCGATAGGCATCATAAACAACAATTCCATAACCGTATCTTTTCAGCTCGTTATGAGCCTTCACCAGGGCTTCCGCTGCCGGTTTCTGTAAAAAAGCTCCCGGAGTGGTATA
>CAZSLZ010000176.1:0-4298 GCA_964607865.1 uncultured bacterium
AAACATTATTCCGATCTTTTCACGCAACTGATTTATAAATACAGCTGAAGTCTTGGTTTTTGAGATAACACCAGTCAATTTTCTCATGGCCTTGGACATAAGGCGGGCCTGCAGGCCCACCTGGGTATCGGTCATCTCCCCTTCAATTTCAGCCTTGGGCACCAGAGCCGCCACCGAATCGAGAACCACTATATCCAAAGCATTGGATCGAACCAGTGATTCCAGAATTTCGAACGCCTGCTCACCGGTATCGGGTTGAGATATAAATAAATTATCAATATCCACCCCTAATTTTTTTGCATATTCGGGGTCCAGGGCGTGTTCCACATCGATAAAAGCTGCTATCCCGTCCTGCTTCTGGGCTTCCGCCACAATCTGAAGCGCCAGGGTGGTTTTACCCGAAGCTTCAGGGCCGTAAATCTCAGTAACCCTTCCCCGGGGGACTCCACCCACTCCCAAAGCGATATCCAGCGCCAGGGACCCGGTGGGTATAACATCTATATTCAACCGGGCGCCAGCTTCCCCCAATTTCATTATGGCGCCCTTGCCAAACTGCTTTTCTATTTGTGAAAGCGCCATTTCCAGAGCTTTTATTCTGTCATCCTTTGCCATTTTTTATCCTCCTGAATGTTTTATTATATTGTCTTTTTTTTATATTTACCATGGGATACATTTGTCCTCTATTTTAAGATAAATTCCTTTTCCGTTGTGTAGATAGGGCCCGAACGGGTTAACCTGCTTCTTACAAGGCTTATCCTGCCACATTCCATCTCTCCCAGATCGATAGTGGGCAATTTGCTTATTTCCTTCATCAATTCTTCATTCCCAACGGGTTTTTTAATACGGGAAAGTGTTATGTGGGGAATGAATTTTCTTTCTTCTTTCTTTATCTCAAGAGGTTCCAGGTTTTTTTCAATATTTTCAAAAATATTTATCAACTCTTTATTGCCTCTGGCAATACAACATTTAATAACCCTGGGCCTCTTTAAACCAGGAAACGCGCTGATTCCCTGAACACTGACAATAAAAGGCTTTAACCCCTCCACGCTATCTTCAAGGGCTGATATTATCCCCTCTACTTTATCAGCCTGGGTTTCCCCCAGGAATTTCAGGGTCAAATGAAAATTCTCTGGCTTAACCCATTTCACACCATCAGAAAGAGGTTTTAAAGTTTTTACTATATTCTTCAAATTATTTCTTATTTCATCCGATAACGGCACAGCGATAAATAAACGCTTTTTTTTCGACATATTATCACCCCGGTTATTCTGGATTCCCCCAATTTAATTAACGTCCTTCTATAAAATATTTTTTTTCAACGAACAGAAAGAATAATTATTTTCATTTTAAATATTCATAAAAAAACAAAACTGGTTGAAGAAAAACTATCAAAAATAAACAGTCTTGGCTGGCAGCCCGGCAGTAACGATATTGCCTACGGAGTTTACAGCACAGGTTTCACAGGCTGGCTGAAGACAGTCAATGCGGAAACCAGACAAGTTGAGAATATTACCAGCACTCAAAAAAACGAAAAGGAAATTGACAGAAAAAAACTAATTGTCGAATTCGTTCAATGCGTTAGTGGTGCCGCCACGTTTCTTCAAATAATCAACTACCTGATCATTTCCAAATGTTTCAGCTAAATCCAGGGGAGTCTGCCCTTCACTGTTTCTTGCGTTAATATCAGCGCCGGCATCCAGCAGAATTTTTACAGATTCCAGGTTGCCCTTTTCAGCTGCCCGGTGAAGAGGAGTCCAGCTAGCGGCAGATTCCACATTTACCTTACCACCATATTGAATGAGCATTTTCAATATTTCATTAAAACTGTTGTTTGCCGCCCGCATCATAGCTGTCCAGTCAGTACGTTTTGTGGGAATATTGGGGTCGGCTCCCTCCTTCAATAACAGTTCGGTAGCTTCCTTATGGCCCTCACTGGTAGCCAGATAAACCGTGGTAAGCCCTATCCGGCTCACAACATTTATATCAGCGCCTTTGTTTAAAATAAACTTTATAATTTCAGTGTCACCGGTATAGGCTGCCCAGTGGAGAGGGGTCCAACCGGTATAATTGGAGGCATTTACCAATGCCGGGTTTTCTTCTATCATCTTCATGGCTTTTTCACGCTCCTGCTTGTTAACCGCCCTGAAAATCTCTCCACCTTCATCAATTACCTTTGAAATTTTCACCTTATCTTTATCTTTTATTTTAACGAACTCCGCCAGGGTAATTGTCTGGCGAAAATCTGAAGCCCCCACCAGGCTGTCCAGTGCCTGTTTCTCGATATAATAACCGTATATAGATTCAATTTCGCTTGAGCGATTGGAGTAGTAGGAACGGAAAGCATCCACCATCTCCACATCCTCTACTTTTCCCAACCTGTAACTATCCAACATATGGTTCAGATAATTGTAAGCCTGATCCGATTGTTCTCCTTTTAATACTACCCGGTTCATAGAAGAAACCAGTTTGGACAGGATGCTTCTCAAATTCGATTTCAAATTTCTTAAAAAGATTTCCTTGTCCAACTCAGCTCTTTCCTTGTTTTTTTTCATAATTTCCGCCTCAACAGCGTCGTTGGCATCGAGAAAATAGTAACTGGCAGTGATCCGCACTGAATACTCAGGTACATCCGCCACATCACAATCGTATTGAGGGGTAAAATCAATCCTGGGCATCCTGTCCGACTGTTCAGCTTTATAATCATACTCCGCTGCCTTTATGTTACTGTTGTAAAAATATACTGAAGGATTCATTCTTAAAGCATATTCATAACAATAATCAAAAAGTTTATCATTACTGAACTGGGAAGTTAATTCCTTAAAATTCATATACTCAATTTCAAAATTTTCCACCCCGTAAGGCACCAGCTCCAGATCTTTCACATAGTTGCGGTTTAACAAGGAAGCAAATACAATTCTACTTTCGGTAATTTGGTGCTGATAATCAATAGCATTATTCTGATATTCATTTACCAGCACTTCCCAGCGAAGCCTGGCTTCTTTTCCCCGCTCCCCTTCCTTTATCTCTTTTTTTACAAAGTCCAGTTGTTCCTTAGCCCTGTTTATGGCGGAATTATTCAATACATAAAGTTTTTCCTGTTTCAATACATTGACATAAGCTTCCACAACCTGTTGTTCCAGTTGCAGTTCATTGTTTATTACATTATAAAGTTGACTGTGTTTTCGGGCAATGCTGGCATTCACCTGATGAGACAGATTACCAAAATGATAAAGAGGCTGAATAAAATGAAATTCATACTTGTTACCATGCTTACTGTCAATATAGGGGGATTCGAAACTTCCGTTAACCTTGGGTAAATAATTAGCTCTGGAATGTTTTTCACCCAATTTGGCAATATCATAAAACAATTTCTGTTTTTTGTGATCCAGGTTGTTTTGCTTTGCAACCGCGATACTGCGGGATAAACTGATCATCTCAGCATTTGCAGGCTTTATAAAACAAAACAAAATTAAAATGATGATTCCAAACTTGAATTTGAACATGACCTACTCCTTACCGTTCTTGTGATTATACCATTCTTATTTATAAAAACAATATCCTCCAAACCGGAAAGATTTTCCCTGTTACTGTATAATTATTTATAGAACAATACAGAAATTATTTTTAACAGAACGCGTTATACAAATTACCAGCTTTAAGGAGGTTTAAAATGACAAAATTATTTGATTTGGAAAAAACAGCATTAATTATTATTGATATTCAGGAAAAACTTCTTGGTAAAATAGAAGAAAACCAGAAGGTAGTAGAAACAACCAGAAAAATGATTAAATTTGCCAACATTGTTGAAATGCCAGTTATTGTAACCGAGCAATACCCCAGAGGCATAGGCCCTACAGTAGAAGAAATAAGGAAGGAAATCCTTATTTTTGAACCCATCCAGAAAATGCACTTCAGTTGCTTCGGCGCTCCGGAATTTGTAAAGGAATTACACCGCAAAAAAATTGAAAATATCCTTCTGGCAGGAATAGAAACCCATGTGTGCGTTTGCCAGACTGCCCTGGAAGGTATTTTTCACAATTACAATGTGGGGGTAATTGAAGACGGTGTTTCATCCCGGTCTTTAAACAGCAAAAAAACTGCCCTTGATAGAATGAGAGCCCACAAGGTTGAAATTGTAAACGCCGAGATGATTATGCTGGAGCTGCTTAAAGAAGCTGGCACCCAGAAATTTAAAAAATGCCTGGAATTAATAAGGTAAATTAAAAGGTTGTTTTTCTGTTTTTCAAGAAGATCCCCAAATATTATTGTATATTTTTGAAAAATTTACTATTGTTTCA
>CAZSLZ010000177.1:0-4124 GCA_964607865.1 uncultured bacterium
AACCCTGTTAAAGATAAAGATTCAGGTTTAAAGGAAGTGAAACTCGTAGAAAAAGTTGCATGAAAAAGAGACACTATCTTGACAAACACCGATAACCCGGAAAATGCCCGACATGAAAAGCCGAAAACAGGCATTAAAACATGTGGCAAAGAAAATGCGAAACTACTGTTTAATGAAATTTTTCCTGTTTTAACTTTAATCAGTTATTTTTCAAGGAAAGGGGGTGTGCCAAAACGAATAAAAGAAAAAGGTAGCTCTGATAAAAAAACTGACATTACCATAATTATGTGTTCTGTTTAATTACCATTCGAAATTTTCATGGTTCATAATTTCTATATAATTTTCAACTTCGTCAAGCTTTCGGTTTAAATGGCTGGCTTCCTCGGGTGTAATCCGCATGCCACCCTGGCTGTTATCCTGGCGAAACCGCCCTCTGGTTTTACTGTAATCAATAAGGTCTTCAATTAAAAAAGCTGTTTCGTCAAGGTTTATATTGCCGGAAATAATTCCGTCGTATATTTCAGAGAGGGGGTGTTCATATGTTTTCAATTTATTATCGAGGGCGGGTGTGAGGTTTTCATTAATAAATTTTTCATATGTCTGTTTGAACTGGTTTAATGTATCCTTTATGTATTGTCTGTCTTCGGTAGTGAGTTCATGTTCGCTGATTTTAGTTTTGAATTCTATGAAATCCAGGTAAAAAGCTACCAGATAAACGAACTCCGGTTTATTTAACTGCTGGGAATTTGCAGCGTGATAGACTTTTTTTATCCATACCGGGGTATTGTCCTTTTGAAAATACTCTTGGTTATGAGGCAGTTTTCTTTTACCTCTGTGTTTATCATAATAAGACCGATCCGTTTCAGTTTCTTTTTTCTGTTCCTTCTCAACATTATTTCCTGCATGCTCCTGTCCCTGTTGTTTGTAACTGGGAAAAAAGGAACGATCTACTTTTTTGGGGACTATGTCATTGATTCCATGAATCTTATCCAAAATGTAACCTCCAACCTGCTTTATAGTATATTTGTGGAAATAAACAAAATTCCTATTTCCTAAAAGGATCAGAAAGTCAAATATGTAGAAAGAAATCCCATGGCTTTCATCGCAATTATTCCAATTTTATTGCTTTTCGTTCTGCTGGGAGTATATAAAAAGCCGGCAGTAATTGTAGCTCCTGCTATCTTTATTGTTACTGTTTTTCTGGGATACTTCTTTTATAAAATTTCTCCCTCCATATTGGGTAAGGCAACCCTGGAAGGAGGGGTTCTTGCTGTTTATCCCATCCTATGGGTGGTAATCTCGGCGGTTCTGATTTACAACGTTTCCAGCCATACCATTGGTATGAATATCATTAAAGAACATCTGGGCGGTATCACCAATGATAAATCAATGCAGGCCTTGTTGATAGCTTTCTGTTTTGGAGGTTTTATGGAGGCGGTTGCCGGATTCGGCACAGCTGTGACAATTCCCGCCAGCATCTTAATAAGCTTGGGGTTCAATCCCAAAAAAGCTTCGGTGATATGCCTTCTGTCCAACTCGGTTCCAGTTGCGTTTGGCGCGCTGGGTTTGCCCATAATTACCCTGGCAGATATCACAGTCCTTGAATTTTCTATATTGTCAGCACACGTTGCACAACAGTTATTTCTTATGTGTATTCTGGTGCCTGTACTTATAGTGTATTTGAATTGTGAGGACTATTGCAAGACAAAGGAGAAACTGTTGCCTGCGGTTCTCTGCGGTATGGTGTATGCCATTTCTCAAATCATGACTGTTTATTACCTGGGAGGAGAACTGGCAGCCCTTACAGGTTCTTTATTCGCGGGGATAACAATAGTTTTGTATACAAAGGTTATAAAAAAGAATGAAAAAGTTGACGATAAAGGGAAAATTGATAAAGTTGAAATTCTGAAAGCATGGAGCCCTTATCTTATCCTGATTTCATTGGTGGTAATTACCCGCTTGCCGGTTATATACAGTATAATATCCCGCCAGCCTTTTATTTTCCATTTTGATTTTAACGTTATTGCGCCGGGTAAACCTCTACGGTTCGATTTTTTAGTTTCACCGGGTACCCTTATGTTTATAGCGGCAATTTCAGGAGGGATGATTCAGGGCGCTAGTTTTAAAGAAATTGCCGGGGTGTTTGTAAAAACCCTTGGACAATTAAAAGACAGTATTATTGTAATAATTTTCATTGTTGCCCTGGCGAAAGTTATGGGTTATACCGGAATGATTATGGATATAGCTGGATTGCTGGTTTCAATTTCCGGTGATTATTATCCGTTCATTGCTCCTGCAACAGGAGCCCTGGGAACTTTTCTGACCGGTTCTGATGCTTCTTCGAATATTCTATTCGGCCAGTTACAGAAAACAATAGCCCAGAGAATTGGACGTAACGTCAACTGGATAGTTGCATCCAATGCTACCGGTGCTACTGCGGGAAAAATGATTTCACCCCAGAGCCTTGCAATTGCAACGTCAATAACTCAGTCCCAGGGCCGTGAAGGTGAACTGTTTGCCAGAACCATAACCTATTGTCTGGGGTATCTGGTTTTATTGGGAATAATTGTATATATATTTGCCTGAGTTGATTCAGGTAAAATTTTAATCGAGTTGTTTTATTAAAAATTCAAAGTAGTATAGGTGGTCTGATGAGGGTTGACATTAATGTTCGTATTCTGCATAGTCTGATTATTCAAATGAGCGCTTACCCTGTAGGTGTCGTTTGTATTCATAAAGTAAAAGATTGCATCGCCATTGCTGTTGGTGGTGGTCATAGCCAGTGAATTTCCGTTACTGTCTTTTATCAGAACATCAACTCCACTGCGGGGATTGTTGTTTTCGTTGATCCTTACATTAACAGAGCCATATACTATTGCCTGATTAGTGGTAAGGGCTTGATATACATTGATTATACCGTAGCCTGAAGAAATATCGTAGCCGGGGTTGTTTATATCCGTGGCGGTGGCCTCCAGCTGGCTTTTAATCTTATCCATACTCCAGGTTGGTTGAAGCCCTTTCATAAGTGAAATTGCTCCTGCAACCTGGGGTGTTGACATGGAAGTTCCGCTGAGAAATTCATAATAGATGGCAGAACTTGAACTGGTGGGGATTGTGGAAAAAATACTGCTTCCCGGTGCTGAAACCGAAATGTAGGGCCCTCTGTTTGAGAAATAACTGACTGTGTTAGTCCCGTTGGTACTGCCCACGGATATTACTCCCTGGTTGGCTGCAGGGTAGGTTAATTGCTGGGAACCATCGTTTCCCATGGCAACCACCACTGCAATATCATTGCTTGTCGCATAGCTGACTGCATCCTGCAGTGTCTGTGAGAAAACCGGGCCGCCCAGGCTCAGGTTTATCACATCTGCATTATTGTTGGCTGCATATACTATTCCCTGGGCAATATCAGAGAAAGTTCCTGACCCGTCGCTACCCAGAACCCGCACCGGCATCAGTTTGCAAACCCAATTAATGCCTGCTGTTCCCTGGTTGTTGTTGCCTGTGGCGCCGCAAATTCCCGCAATATGGGTTCCATGCCCCCGTGGGTCTGAATTCTGATTGGCGTTTATTGTGGTGCCATTTACAAAATCATAACCCTCAATTACCCTGGACCCAAAGTCGGGGTGGGTGCCGTCTATGCCCGTATCCACCACAGCAATGGTGACGCTGGAAGTCCCTGTGGTTATATCCCAGGCTGTTTCGGTGTTCATTTTATCGTGACAGTACTGCCGGTTATAATAAGTATCATCTGGGGCCAATAATTCTCTGCAGGTGAATTCCTCCTCGGCATAATCGGCCAAATGGCTCTGATTGAGTTCTTCTAAAGATGTTCTTCTTTGTTGATCGTCTTCGATTTTCAATACCAGATAGTTCATTTCTCCTATGGAAAAAGTTTTCACTTTCTCTCCGGGGAAGGAACCTGTTATTTCAGCTTCACTGACACCAGGTTTCAGGCGGATTATAATTCTTTGGGTGGATTCCGTCTGGGTTGGCGGTTCTGACGGCAATTCGGGCGGGCCCTGTTCACCTGAACCGGAACATCCGGCAATAATCAAAACAGATAATATAAATAAAAATGAAATAAATCTAACAAAGCTAAAAACAGAAAAAAATACAATTAA
>CAZSLZ010000178.1:0-4074 GCA_964607865.1 uncultured bacterium
GTTCTACAATTTCTGCAATGTCGGGCTTGGGGCGGCGTTTGAAAATAATTGCCAGGGATGCGTCCAATCTTTCTTCAAACTCTCTGCCTCTCGCTACTCCGCCGGCATCAGGGGAAATGATTACGATATTATATCCATGCAGCCCGTTTTCCGTGTAGTAGTATGCAAAAAGAGGGAAGGCATATAAATGGTCGACCGGAATGTCGAAAAAGCCCTGTATCGCAGCTGCATGTAAATCCATGGTTACGATTCGGGAAGCTCCTGCCACCGTTAGAAGGTTGGCAACCAGTTTGGCAGTTATGGGTTCACGTCCCGCTGTCTTTTTTTCCTGTTTGGCATAACCAAAATAGGGGATTATAGTATTAATGGAATTCACCGAGGACCGAATAAGGGCGTCGCACATGATTAACAGCTCCATCAGGCTGTCGTTTACATTGTTGCAGGTAGGCTGAATGATGAAAACATCATTGCCCCGCACTGATTCTTCGATTTTTACCTTGATTTCGCCGTTGGCGAAACGGGAGACTATGGCCTGAGATAACGGAACTTCCAGATACTCAGCTATTTCATTTGCCAACTCCCGGTTGGCGTTGCCTGTAAAAAGCCTTATATTCTGGGTTCTTAATGAGGGGAATTCCTCCTCGGGAAGGTCCAGCAGAGCTTTCCACGACCCTCTGCTGGGAATACGTTCTGGTTTTTTCACCTTTTTATCCTTAACTTGACTTTTGCTAATCAAGATGGTTCCTCCTTAAAATTGTTAATTAAGAGCCGGGTGGGCAAGAAGATTTTCCAGCATTACCATCTGGAATCTCATTTCGTCGTCATCTGTTACATCCAGTAATATTTTATTTATGGTGCTGTATATCATGGATATCATATAATATAACAATTGAGGTTCTTCTTCAAAACCTTTAATAATTTTTTCCACTGTGGGATTTTTTATGTTAATAAACAATTTTTCATGGCCCTTGACGTAACTGATGGGAACCCCGGGGTCGCTTTCCACCAACTGCATTCTTTTAAGAACAGCTTCCGACAGTTTATAATCTCCCCGTTCCCTTATGATACGGAATTCACGTCTTAATGCGTGTAAAAACCGTTCTTCCAGGGGTAAGGTTTCATCAATTATAATATCTCTGGCGCTGGGCCTGGTTTTGCTCAGAATGTTTTCCATTTTGGCCTGAGCGTTGCCTGCCACTATTGATGCAGCTGGGTTCACCGGAAGTTCAGGCTGGTTTTTTTTCATTTCTGCTTTTTCAGCTTCTCTGGCCTTACTTTCTTCGGCAGCCTGGGCTTTTAACCGGGCTTTTTCTTCATCTTCCTGCTGCTTGCGGGTTTCTTCCTGCTTCTGCTGTTTCTTCAACAGCACGATGTCGCTGTAATGTTTTAGATTATCAGAACCAATCAGTTTTATTACAAACTGGTGGATGGAGGAAGACTTTTCAAATTTCATGATAATATCTTCGCTACCCTGGGGGATGGAATCTTTCTCATATATGAAGGGAATATATCCCAGCCTTTCCAACTCCTGGTTCAAAATGTTTATTGAAACAAACCGGTTATCGGTTATAGGAAGCAGGGGCAGATCGGCAATCAGGTTTTCCAGTTCTGTGTCCATCACCCGGTATTTTGAAGACAGGTAGTGTTTCTGCTCGTAGAAGAAGTACATAAGCAACTGGCGCGCAACTTCACCTGTTTTCTTGTCATGAATTTTCGAATAATTTCTTGCCAGGCTCCGGTATAACCCCTCAACACAATCCAGAATAACTTTTTCTTCCTCGTCCTTTAAGAGGATTTTGGAAAAAGTCGGATCAGTGGTAAAATCCTCGCTGTTTAAAACGCCGAAAGTGTTGGAGCGGGGCGGAATTTTAGTTTCCATGACAGGAATCATGAATTTTGCCAACTTTATTTGCTCCTCGCAGGGCAAAACCTTGGGTAATGCCAGTTCACCCTTCATACCCAGCCGGTTAACCTTGACCTTCAACAGATAAGGTGTGGTTACTGAAAGATCAGGCAATTTCTCATGTTTCATATTTTCCAGGGCAATCTTTTCCTGGGCGATGTTTTTTGTGTAATCTTGAATATTGTCAAAGTGCAATTTCAGTTTATTCAGATCATGCTCGGTAAGGATTAATACTCTTAAGTCTTCGTTAATTGGTTTATGTTCATCCCAATATTTAATGCAAAGAATCTCCTGGTTGTTTTCGTAATAATTCATCAGGTCCAGGTATGACAGTTCATGGCCCCCCAGGGCTGTGAACAGAGGCAGGGATGCCAGTTTCTTTTCCAGGCTGACTTCATCAGCTTCGAATATTTGCTGGGCGGTAAACTTATTGGTAAGATAAGTTAAAATATGATAATGAATATCAGCTTTTTTATTTGAAGTGAAGCTGTTGTAGTCTTCCAGGAATTTTTCCATTATAGCGTCAATTTTTTCGTTTAATACCTTCTTGACTTTCTCAAAGTTAATATCTATTTCAACGTTGGTCCAATTCTTGTTGGTGGTAATTTTATCGTAATTTACAGCGGCCTGGCATTGAATATTCAAATTCACCATTTTGTCGCAAACAAAACGCTTTTCTTTGAGGAACTTTATAGTGGAAAGATCAGAGCGGGTTGAATATTGGAATTCTATGGGCCCTATCTCCCCGGTAATTCCTTCATGGCCAATGGGAAGTTTAAAGATGATTGAAAGTTCGCTCACTTCGGGTTCTTCCTCGGGCTTGTTTCTCTTTACCACATCGGAAATCATGTTGGACATAATCTGGGTTTCAAGATTTTTCAACCCCTTGGTGCCAAAAAGTACTCCCATAAAAACAATCAGGTTTTGTGATTCCAGCCAGACCACTCTGTCCTGAATATTCGCATTGGGTATCTCTCTGTTAACATAGGCAAGTTTGCCATGGACCAGCTTGTCACGGTATAAATCTTCCAGGGATATGGGATTTTTCTTGTATCCAGCAAAAACGGAGTTTTTATCAGAGTTGTCAATTCTTTTCTTTCCATTGATACCTCTGATTCGGAGAAATCTGAATCTTCAAGGTGATTGAAAACCGCAGCGATATATTCAAGTAAAAACTGGGTGATTTTCTGCCGGTCTGAGAAGTTTTCCACCTTCTCAAACTGGAAGGCTGTTTCCATTGCCAGGTTTGAAAGAGCTTTACGAATTGCATCTTCCACTTTTTCCCATTTTTCATCTTCGTATATTTCACTCCAGCTGGAATCCACAGTTAAATCATTATAATTAACCACAGCTTTCAAATTAGAAATGGGAACACTTAAAAATTTGTTTCTGAGGAAAATGTTTTTCTTCAGCACCTTGACTTCGATATGGTTTCTCTCGCCAAGTGCTGTTCCGGGAGGAGTAGAAGGGGAATATTTCAGAAGGCCCAACTCACCGGTAATTTCATCATGATTTATGGCAACTTTATGAATGGAGGAAGTTAAAATAACCGGCTCTTCCTTGGGGCGGGAAAGTTGTTTAGAGGCAGAGATTTCTTCCTGAAGTTGGGCATCGTAATTTTTAATCTGGTTCCAGCCAAAGTATTTTCTGAGTAATTTAATCTCAAACTCATTGGCTACAATCAGCTTTTTATCGTTATTCTCGGCTCCCCGTATAAATTTTGTAAGGTAATATAAATTATTATCTTTCTGGAACTCTTCTTCAAGCTCGTTAAGGCTGAGCAGGTAGCCATTGACTCCCTTGAACAGCCTGGCATTTTTAAAAGTATCCGTCAATGCCAGATCCAGATCATTTATTTCAAAATTATGGACATTGGCTCCCTTGGGAATAACCTGTCCCGAGCTGGACAAGCCGTAAACCGTGCATTTTCTTGTTTTATTGGAAGCTGAGGCTGGCCTTTGGTCTGTGGGTGGGTTATTGTTTTCTTCCGGAATAACCGGTTCGCCTATGACAAAATCAATAAAGGATAACAGATGCATTCGCAGGCTCTGTTCGTTATTTTCTTTACATAGTTGTTCATAATTTTCCTGAAAATACTCCAGCAGTTTCAAATACAGAGGCGGAGTATGTAAAAGCATGGTTTTCATGGCTTTCGAGAAGTTTTCATCTAT
>CAZSLZ010000179.1:0-1876 GCA_964607865.1 uncultured bacterium
TTGGCGGAGGCGGAATTGGAATGTGCCCAGGTTTCGATTTTGGCAACGGAGGCCATTCTCCAATTCATCACGGCGGAGGCCACAGCGGGGAGATCAATAATAGCACTCCATCCCCTGCACAACAGGGAGGGAATGCCGGCAATATACATGGAGATCCCGCCACAGGCAACCGGTTAGCCGACCATTCTTCCCAGATGGCTGGAAAACACTTCAAACCGGGCCAGACCTGTAGATGCGCCGACTTCGTTTCTACAATGATCAAACAGTCGGGGGCAGCTCCCCCCAATTTCAAACATCAGGTAGCATGCAGAGAATTGCAGAAATACGGCAGGTCTGTCCCCAGAGATCAACTAAAACCCGGCGACATTATTTACTTCGGTAACACCTACCGCAAGGGGCCATACACCCATGTGGGAATCTATACCGGCAATGGCAAGTTTGTTCATCGCCCCACTGCTGACAAACCGGTAAGGGTTGACTCATTGAACTCAGGTTACTATTCACAGAAATATACGGGAGCACGCAGGCTGAATGGTTAAATGATAATGTTTATGGTTACAGGTAAGAATGTTCCCCCCGGGGGGCCTTCTTTGTTAAAACCGCGTTTCTTTATCTGACAATTATAATAAAATCCGGTAAGTAAAACAACAGGGCGAAAATCCGGGCGCTCACAGACGCACGGTAAATGGTTGGGAATAAACCCCGAATTTCGTCATCACGAGCATCCGCAGGATGCGTGGTGATCTCTGCACCACCCAGCTAAGTTGGTTTGGAACCAACTTTTTTAAAACAGGTTTAGAATAATCTGGGAAAAATTGCTTCAGAAAAAAACATTTGATTTATGAAAAATTGCGTTATAATATAATAAGAGTTATTTTAAGAATATTGAATAAATTGGAGGAAGAATTATGAAGAAAGGATTTACTCTTATCGAGCTTATGATTGTAATTGCCGTTATTGCAATTCTGGCAAGTATTATTATACCCAATATAAGCAGGGCAAGAGCAAGAGCTCAGTTAAGCGCATGTATGGAGAACATGAAGGCATTCCTGACAGCTGCCCAGATGTATCAGGTAGATCATCCCGTTCCCGAGGGTGTCCTTTATGATTTTGATCCTGCAGATGCATCATTTACCGGCCCATCACCTGTCATTCCCGATTACCTTGGTTCCAACCCGGTCTGTCCTTCCCTGGGATATGCCGATTATGGAATGTATATACGAAATGATCAGCATTATCACGGCGCCTTGGTTTACTGCCATTACAGTGGAACCCAAGATTCGCCCCATTTCAGTGTTACCAATTATTCAACTGTTCCTTTTTATGCCGATCTGGATGGCAAGTCCGATAGCGGATATATTCTTCACGGTTATTATAATGTTGGCGGCGATACCAACTGGGATGTTATTTATCCGGGAGGTTAGCCCGGAACATCTATGGAAGATCGTATCAGGTGGTAAACACACTCTTGAATAAATGAATTATATACTTTTTTACACCTGACAATAACTTCCCGAATATTGCTAAATATAACTTTATTTGGTATAATTATAATGTAAGAATAAATAATAAGTATAAAACCCGTTAAAAAAAAGTATGTGTTGCAGCAAGTGATTCTGCCTTAACGCCAGGAAAAAATGGAATAGAATATATTAACCGGGAAACACTTATGATAATAAAAGGAGGAAGAAACTATGAGTTAAAAAGGTTTCACTTTAATCGAGTTGATGATTGTCATTGCCATCATCTCAATCCTTGCCAGCATTATTGTGCCAAACATAACACGCGCCAGGGCCCAGGCCCAGTTTACCGCCTGTGTTGCCAATTTAAAAAACCTGGCTACAGTGGGGAAAATGGTAATGGCGGACTGCCCATC
>CAZSLZ010000179.1:1976-3981 GCA_964607865.1 uncultured bacterium
CCAATTTAAAAAACCTGGCTACAGTGGGGAAAATGGTAATGGCGGACTGCCCATCACCGGATTCCTCGGGGGGCAACCCCTATACCAGGGCATATACCCCGGGGCACGGTACCAACGCCAACCGGGGGTATCCTGCTATTGTGCCCGATTATATTGCAACAATACCCGAATGCCCAGCTGGCCCAGGTTATTACTTAAGTGTTTACAGCAACACGGGTTGTTATACCTCGATTAATGTTTGTCATAGTAATTGTGGTGATAGTTGTACTCCTCATAAAACTGTTCTGGAAAACAAGGCAGGTTGCTGCTGGGGGCCAGGCTATAGAATGTGTATGGGCCCCAATGGCTGTTGTCCCGGAGAGGGTTTATTCTGTCCTCAAGGGGCGGTGTATTAATAAAAAACAAAGCTGTCTATTATTTCCAGAAAATTATGTTCGTACCGGCCAAAAAGGTTTGTATTTGAAGTTCCTATTATGTTATATTCTTTTCCCCTGTATTGAAATGCCGTAACCAGGGCGGTTTTTTCCTGGGTACTGTGGTTGATTTCTTCCGTCCATTCCACTTTAGCCAGGCTAATCTCTCCCATGGGCAAACCCACTGTTTTTGATTCCAATTGTTTGAAATTTCGGTATTTTCCATCCAGTTGATATAGCAGATCCTGGGTTGCCACCATGGAGCTCAGGGGTTCCCCGGCAGGATAGGTTTCAATTCTTAAAACCGGCAGACTTCCCTGGAAAGGCGGCCCCTGAAATTCCACCACATCGGCATGTTTGTTTGAAACCACCTGCCAGGTGGATGGATGCTGAAGCTGATATCCCTTTGTTTCGTCGATATATGTCAGGGGATGGTTGAAATACCATACACCCATGAATATTACCACGGTAATCAGAAAAATTGACAGGATATTGGCGAACCCCCACCGCCACTTATGTTTAATATGTTCTTTCTCATTTTCTGGCTTGAAGGGCGATGTATCGTGGGCGCCGCCGATCCATGCCCTGTTCATGTTACGCCATACCAGGGGAAAGGCAATGAACAGCAGAAAGACTCCCAGGGCATTATTGTTTATAGCCAGTGTGAAGTTAAAAAGAGTGTGAACCAGGGCTGCCAGAACTATTCCCTTGACGAATAATGAAATTGTCTTATCTTTTTCAAATTTTGCCCTGCCAAGATAGGAGCCCATGATAACCCCGAAAGTGGCATGAGCGAACATGGAGTAAAGAGCCCTTAAAACCCCTATGGAATATGCACCCAGCAGGCCCGATGTGGCGCGGAATTTCAGCATGTACATTATATTTTCCACAAAAGCAAACCCCATGGCTGCCGTAACTGAATATACAATGCCATCCATGGGTTCGTTGAAATCCGGGGTATCATAAGCTGCTTTTTTTACGGCGATGAATTTGCAGATTTCCTCGGTAAACCCCACCATTATCATCATAACCAGAATGCGGAAAGGGCTGAAAGGCAGGTTGAATGTGATGGCTTTTTCCAGAACCAGTTCCACAACCAGTGCGGGAATTACGCTGAGGCACCCTGCCAGGAACGTTATGGCAACCAGTTTTATCGGTTCTTTTTCATATTTGTCCTGATGGTAAAAGAATAAGATCCATAGTATGGCAGGAATAAAACTTAAATATAAAATATATTCGTTCATGTCAACTCCAAAATTTCAATCAAGTATATTATATTACAAAAACGAGAAAATGTTAAGTTAAATACTTATCTTTTAAAAAAGTGCAGGAGTATTATTCCTGCAATAGAAATTTTTATTATAACTATTATATAAAGGAGAGGTTATGAAAAAATTAGCTGGGCTGGTAATTATTAGTTTGGTTTTAATATTGGCAATATTTTCAGCAATTAATGCCGAGGAAGAAGTAAAAAAGGAAAAAGTAGAGATAGAAAATCCCAGGACTGTGGTTATAAGAGTAACTTATGGAACAAAGACTCAGACCGAAAGGGAATATAATATTGAAGCCCGCCCCAAAATAAGTGTTAAGGA
>CAZSLZ010000180.1:0-3906 GCA_964607865.1 uncultured bacterium
CAATTTTGTAATTACTGATAAAATAGCTCCCCCAAAAACAGATTTTGATTATCAACCCTATCTTGATGGAACCAGAAAAGTCGGTTTTCATCCCACTCCCGATTACTGCAGGAATATCTTGAAAAATATTAAAGATAAATTTGTCATGGAAGTCAATGATTACCTTATATACAAGGGAGTCAGGGAGGAGGTTAAAAGCCTGTTGTTTCAGGCAGGCCTCGATTATACCAGGGCAGAGGCGATCCCACTGGATTCCACTATCTTCGACTATATATATACCCACTTCAGCGCTCAGGTTGACAGGGATATTTTAATGTTTGCCTCCATTAACGGAATGGTTGATAGTTTGAGGGACAAATATTCCAGCTTCATGACTCCCGATGAATACAAGGAGTTTGTTTCCACTGCCATAGATCAAACTTATGTGGGAATTGGAATTAAACTAAACAAAAATGATGATGATTCCGGTGTCAGAATTATTGAAGTATTTGACGGCCCCGCCAGGGAAGCCGGCCTCAGGAAGAATGATATAATCTTAAGTGTTGATGGTAAAAAACTGGAAAAACTATCTTCTGAGGATATATCTGAACTAATCAAGGGAAAAGAAAACTCCAGGGTTGAGATGGTTATAATAAGAGGAGGGAAGGTTCTTTCCAAATCGGTTGTCAGAAAAAAAATCATTGTTCCAACAGTTAAAAGTTCCTTGAAAGATAATATTGGCTATATAAAAATTGAAAGTTTTAAAGATGAATTAAAGGATGAGTTCTTTAACAAATATGCCGACCTGGAACGACAGGGCATCGAAGGCCTGGTTCTGGATTTGAGAAACAACCCGGGAGGACTGGTAAGTTCTGCCCAGTTTCTGTGTGGCTTTTTTTTACCTAGAAACTCTCTTGTAGCCACTTTCAGGCATAAACAGAAAAAAGAAAGAAAAATAAGATCTTCGGGCAGAAGAGTTGTTTATGTACCCGTAGTGGTTCTGGTAAATGAAAATTCAGCTTCATCCTCGGAAATTGTTGCAGGCGCCCTTAAAGATCACGATGCTGCCATTATTGTAGGGGCCACAACCCGGGGTAAGGGGTCTGTCCAACGCTGTACCAGCTTAAGGCAGAATGCGGGTATCAAATTGACCATAGAAAACATTTTTACTCCCGATAACCATCCAATACAGGACCAGGGAATAACCCCCCAGGTGATGGTAAGCGATTATATTAACCTGAATAAAGATGAACCCCTGGAAGAAGCTATAAAAATTTTAAAAAAAGAAATCAAAAAGAACTCCGAAATGGCAAGGGAAAAAACCATCAATAATAAATGAATTCATGCTTGATTCTTCCAGGCTTGCCATTACCGGCAGAAATCTCAATAACACAGATTTCCTTTTTACTGAACAACCTTATGGGCGGTGATATGCTTCCCAACCCCCGGTTAACGTATATATGGGAATTTTTCTTATAAAACCATCCCTGATCAAACCGGGTTTTGTATTTGGAAGGAATATAAAACGCTCCGAATACAGGCGCTCTCACCTGGCCGCCATGGGTATGCCCACATAAGATTATATCAAATTGATTTTCTTTTATGTCTTCAATAATATCCGGCGTATGTGAAAGAAGAATTTTTATTGTTTCATCGCCAACTCCGTTTTTCTCATCGGCTTTTTCAAGATTATTATGGTGGGTGTATTTGTCGTCCACCCCCACAATTGTGAGTTTATCGATGGCAGAGTGGTAACTTTCATTAAGCAGGAATTTAAAACCCTTCTCTTCCAGAGCTACAATCAGGTAGTCTGCATCCACCCAGTAATCATGGTTTCCCGGTACGCAAAAAATACCCTTACTGGCTTTAATTTGCGAAAGAGCCTCTGAGGATGAAGGTATCAATTCTTTATAGTGAGTAATAAAATCTCCCGTAATAAACACATAATCCGCATCCAGCTCATTGATTTTCTGAATATATCCAGTGTAATTCTCAGGCAACGCCCACGGGGCAATGTGTAAATCTGAAATATGTACAATTCTTATATCATTCTTCACTTTCTCGGCGGGCAGGCAAACCGAATAATAATTAACCTCGGTGGCAACGTTTTCCCAGATTGCAACCATCAATAAAAAAAATAATATTATCAAAAAAAAATTCATAACCACCTGCAATTATATGTCAAGTAATTGAAAAACCGGAAGTTATCCACAATAAAAATTAACATATTGTTTACAAAATTTTTAATTTTATTAAACGTTGATTGAAAAATTCCCCGTAATATGTAGTTTTTTTGTATTGCAAATTTTTCTTTCCCAAAAAGTAAAAATTTTCCACAAAAGTTATCCACAGGCTTGTGTGGATAACTATATCAATTGTACAAATTTAAAATTTTCTTGAATACCCCCTGGTAAATATCAGCAGGAATCCAAACAGGCTCCTGGTTTCCCATCACCGAGTTAACCGGTTTTGGGGGGGTTCCCCTATACTCCATTTTCTGCACCCAATAACCGTTATTAATCAATTGTCCCCCTTCAGCTCCCACCGGTGAATTTATTATGTTGGTATTCCTGGTACCATCAGGTTCTCTCCATTCATCCACTGCTCCCAACGATTGACAGAGGTCATGAGCCATCTGGAAATCCGGGGCGGTAACCGGAACCATAATTATGGGTTTCTCCAGCCATAATCTTTCTCCGTCACTCTGGTCAAGATAAAATTCCACGCCGCCCTCCATGGGGTTGGAACCGGGAACAATACCGACAACCCGTTGGTAATTGGGGTGTTTTCTATGCCAGGCTTTCAAAGCATCCCTTACAGTTTCCAGGTCAGCTGGGTGGGGAGAAAGTTCCAGGTCGTCTGGTGGCTTTTCGAATACCTTGACAATGAAGCTCTCTTCTTCCAGGGTAAACATACCTTTTAACATTTCTATAGCCCGGTCGGTATAGTTCCTGTAATTTTCCTTTCCCTGGGAAACCACCATATATTTTTTCAGGTGTTCCTTTACCCTGGGGTGGCCTGCCAGGGTAGCCTGGTTTTTCTCATCCAGGCTTGCCCAGAATTTCACATAAGTCTGCCTTTCCCAGGCTTGTTCCTTCATTCTGGTAATCCAGACCCAGTTATCCAGTTTCCATTGGTTAACAGGTGACCAGAAGCCGACAGGAACCGGTAAAACTGCTACTTTCAGGGTGGGGGATTGACGGGTCTGAATTTTATATACATGTTCTCTCAGGCTCGACCCTGTGTTCTTGTCTTCCACCCGCACCCGGAATACATAATCCCCAAAAAATTCAGGCTCCCGGGGATCCAGAAAAATTCTGTACATAAATGTATTATAATCGGGGTTCAGGTTGATATTAAATACCTTACTGGCTTCATTATCTATGTCAATTCTTTCGGCAAATTCTTTTTCCCATAAAACCCCGTCCTGGTGATTTTCTGATTCCTTATATTCCTGGGGAAGGGTGAGGGAGAAGGGAAAACGGTAGCCTGTCTGGCTGAAGCCTCTTTGCCCCACCTGAATATCAAAAACATAGTTTTCCAAACCTGGCGCGTCTTTTTCCATCTCAACCGTGGTATAAATAACCATTTTTTTACCCGCTACCAGTGGCAGGGAGGGGTTAATCAAAGCCTGTATCGGTTTGAATATTCCTATTCGAACCCCAAAAATACGTGAGTCTATAAACTCTGCAAAAAAATGCATCATTTCTTTAAGCTGGGGTTTGTCATTTCTTCCGGTGGCAGTATCCCGCCCGGTGATGTCAACAAGATAATCCCCCCGGTAAATGAATATCTTATAACTCTGGGGGTCTTTCTGGTCTTCAAAGGATGCATCTCCAAAGTCCATGCTTCGAGGGGGTATAACGTGGGCCTGGCGGGTCACATCCTCCATCCTTTTATAGGCATACCTTGCCGGGCCTATTTTGT
>CAZSLZ010000181.1:0-425 GCA_964607865.1 uncultured bacterium
CCTCTTAAAAATGATATACCGGGAAGAAACGCCGATGTCGGGCGAGGTTTACGTTAACAACCACGACGTTACAATACTCCCGCGGTCCAAAATATCCATACTTCGCAGGAAAATCGGGGTTATTTTCCAGGACTTTAAACTGCTGGATTATAAAACTGTTGGAGAAAACGTCGCATACGCTCTCGAAGTTACGGGGTTTGCGCCGGGGCAGATTAAAGACCGGGTGGAAACCACCCTCGAAGTGGTGGGCATGATGGAAAAAATCAACAGGTATCCCGACGAAATATCAGGCGGCGAAAAACAGCTCACATCAATAGCCAGCGCGCTGGTCCATAACCCGCCTGTGTTGATCGCCGATGAACCTACGGGAAACCTGGATGAAAAATCTACGTGGACTCTCATCCGCCTACTTGATCACATCCACC
>CAZSLZ010000181.1:435-3838 GCA_964607865.1 uncultured bacterium
AAAAACGGCAAGATCGCACGGGATCAGGGTGTTAAAGAAACGCCGGAGCAGTTTGTAAATAACCTGACCGTTACCACGGAAGTGATACGGGATAAAACAGGCAAAGAACCGGTTAAAGACAAACCCGGCGTTGATACAGTAAGACAGGAAAAACCCAAACCCGGAAAACCCTCCGACAGGAAGGGAGGAAACAAAAAATGAACTTTACTTCAAGATATTTTTTAAGGGAAGTTGCCCAGAGCTTCAAGCGGAATATACTGCTGAACCTATCATCGGTTTCAACGGTGATGGTTTTAATATTCCAGCTTGGATTTTTTATATTCCTGGTAGGCAACATCAATTATTTCAGCGAATACGCTATGGAAAAACTCCAGATGACGGTTGTTCTCATTCCCGATTACCCCCTCGAAAAGGCAGGTCAACTCAAGTTCAGGATCATGAAACACCCCGACGTGTCAATTGCCCGCTATATGAGCAAGGAAAAGGCGCTGGAAAGCATGCGTGAAAGAATGGGCGGCGTCGGAATGCAGGACATCGGCAAAAACCCCCTTCCCGATACGCTTATTGTTGAGTTTAAAAACCCTGAAAAAATCAGGGAAGTTTCCGAGGAAATCAAGAGTTACCCCGGCGTGAGCGACATACGGATCGGCAAGGTGGAAGTGATCGACCAGCTCATCAACCTCTCTTACAGGATTTACCTGATGGGAGTGGTTATCATAGGCATGCTTCTCGTTTCCGCCGTTTTCCTCATATCCAACACCATCAGGCTCACGGTATTTTCAAGGCGCAGGGAGATTGAAATTATGGAGCTGGTGGGTGCCAACCAGTGGTTCATACGGGGGCCGTTCATCGTTGAAGGCCTGATACAGGGGCTGCTGGGAGCCGGCATAGCGGTTATTATCCTGAACTCCGTATATTTCTACGGGGTACAGTGGCTCAACGAAGGCCTGCCTTTCATGCCGTTATTACCCCCTGGAGCAATCCTGTTCTCCATGAGCCTTTCGCTTTTAGGCGCAGGGGCGCTGGTGGGCGTGGCAGCAAGTTATTTCTCGGTTAATAAGTATTTGAAAATATAGTATTATCTCCAAATGCAGGGGATCATTATAATGAACTGATAAAGAGAGGAAGGCTGCGACGAAAATATTCCCGCCTTTCCCGGTTCATCCTGAATTTACATTCCAGAGTATTTATAGTAACCCTGCAAAGTTCCGCCATCATAAAATCCTGGGAGCGTTACCGTCCCGGCGGCAAAACTGTGATGGCGTTTTACACTCCAGAGTGTTTGGTTTGCCATCATAAAAACGTCTTTGAAGCCCTGGATTCGTAATTGTATGATGCAATTCTAAATTACGGGGAGTATAAATTGCAGGAATATAATTCTCATTGTGAATCTAAAACACCTGGTTTCAAAAGTTTCTTGCCAAATAGTTTAATACCGATCAAACCGGCGGGAGCCGTTATTAATATTGATAATACTGCGATACTTAAGATTATTTCGCCGCCCGGAATGCCTTTAGATAAGGGCAGGCTTCCAAGCGCAGCCTGGACGGTTGCTTTTGGAATATAGGCAATTATGCAAAAAAGCCTTTCTTTGTTGGATAATTGAGATTTTAAGACTGCGAGCCAAACGCCTGCAGATCTGAATAACAGTCCTATAAGAATTACGAGAACTCCTTTAAAACCTGTTTCTGCTACAGTGAAAAGATTGGTCTGTAATCCAATAGTAACAAAAAGAACAATTTCTGCGAGAACCCATATCTTTGACATTTTAGCTGCAATCTCAGAAGATATTTTTTCCGATCTTTGCCTTATAAGGAAGCCTGTGGTCATAATTCCCAAGAGGGCTGCCAGGTTAAAAATTTCTCCGAATTTAAAGAAAAGAAAAGATATGCAAAGCAGTAGAATAACTTTTTCTGTCGCGCGGATACTTTCGAAGTTCTTTATAAAGAATTTCAAAAGTATCAAACCAAGAATTATTCCTGCTAAAATTCCTGCTGCAAGTGAAACCGGAATTGATAATAACACTTTGAAATAATTTACATTTCCGGTTATCTCCAAATTAAAGAAAAGTGTGAATAAAGTTATTGCAACAACATCGTCAGAAGATGCTCCAGCGAGAATTATGCTCGGAGCCATACTTGTTTCCTTACCGTCTTTTTCAATAATGTCAAGCATAGACGGGACGACAACTGCCGGGGAGACAGCTGCAATTATGAAGCCCGTCATCCCTGATGTTACCCATGAAAAATCAAACAAATAATGAACGGCCGCCATAACTGCAGCCCCCTCTAAAATGCAGGGGACAAAAGACATCAGGACAACCGACGTCCCTGCCTTTTTAAGCGTTTCCCATTTCAGGCCGATCCCCGCTCTTAACAGAATAACTATTAATGCAACGGGCTTGATGTAAGGCTCAAGCTCCCACAGGACAGGAGGAATGATGTCATTAAACCAGGTCCCGATAATTAGACCTGTTAGAATCATTCCTATTACCTGCGGCAAATTAATACGGGTTAGTATTCTGCCAAAGATCCAGGCAGTAATTAACACTAAAACAGAAAAAACTCCAAAATCCATTCCTTCACTCCAAAAAAATGACTCCTGTAAATAAGGACATATTTACAGGAGTCATTTGCATATTCATGCGTAATGCGAACCCCAACGCAATTCAGTTTTATTGGCAGAAGTATATCATAAAACACAGAATTGTCAATATTAATCAGGTTCGATATACGTCATTGTCTGGCTCTTAATGCTTTCCATTCGTCTGGGGGCAGGATTTTAAGGTTGCCGTTTTCGTCCAGCCTGGTTCCTGTCATTACTTTTGCTTTTCTCATAAGATCGACGGGCGCAAGGTCTCCCGTGCCGGGGAGGGTGAAAAGCATCACTTCGCCTTTGTCCGAATAATATCCGCCGAATGCCACGGCGCCTTTGCCTGTCTTTTCGTGGTAATCAACTGCATACACCTCCATATTCCTGAAGAAAGGGGGCGAAACGGGGTCGCCGGTCAGTGCGCTCCATAGTCTTGACGAACCGTCCAGGGAGGCGGTCATTACGAGGTCGTAATGGGGAATAAATATCGCTTCCTGGACGCTTTTTGCATGCCGAATCTCCTGTGAAGTTACGGTTTTTCCTGTTTTGGGGTCCCACACTTTGGCCTTCCCGTCGAATGAACCGGTCAGGACTTTGTCTCCCGATTCACTGAATGCAGCCGTGTGGACGTATCCGCGGTGGAAAACCGGTTCACCCACTGGTTTTCCCGTATCGGCGTCCCATACGCGGGCCGTGGAATCGCTGGAAGAAGTGATGATGAGAGTTCCGTCCGGGTTAAAATTGCCGTCCCATATCATCCAATTTTCCGAATGCTGAACCGGGTCAAACACGGGTTCCATTTTATCCAGGT
>CAZSLZ010000182.1:0-3556 GCA_964607865.1 uncultured bacterium
ATATTCTGCACGATAAACTCCAGGCAACCTTTTCATTTCCCAAAACCGCTCTTTCTGCAACTGTCAACGCCGATTATGGAAATTACTCTCTCAACCAGGGCTTGCCCGACAGCTTCTTTGAAGTAGAAAAATAGATGGGCACAACCGGTTTTAAAATTATTAACCATACCGCCGATACAGGCATAAATGTTCAAGCTGGCAGTTTGCCTGAACTTTTTGCCGAAGCTGCCCGGGGTATGATTTTTGTTATAACCGGAGAAAACATTGAAAATATTGAATTTACAAAATTAAAAGAAATTACCATCAATGGAATTGACAATGAACAAATTATGGTGGATTTTTTAACCCGGTTGCTCTATTTTATTGAAACTGAAGACTTTCTTCCCCTGGAATATATATCTCCGGTTATAAGTGAAAATAGTTTAAATATGAAAATCCGGGGAATTTCCATCAGGAAAAACCAAATTAAGTTGAATACAGGTATAAAGGGTGTTACTTATCATCAAATGAACATAAGGAAAGATGATGGCAGCTGGGCTACAGATATAATTTTTGATATCTGAACTGTCATTAAATTCAAATTAATTGTTCAATTTTTCAACTGTACCGAATTTAATATGTTAATAGGAGGAATATTCTCAACTTAAAGTAATATGTTAATAGGAGGATTATTCTCAACTTAAAGTAACATGTTAATAGAATGTAGGTTTTATGAATTTACATTCTATTTTTATACAATATTTAATTGAGTTTACAGTTTTTATTCAGCTATAAATACAGGAAAGGAGACAGGTTAGTGATTTCAGCCAATTCTCTGACTAAAAAGTTTGGTAAGTTCACAGCTGTGAATGGCCTGAGCTTCGAAATAGAAAAAGGAAAAATCGTGGGTTTCCTGGGTTCCAATGCTGCTGGAAAGACCACTACAATGCGGATGTTGACCTGTTATTTTCCTCCCACTTCGGGGTCAGCCACGGTAGCTGGGCATGATATTTTCACCGAATCTTTAAAGGTAAGGCAAAAAGTGGGATATCTGCCGGAGAATGTGCCTCTTTACAGGGATATGCCTGTGGAATATTTTCTGGAATTTGTGGGGTCCCTGAAAGGTGTGCCGGGAAAAGAAATAGACAGTCGTGTCGAGAAAGCCCTCTCCATGTGTAATTTACTGGATGTGAGAAAAAAAGAGATCGGGCAGTTATCCAAGGGCTATCGTCAGCGAGTGGGTATAGCCCAGTCAATAATAAATAACCCTCCGGTGCTTATTCTTGACGAACCCACAGTGGGGCTGGATCCCAAGCAGATAATTGAAATACGGAAATTGATTCTGGGTTTCAGGGATACATCCACAATTATTCTTTCCACCCACATTCTTCATGAGATTGAAAAGGTCTGCGATAAGATTCTGATTATTGACAGGGGAGAATTGCTGGCCTACGATACCTTGGGCAACCTGGAAGCCAGGCTGGCGGGCAGGGCGCTTAATATACTGGCAGAGGGCAGAAAAGAACAGGTGGAACAAGCCCTGAAACAGGTAAAAAGCCTCGATAATTATAATTTTGTGGAAGAACTGAAGGGGAACCTGGTTCGTTATGTGCTCAGTATAGAAGAAGATTCCACGTCCATTCGCAGGGAAATTATGAAAACCATGAAGGAGAACGATCTGGTGGTTTTGGAAATCGACCGGATTAACCTTTCCGCTGAAGATATATTCCGTAAGATAGTGCCTGACAAAACAACTGAGATTGTTGAAGAAGAACAGGCCGAAACGGAAGAAACCGAAGAGAACTCCGGGAAAACCCCGGGAAAGGAGAAAACCGGGAAGTGAATACCTATCAGATACTTAAAAAAGAATTGAGAAATTACTTCTTTTCTCCCATTGCCTATGTTTTTCTGGCATTTTTCCTTGTTATAGTTGGGTATTTCTTCATTATATCAATGCTCCGCTATGGCGAGATGACTATGTTTGCCTCTCAGGCACCCCAGATGATGAATAAATTCAATGGCGAAAATATGATTTTATCACCCTTGTTCAGCATAATGCTGTTTCTCATGATTTTTCTTATTCCGGTCATTACCATGAGATTGTTTTCAGAGGAACGCAAACTGGGAACCATAGAGCTGCTCTTTACTTACCCCATCACCGAATGGCAGATGGTACTGGGTAAATTTCTGGCAGCTGTGGCTGTTTTGCTGCTGATTTTCGGCTTTTCCCTGGTCTATATAATAATTTACAGCAAATATTTTGAGCCCACTGCAGGAGTCATAATATCGGGATACCTGGGAACATTCCTGGTTTCACTTTCTTTCCTGTCTTTCGGAATGTGGGTTTCATCCCTGACGTCGGACCAGGTTACCTCGGCCCTTGCCACCCTGGGTGGCCTGTTATTATTATGGGTCAGTGGAGCCGGGCAGGCAACTTTTCCCGGCCCCTTTGGCAATTTTCTGAAGGAAATTTCTATTATGGATCATTCAGAACAGTTCGTACGGGGAATAATAGATACCCATGATGTGGTGTATTTCCTCTGTTTTATTGGCTTTTTCGTATTTCTTACGGTTCAGTCACTGGAAACCAGAAAATGGCGGGGTTAAATTTAACAATTAGTTTCGGAGGCTTGAAAGAGTGAAAAAGAAAGCTTTATATAATCTAAACCATATTTTAACAGTTTTTCTTGTTACAGGCATTGTTTTAGTAATTTTTGTCATTTCATCGGAAAACCGGAAAAAGTTTGATATGACAAAAGAAAAAATCCATTCACTGTCTGAACAATCGGTAAAAATTATGAAAAATCTGAATCAGGATATTACTGCATACGTTTTCTACACCAGGGGAAATAACTTTTTGAAAGAAGCTGAGTACACTCTGGAAAAATATGCTTTTTATACCGACCACCTGAAGATCGTTCCCCTGGACGCCAATACCCACCCCCAGGAGTTGATGGAGTACGACGTTAAACAACGAAACAGCATAGTCCTTGCCACAGAAAACCGCCGTGAAATTATTACCAGCCTCAGCGAAAATCAACTTACAAATGCCATTATTAAGATAACTCAGAAGGGCAAACAGGTTTTGTATTTTACCATGGGCCATGGCGAAAGGAGTTTTCAGGAAAAAGCTAAAAGCCCCAAGGACATAAGCCAGGCTGGGGAAGCTTTGAAAAGCGAAAATTACGAGTTAAAGGAAATCGCCCTCATAAAAACCAAAAAGGTACCTGAAAACTGCGACGCCCTTATTATTGCCGGCCCCAAAACTGATTTCATGCCCGAGGAAATGAAAAAACTGAAAGAATACGTCGATAATGGCGGTTCGGTATTGTTTACATTTCAGCCCTGGGGCAAGAACAAGAACCTTACCGATTACCTGGACCAACTGGGTTTGAAAGTGGGTAACGATTTTGTGGTTGACAGGGTAAGCAAGGCCCTGGGCGGCGATTTCTACATACCCGTAGCTTCCATGGGCCAATATGGAAAACACACTATTGTTCAGGATTTTAATCTTATGACTTTTTTTCCTTATTCCCGCTCTCTTACAATTCTGCCCTCAACTGCATCTCCAGTTGCC
>CAZSLZ010000183.1:0-3371 GCA_964607865.1 uncultured bacterium
TTATCAAATTCTTCTTGGCTTCTTCAACACCTTTACGGATAGCCTCGGGAACCTCGGAAGCTTTTCCAAGCCCGGCTCCCACTATGCCGTTCTTATCTCCCACTACCACCAGGGCATTGAAAGAAAAGCGTTTTCCACCTTTTACTACCTTTGCAACACGGTTGATTTTTACAACTCGTTCTTCCAGCTCCAGCTCAGCTGGATTTATTCGTAAATTTTTACGCATCAGGTTTCCTCCTATTTCCAAGTGGTAAGATTGGATTCCAGCCAAACTAGAATTCCAATCCACCTTCTCTGGCGCCTTCAGCGAGGGCAGCCACCCGGCCGTGATACTTATAACCGCCACGGTCGAATACTGCCTTCTCAATTCCGGCTTGTTTGGCTTTCTCAGCCAATAGTTTTCCAATAGCTTTGGCTCTGTCCAGTTTAGAACCCTCGTCCTTTATTTTCGAAGCTAAATCTTTCTGCAAAGTGTTAGCGGACACCAGGGTTTTTCCTTCCTGGTCATTTATTAACTGGGCATAAATGTGCCTGGCGCTTCGGAAAATAACCAGCCGGGGCATCTGGGCTGTTCCAGATATTTTCTTTCTGATTCTAGTATGCCTTCTTTTATTGAGAAACTTTCGAGATTTCTTCTTTATCATGGTTTTCCTCTCCTAAAGTTTATAGTTACTAAGCACCGGCTTTACCAACTTTTCTTCTCACGTATTCGCCCTGATATCTTATTCCCTTGCCCTTGTAAGGTTCGGGAGGACGAACGCCACGTATGTTGGCAGCCATCTGGCCGACTTTCTGTTTGTCGATGCCCTTTACCACTACCGTGGTCTGGTTGGGCACATCAAATTCAATACCGTCGCCTTCTTTAAAGACCAGGGGATGAGAATAACCCACGTTCAATTGAACGCTGGCGCCCTGTTTTGCTGCCTTGTATCCTACACCCACTATTTCCAGAGTCTTTTCATAGCCCTGGGAGACACCCACCACCATATTTCTTATAAGGTTGCGGGCCAGTCCGTGCAGGGATCTTTCCTGCCGGGAATCTCCGGGCCTTTCAACGGTTAAAATATTATCTTCAATTTTAATATTGAAATTATCAGGCACTAAATATTCCAATTGTCCCTTGGACCCCTTGGCAATAATTTTCTGGCCTTCCATTTCTACAGTTACACCCTTGGGTATTTCTACCGGGGCATTACCTACTCTAGACACAACTAAACCTCCTCCTGTAAAGAGATTAGAAATTTTAACTAACCCCGTATTACCAAATATATGCTATTACTTCTCCGCCGACTCCCTTTTTCTTGGCCTGCTTACCCGTCATTACACCCCTGGGGGTAGTGACGATTACGGTTCCCAGTCCTCCAAAAATCCGGGGAATCTCTTCCTTACCTACATATACTCTTAATCCGGGTTTACTGATTCTTTTTATACCGGTTATTATTCTCTCCCGGTTCTGACCGAATTTCAGAAAAACTCTCAGGACTCCCTGAACTCCGGTTTTTATAACCTGATAATCTTTAATAAAACCTTCGGATTTTAAAACTTTCGCAACTTCTTCTTTTATTCTTGAAGATGGAATATCAACATGAGCGTGATACGCCGTGTTCGCATTCCTGACTCGAGTTAGAAAATCAGCGATAGGATCGGTTACTGCCATTTTTTTCGCCTCCTATTTTACCAACTGGATTTAGTTACACCAGGGATTAAACCTCTGTGAGCCAAAGTGCGGAAACATATACGACACATTCCGAACTTCCGCAAATAGCCCCTGGGTCTGCCGCATAATTTGCAGCGATTATATTTTCGGACTTCGTATCTGGGTTCTCTTTTTTGCTTTACAACTAAAGACTTTTTGGCCATTATTATACCTCCATTTTAACCAGTCCGAATGGGGCAGCCCATGAATTTCAACAGATGAAGGCCTTCCTCATCGGTGTTTGCGGTTGTAACTATAACCACATTCATTCCTCTGGTTTTGTCAATTTTATCATAATCAATTTCAGGGAAAATTATCTGCTCTTTAATTCCAATGGCATAATTTCCTCTGCCGTCAAATGATTTTGGCGATAAACCGCGGAAATCGCGAACACGGGGTAAAACCACATTAAACAGTTTATCCAGAAAGGCAAACATCATTTCGCCTCTCAAAGTCACGCGACATCCGACTTTCATACCTTTGCGAAGTTTAAAGGCGGCTATGGATTTCTTTGACTTGGTTACCACTGGCTGCTGGCCGGTTATGGTTTTCATGTCCTGTATCGCCATATCCAAAGCCTTTGAATTAACTATAGCTTCTCCAACACCCATGCTGACCACTACCTTTTCCAGCCTGGGAATTTCCATTACGTTACCGTATTTGAACTGGTCAGTCATCTGTTTGGATACTTCCTTATTGTATTTTTCTTTCAGTCTGTTCATGGTTACTTGACTCCTTTTGCCTTAACGTTTAGGGTATGGTCTCGTTGCACTTTCTGCAATACCTCTGTTTTTCGCCCTCGGAATTATACCGGTATGCGGGCCTGATGGGAACTCCGCACTGGGGGCAAACTAACATTACGTTGGAGGCATCCACGGGTAAAGTCTTTTCTACAATTCCACCCTGGGGCATCTTGGGAGGTTTGGGCTTGGTATGGCGTTTCACCACATTCACACCTTCTACCGTCACTGTCCCGTTGGGATGAACTTGTAAAACTTTTGATCTTTTACCCTCATATTTACCAGTTATCACTTGAACTGTATCATTCTTTTTAACATGGGCTTTCGGCATTTTTATATCCTCCAGAATTTTACAAGCTTATAATACTTCAGGGGCTAAAGATACTATCTTCATATAATACTTATCTCTCAACTCCCGGGCTACAGGCCCGAATATCCGGGTTCCGCGGGGGTTGCCCTGATCGTTAATTATCACAGCTGCATTATCGTCAAATCTTATATATGATCCATCCTGTCTGTGGATGGGTTTGGTCGTCCTCACCACTACTGCTCTTACAATGTCTCCTTTTTTAATGGGAGCATTCGGGTTTGCCGTTTTTACAGTGGCGGTTATTTCATCTCCAACACCGGCATAATTATGCCGTGAGCCTTTACGAACCCTTATGCACAGAATTTCCCTGGCACCAGAGTTATCTGCTACTTTTAGCCTGCTCTCCTGTTGAATCATTGTGAGCTCTCCTTTCAAGAAAGTCTTCAAAGATCTTGAGCCTACTTGGCTTTTTCAAGAACCTTTGTAACCATCCAGCTTTTTCTCTTACTGTAGGGCCGTGTCTCAATTATCTGCACTGTGTCGCCGACACGACATTCGTTAAACTCATCATGAGCAAGAAATTTCTTGGTTCTTTTAATTATCTTCTTATAAAACAAACATAACC
>CAZSLZ010000184.1:0-3344 GCA_964607865.1 uncultured bacterium
ATTCGGGCTATAACAAATTCCGGCAAGATAAGAGAGGACCTGAAAGTGACAGTTCACGAAGCCCGGGGCGCAGTTACCAGCGCCAACCGACTTCTAAGCGGTATTAACAATACCCTGGGGCTGGAAGACGAGGACAGCTCCAATGGAAGCGCCGAAAATGGTGGAAATGATAACGGAGCTGAGAGTGGCGGAGAAGTTAAATTTCCAGGTTATCAGGGTGAGGAAAGCGAAAACCAGCAGAAAGACAGCCAGAAAAAAAACGGAGATAAAATAAGTTTTTCAAAACTGATTCAGGCAAATCTGGAAGTTGAATATAACGATGTTTCAAAAGAAACCGTCCCCAATGCCAACGTGGTTTTTCTTCCCCAGAATAAATCATCGGTAAAACTGGGGGTTGACAGTATAGGATTTGACAATTTATGGAATTTGCAGTATAGAATGAAGTGGGGTAATATTTATCCCCGTCTGGGTGTGGTCCGTTCCAAACTTGGAGGCGGAGCTGACATACAGTTTGGCAGAAATTACGGCGTTTATGTTGATGCATACAACCCCAGGGACTGGCATGTGGATCTCACAGGACGAATTACAGTAATGAAGGATTTCTACCTGCACGGTGGTGTTCGGGATGTTACCGACACCAAGCAGACCGTGTTCGGAGTGGGAAAAAGGTTTTAATGGGAGGTTTAAACCTTGTTGGAAAACACCTTGCCGGCAGGGCATGTTCTGGACAAACGTTATAAAATATCGAAGTTAATTGAAGCCGGCGGTATGGGAGCCGTTTATAAAGCTGAAGATTTATGTGTGGATAACCGGATAGTAGCAGTAAAAGAAATGCTTGATGATTTTTCCACTCCCGAGGAAAGGCGGGCAGGAATTGACCGTTTTTTAAGTGAAATTGCGGTGCTGGAAACGTTCCGTCATCCCAATATTCCCAAAGTAATGGATCATTTCTTTCTGGAGCAGGATAAAGACAGGTTATATTATTTTGTAATGGAATTTATTGACGGCATAGACCTGTCTAGTTATTTGAAAAAATACGGAGATCCTGGCCTCCCGGAACAACAGGTTATAAAATATGCCATTCAGGTTTGCGAGGCTCTGGAGTATATCCACGGTTTTGATCCCCCTGTGGCCCACCGGGATATCAAGCCTTCCAACCTTTTATACAGGTATGATGACAAACGGATTCTGCTTATAGATTTCGGTATCGCCAGAGTAACCAACCCCGGTGAAGGTTATTGGATAGGCACCCCCGGTTACGCCCCCCCGGAACAACAGATGGGAAAACCCGAACCCCGTTCCGATTTTTATGCCCTGGCTGCCACCATGCATGAGTTGCTTACAGGGCATCGTCCCGAAGATTTTGATTTTCCAAGCTTTGAAGAACTGGGAGTAAAAGTCAGCCCCGAATTGACCGAGTTTATAACTGTTTCTTTGAGTTTTGAACCCGAGGACAGAGCAGTTAATGCCACCGAGATGAAGGATTTCCTTATGGGCCTGTTACAGGGCGAGCTGGGAGTGGGCCCCCTGTCACCGGATTTTGTATTTGAACAGGTTATCCATCAATTCAAACAGGAACATCTTGACGCATTGCTAAAAAAATTAATTGATAAATATGGCAATGAAGCCCATACCAAATTTATTCCCAAAAGGCTGGATTATTACACTTTCAGGCTGGCATATCCCACCAATTTTGAATTGATAATTCAGGTAAATTATAAAGACAGAAGAATTCATTTTTATGAAAAACAGGGTATTTTGGAAAAGAAAGAATTGGGAACCATCAATCCTGCGAATTCCGGTGAAGCTGCAGAAGCTTCCCGGTTGATTAACAGGTTTACACAGAATTATGAAAAATTCAAGAGTGTCAATTGGGGCGGGGGCGAAGGTTTTATGAGCTTTGGCAATATTGTCGGAGTTTAAAGGAGTGGATATATGATAAACGAACAGTTTGACAAATTGACAGGTCTTTATACCCAGAAGTATTTTGAACGGCGTTTTGAAGAGGAAGTAAGCAGGACAAACCGTTATAAGAGGCCTTTAACACTGATGATTCTGGAAATTAATTACGATTACTTCAAAACCGATGCCAACGTCAGATGGGCAATGATTTATACTATTTTAAAACAGTTTGGCGCCCTTTTAAGAAAACAGCTGAGAAATGTGGATATTGGCGGTAGATACAGCGGGGCACCCTTTGTAATAGTATTTCTCGAAACTAACCTCGCAGGTGGCAAAATTGCTGCTGAACGTATCAGGAAAGCTGTGGAACGACATGAATTTATTGGCGATACCCTGGAAAAAGATATAAAAATTGCCGTTAATGTGGGCCTTGCTACTTTTCCCCAGCATGGAATTGAACCCAAGGAGCTTCTATCCTCGGCTCAGCAGGCATTATTGATTTCCCGCAACCAGGGAGGAAACATGGTTATGGTTTCTCCCAACGAACTTTACAATCTTGAAGGCGAACCGTTGATCTTTATCGACAGCCGGGAAAAACAGAACCCGGGGCAGTCTTCCGGTGAACCTGAAACTGAAGAAGCTGTATCCGGGGCTGAAGAATAAAAAATGAATTCCGAATCTGAATTGAATTCTATGGGGACCTTGTTTCTGGTGGCAACCCCCATCGGAAACCTTGATGACATTACCCTTAGAGCCCTGAAAATATTAAAAAGTGCTGATCTTATTGCTGCCGAGGATACCCGGAGAACTCGGAAATTATTATCTTATTTTGATATTCACAATAAGCTGGTATCTTTTCACGAACATAACAAGGTTTATCAGGGCCAGAAGCTTATTGAAGAATTAAGAAGCGGAAAAAACATAGCGCTTTGCAGTGATGCGGGTATGCCTTTGGTATCCGATCCCGGTGATGATTTTGTCCGGGCATGCATTGAACAGCATATCAAAGTAACTGTGGCGCCTGGCGCCAATGCAGCTCTTTCCGCCCTGGTCATTTCCGGCCTTGCCTCACCTTCTTTTCTTTTTCTGGGGTTTATACCCCGCAAAAAGAAAAAAAGAGAAGCCCTGTTACAGGAAGTTGCCCGGGAACCCCATACCCTTATCTTTTATGAATCTCCCCAACGTATTACCCAACTGGTGGAAGACCTTCTTTTATATATGGGAGAACGGGAGATTTGCGTGGTAAGGGAAATTACCAAAATTTATGAGGAATCTTTCCGGGGAAAAATTTCTGAAGTACTCTCCCAGCTTAAGGAAAAGGAATGGAAAGGCGAATTCACAGTGGTGGTGCAGGGGGTTCAACCTGAAGAAGATGCATATTTTGAACCTGAGGCTCTCATAAGCAAGGTTGGAGAGTTTATTGAAGAAGGGTTTACAAAAAA
>CAZSLZ010000185.1:0-2612 GCA_964607865.1 uncultured bacterium
CCGGGCTTTTTCGCTGCCGGCGACGTAACCGACACCCCGGAAAAACAGATTGCAGTTGCTGTGGGAGATGGCGCCAAAGCTACCCTTTCAGCCCACAAATATTTGCTGAGAAATAAATTAACCCGAAGCCATGCTGAAGTTGAAGAAAATTGGCAGTAAGGAAACCTTATTAACCAAAATTCAGTTTACTATAATATAATCTATGGATATCAAATTAAAAAAATACGATTATTTTGTAATCATACTTTCCATTGTTGGAATTTTATCCAGCCTGGCTTTTGCTTACCCTGGCAAAAACGAAGAAAGCAAACTCGTGGTTTATTCTAATAAGAACCGTCAGGTATATTCTATGGAAGATGCAGAAATAGTAATTAATAATGAACTCGGGTATGTAAAAGTTATTGTCCAGGACAACCAGGTAAGGATATATGACAGTTCCTGCAAGGATAAATGGTGTAAAAATATGGGATGGATAGATCAGCCTGGGGAAACCCTCATATGTCTTCCATCCAGAATTTTCATAACCATAGAAGAAAAGCGAAATAACCGGATGCAATATGACACCCGGACAAGATAAAAAGGAGGCTAAATATGAGTGAACAGGTAAAACATGAAACCACTCACAAACCCACATTTCTATCTTTGGATGAGGTTGCGCCCGACTTCACGGCTCACACCACCGAAGGTAGAATAAAATTGTCAGATTACGAAGGCAAATGGGTGGTACTTTTTTCCCACCCGGCAGACTTCACACCAGTTTGCACTACAGAATTTATTGCCTTTGCCCAGAGTGTGGACGAATTCAAGGAGTTAAACACTGAATTGATAGGATTGTCAATTGACAGTGTCCATTCTCACATAGCCTGGAAAAGAAATATCGAAGAGCATTTTGGTATTAAAGTGCCATTCCCGATAATTGCTGATCTGGATAAAAAAGTATCACTGCAGTTCGGCATGCTCCACCCAGGCTCCAGCAGCACCGCCACTGTAAGATGTGTTTTTATTATTGATCCCAAACGGGTAATGAGAGCTATGCTCTATTACCCCATGAGTAACGGCAGGTTTATACCTGAAATTATCAGGTTAATAAAGGCGTTACAGACCACCGACAAACACAAGGTGGCAACACCTGCCAACTGGCAGCCTGGAGATGAAATAATTCTTCCTCCGCCCCCCACCTATAAGGACGCTGCTGAAAGAGTAAAAACCGAAAAGTGTGTAGATTGGTATTTTTGCAAGAAAAAATTGCAATAATTTGCCTGAAATAATGAAAAATGCCCTGTGATGTTGATCACGGGGCGTTTTTATTTTAAGTGATATATTATAAACAGAATTTTATTGGGGGTGATTAGATGAAGGTCAGAAAAACCCTGAACTGGTTGGAAGAAGAAATACAGGTTTATAAAGACCAGGTTGACAGGGCCGAAGACAAAAAGCATTCCTTAAACTTACAACTTGATAAGGACCCATATTACAACAAATGGTTAAAAAATAAAATTTAAATATATAATATGACAGTAGTTTCGCATTATGAAAAAATATTTTTTTATAATGCGAAACTACTGATCGATAATAGCCCGGATAGCCTGGCGTCTTTCCTCTTTGCGCGCCTTTTCCTCTGGTGTCAGTTTTCTTCTTTTCCGCCGTTTGGGCGCTCCATTCTTATTCATAACAAAAACCTCCAAAATATTAATATGATTTTAATACATTTCGGAGGTTTACACAATTTTCAGGACAGACTCGGCATTACAGGTATGTAACTCAACTTACCTGTTATATTTTTCCTTCATTTTTTCCAAATTCTGAAACAGCAGCTGAATAAGTTTCTCTGAGTTTTCTGCTTTTTTTTCTTTTCCAGAAATTTCCAACTTCTTTCCCAGCTCAGAAATCTCACTGAACCCAAAACTGGAACCACTGCCTTTCATTCCGTGGCCCTTGATTCGAACAGTTTCAAAATCCTCTTTTTTCAGGGCCTCTTTGCAGGCATTTGCTTCTTTTTCAAGGTTTTCCAGGTACCAGGGTGTAAGCTCAATCACCTCGGGATCGATCTTCAATTGCCGGCTGTTCGAATTCTCTTCACGAACATTGGTTGATGTAAGAAAAAAATCGATGGTATTAACCAGCTTCTTCTTATCGATGGGCTTGGTTAAATATCCGTCACAACCGCTTTCCAGAGCCTTCTGGTCGTCTCCCTTCATTGCGTGGGCAGTTAAAGCTACTATAGGGGTTTTCTGGTTTCTGGAATTTCCGCGTATGGTTCGGGTAGCTTTGTAACCGTCCACTTTGGGTAACTGGATGTCCATAAGAATTAAATTATAATGATTTTCACTGGCCTTGTCTATTGCTTCCTGGCCATCTTTTGCGATAGTGATATTACAATTATAATCTTTAAGAAATGTTTCCACCAGTTTGCGGTTAATGGGATTATCTTCCACCAACAGTATCTCTGGGACTTTAGCCTTTTCTTCCTCGAATGCTTCCTCCTGGCCAACGGTCGCTTCCGATTCCTTTATCTTCTCAGGAACCGGCAACTCCATCTCGGTGGTTACACTTGCCGAGGGCCGGGGATATTTCAGCGGCAGGTCAACATAAAAGGTCGAACCCTTTCCTGT
>CAZSLZ010000186.1:0-1671 GCA_964607865.1 uncultured bacterium
GATGTCGATTCTGCCGTTGTCCTTGTAATAATAGGTGTGGCGCGCCATGGTATAGTTTTCCGGGTCCACCCAGATATCTTCACCGATGAGGTCGCTGGCAATTTTTTTAGGCGCCAGCTTTAAAACATAATATTTCTTTCCGTCCATGGTCCCCTTTATAACCTTGGTATGGTTTTTTTCGATTTCCGGCATTTCCCAGCCGAAAATTTTGGGATATTTATCCAGCAGATATGATGCCTTCTTCAGCTTGAGCTTATGCATATCGGGTTTCTTGAAGTAATAATCTCCGGCCAGGTTAAGGGTGGGGCTCAGTATGTTATATTTTACATTGGCAATGATGTCCAGAGCTACAGAATAATCCTTCAGAGAAGGGTTAATTGAGTTTATCCTGTCCCATAATCCTCTGGTGGTGGGCAGCTTATCGGCGCTGTCGGCAGGTTCAGCTGCCCACGCCGGAAAAATAATAAAAACTGACAATAAAATTAAAGATATAAAAAATTTAGTCTTCATAATTTCACCTTTTCAATTTAGTTAATAGTACTGGAGTAATTTTAATTATAATATTCTGGCGGTTATTCTATGTTGATTTTTATGCCCTTCTTCTTCTTTGCCAGGGGAATGGAAACAGAAAGGACTCCCCGTTCAAATTCAGCTGTTATTCCTTCGGGCTCCACCTTGTAAGGAAGGGGGATAGAACGGGAAAATACACCTGTTTTTCTTTCATTCAGCAGAACCTGGCATCCCGGGCGGGATAGAAAAGGTTCTATTTTTCCTCCAACAATTAAAAGATTGGAAGTAACATGGAGTTTTAATTGTTTCTGGTTTCCTCCAGGCAAAACAATCTGAATGAAAATTCTGTCATTTTCCGCCCACATATCCACATCGGGTTGCCAGGGAACCTGAAAGGGCGGTTTACCACTCTGGTAGAAAATATCCGCCATGAGTTCATTCATGGTATCCATTATTGTGGCCAGTCCCATGGTGGGGTCCTTACTTATATGTTCAACACTCCATTTTTTTATAAGTTCAAATTGTGGTTTCTTGTTCTGGGACAAAAAGCCCACCTCCGGAATAATTATAATTGAGAAGCCAGCAGGGCGCAATCTCCTCCCTGTTGCCTGCACATATGCAGCGCGCTGCGGGCTGAATCCAGTATGCTGGCCTGAGTCCTTCCCATATTGGGATAGTTGGAAACACCCACACTGAAAGTTATCTTCTCTGTTCTATCCTTATTTACAGCCCGGGTTATTAAATCTTTTATCCTTTTGGCAATCATCACCGCAATGTTATAATCGGTTTCTGGCAGTAAAAGGACCGCAATTTCCCGATTATAAATTGCAGGAATATCAATGCCGTTCCTCAGGTTTCCTTTCAGAGCTTCAGCTATATCAGAGAAAAGTTTCTGCCTCTGGGTTTCATAAAGATCATTATCGGGTTGAATCAATAACAGGGAGCAGGGCCTGCCGTGGCGTTCCGCCCGCTTGACTTCGCCGGCATATCTTTCATCGAAATATGCCCGGGAGTACAACCCGGTTTCATCCTGGAGAGTTCCGAAAAACTCATTTTTACGTGCCAGATCCTTTCTGGTCTGAGCCAGCAGTTGAGGGTTACCCAGGTCCTCTACCGAGCAGACCCGGTTCTTTCCTGTTTTCTTTGCCAGATATTGGGCTT